>JALZJF010000047.1 GCA_030859905.1 Acidobacteriota bacterium
TGGATTTATTCGGCTGGGGCGTGATGCGCAGATACGGTTTTGGCGCTTTCCATCCGCCCGGAAACTTCTCCTTCGCGGCCTCGTCGGAAAGTGATGGCACGATGATCACGTCCTCGCCGTCCTTCCAATTGACGGGTGTCGCCACGCTGTACTGCGCCGTCAACTGAAGTGAATCGATGACGCGCAGGATCTCGTCAAAGTTGCGACCCGTGCTTGCCGGATAGGTGATCATGAGTTTGATCTTTTTGTCAGGGCCGATGACGAAGACCGAACGTACGGTGAAGACATCACTGACCTCCGGATGGATCATGTCATAGAGTTCGGAGATCTTGTGGTCCGGATCTGCGATGATCGGAAAGTTGAGTGCAGTGCCTTGCGTCTCTTTAATATCTTCGGCCCACTTGCTGTGCGAGTCTGTCTGATCGACACTCAAACCGATGACCTTAACGCCGCGGCTATCGAATTCAGGTTTGCATTTAGCCACATAGCCAAGCTCGGTCGTGCAGACCGGGGTGAAGTCTTTTGGATGAGAGAAAAGCACTGCCCAGCTATTGCCAATCCACTCGTGAAAACGAATCGAGCCGTCGGTTGTGTCCGCGGTGAAATCGGGTGCAGTGTCGCCTAAACGTAATGCCATTGTTGAATCTCCTTTCATTCTTAGAGGGGGGAATTACCCAGCCCTGACAGACTTTGTAAGCGAGGTGTCGATTATAGTTCTTAGGAATCCGAAGTGTTTCTACATCGGAAGGTTACAACAAGTCAATCTAAATGGTATCCCTGGAGCACTTGCATCGCTGAAAAAGCCCTCGCCTATTTTTCACGATCCAACCAGCGGTGAATCAGAACTGAACGGCAACTACTCTGCGACTTGTCCCAGATGCAATCACTCAGGAGTTTCCCAGGCGGAGGATTATCAGCCGCAAGAGAAGAAATCCCGAAATCGTTATGGAATTCTAGAGTTTTCACTCCGCGTGCTGACTTTAATGGACCAGTGCCGGCACGTATCTTGCCCCCTTAGTCCCAAATGCTCATAGAAATCCATAGTTGGCGCGCTGTCATTGAATTATAAGAGAGGTGTCGGCACGTATCTTGCCAGTTCTTCATCAGGCTGTTTGGTGGTTTTTCCCTACCCCTCATCGAATCGCTCAATCCCCTGATCGCTATTTTCCCGGCTGGCGAGCAACTATGGCTAAAGGTTACAGAGCTGCTAAACCCATTGCTTCAAAGGCGCCGGAGTTAGGTCCGGAGCTCTACCGGGAGATCTTCAATCATTCCAATGAACCGATAGCGATTATCAGCCCTGAAGGCTACTATTTACTGCAGAACGCCGCACACCGAGATCTTTTTGGATACTCCCACGAAGAACTTCTGGGCCAGACTCCGGCTATACATATGGGTCGAGAAGCCTTTGAAAGCATCTGTAGCGAACTGGCGCAGAAAGGAGTCTACCGCGGCGAAGCAATAAGCCATACGAAAGCAGGAGAGATCAGGTACATTGAAATTTCTGCTTTCACTACCAGAGATGGTTCCGGAGATCCCATCTGCTACGTAAGCATCAAACGCAACGTCACCGAACGAAAGCGAGCCGAAGATGAACTGCGCCGTAGTGAAGCGGAGCTGACGGATTTCTTTGAAAACGCCGCCATCGGTTTGCACTGGGTGAGCTCGGACGGAACGGTGCTTCGTGTTAACCAGGCCGAACTCGATTTGCTTGGCTACTCGCGAGAAGAGTATGTCGGTCGGAACATCGCGAACTTTCATGTCGATCAGGAGGCTATAGAAGACATTCTCAATCGTCTTCAGGCTGGAGAGGTGTTGAGTGATTATGACGCTCGTCTTCGCTGCAAGGATGGCTCGATCAAGCACGTGCGCATTAATTCGAGTGTATTCCGCGAGCAGGACAGGTTTGTACACACTCGCTGTTTTACTCGTGACATTACTTATCGCAGGCAAACGCGGCGCAGGCTGGCGCTCCAGTATGAAGTCACTCGCATACTCTCGGAGTCCGCCGACTTCATTGAAAGCGCCCGCAGAATTTTGCAGGTAACCTGCAGGGGACTGGAATGGGACGCCGGCGGTTTGTGGACCATAGATCACGACGCTCAGGTAATGCGTTGTATCGATTTCTACACGGCTTCGAAGACCGCGGTAAATGAATTCGAGAAATTTACGCGCAATGTGGCGTTCAAAAGAGGAGAGGGTCTGCCCGGCCGCATCTGGGAAAAAGGCGCGCCCTCCCGCCGCGATTACTTCGCCAAAGACCGGAACTTCCCGCGTGCGTCAGTAGCCCGCCAGGAAGGCATTGTCAGCGCGTTTGGATTCCCGATACTTCTCGGCGATGAAGTTTTAGGGGTGCTCGATTTTTTTAGCAGAGAGCACAGGGAACCTGACGATGAACTGTTACAGTTGGCTGCCAGTATCGGGGGACAAATTGGCCAGTTTACGAAACGTAAGCGGGCCGAGGACGAACGCGCCGAGCTACTTGGACGAGAAAGGGCAGCCCGGGCCGACGCCGAGAAGGCCAATCGTCTCAAGGACGAGTTTCTGGCTACTCTCTCGCATGAGTTACGCACACCTCTAAATGCCGTAATTGGCTGGTCGCGAATGTTGAGCTCAGGACGGCTCGACGAGGACAGCACCACCCATGCCCTGGAGGTAATAGAGCGCAATGCCTGGTCACAGAAACAGATTATCGAGGACATCCTCGACGTATCGCGAGTGATTACGGGCAAACTACAACTGAATCTCGCGCCGGTAGATCTGGTCGCGGTGGTTGATGCGGCTCTCGACGCCGTACGGCCAGCGCTCGAAGCGAAAGCGATCAACATTGAGACCATTATCGATGCCGGACTACGGATCGTACCGGGCGACGCGGATCGTCTGCAGCAAGTTATATGGAACCTTCTGTCAAACGCCGCGAGGTTCACGCCCAGTGAAGGAAAAGTGGAAGTCCGCTTGAGCCATGATAGTGGTCATGTACAGATTCAGGTGAGCGATAACGGTCCGGGGATTGATCCTGCTTTTCTACCACACGTCTTTGAGCGATTCCGCCAGGCCGATGGCACCACCACCAGGACGCACGGTGGTCTGGGACTTGGTCTGGCTATCGTTCGCCATTTGGTAGAACTTCACGGAGGAACTATTTCAGCCGAGAACCGCACCGACCGCAGTGGCGCGATCTTTACTTTAAAGCTTCGTGTTCCCAGTGGCGAACTAGGACCCGAGGCTCTGGCGGACGCTATCACCGCTTTCAAAGACTCGGAACCAGAGCTGCCCAATCTCGAAAATCTGCGTATCCTTGTCGTCGATGATGAAAAGGATACGTTGGATCTCGTCGCAATGGATCTCACTCAGCATGGCGCCAGCGTGACCGGAGTTACCAGCGCCGCAGAGGCGCTCACCGCCCTCGAGGAGTCCCAGTTTGATTTGTTGATCAGCGATATTGCCATGCCGGAAACCGACGGCTATGCCTTGATTCGGCAAGTACGCAGAAGAGAGTCAGGCCGTGAGAAGCGTCTTCCTGCCGTTGCTCTGACAGGTTACGCCAGAGTGGAAGATCGCATGCGAGCGATCATGGCAGGCTACAACACGCACGTTGTCAAACCAGTGGAAGCTAGAGAACTGGTAACGGTGGTCGCGAGTTTGGCTGGCCGGCTGGGGAAGACCTAATGCTGAAACGTTGCCCCTGGCCCAGAACTGATCTGGCGATCGCCTATCATGACCGGGAGTGGGGCGTACCGCTCCATGACGACCGCAGACTCTTTGAGTTTCTCATTCTGGAAGGCGTTCAGGCCGGACTGAGCTGGGAAACTGTCCTGCAGAAACGTGATAACTATCGCGCAGCGTTTGATAACTTCGCCCCTGCGAAAGTAGCAAAGTACAACCTACGTAAGGTCGAACGGCTCCTGGATAATGCGGGTATCATCCGCAACCGTCTGAAGATTGCATCCGCGATTCAGAACGCCAGAGCGTTCATTGCGGTGCAGCAGGAGATTGGCAGCTTTGACGAGTACATCTGGCGCTGGGTGGATAACCGGCCGCTAAAGCGAAAACGCGGAGCCCCTGTTCCCGCGCGGACACCTCTCTCGGACGCGCTGAGTAAAGACCTGACGAAACGCGGGTTCAAGTTCGTCGGCTCAACGATCTGCTACGCTTTCATGCAAGCCGTTGGGCTGGTCAATGACCACAATCTTAGTTGCTTTCGCTATAACGAGGTTGGGAAGGTGCCGATGTTGTTACAGAACCGAGAGCCGTAGCGCGCTCATGGCGATGCCAAACAGGAGACAGTAGGCAGGAGCAGGCGGCAAGACAGATCGACCCCTGACTTATTTTTTCAAGAAGAAACAGTCGTCTGCGATCTTTCATCTGCTTCCTGCCGTCTGCACTCTGCCACCTGCTCCTGCCTCCTGCCTTGACAATGACTCTGGCGCTATCTTGTGTGAAGATAGGTGAAACTTGAAATGGAGGCCCACCTAGTGAAGAAAATCATTTCCCATCCACTCGTATTAATCCTTTCGGTATTGGCGATGGGCACCGCCGCCCCGGCGCAAAACACTCAGACACTTCCCCTGACGAGGGTGCTGAGAGCAGATTCAAATAGTGCTCTCAGTCAAACAATACTTGGTGCTCTGGCGGCCTTGCCCGAAACAGACACGCTCATTTTCATCAACTCGCGTCGCATCTTAAACGAAGCAGCACCTCGGCTAATGCCGGAAAAGGAGCTGGCGGAAATGCGTAAAACTTTCGCGCAAATGAAACAATTCGCCGGCGTGGATCCATCGAATGTGGACTACGTAGTAGTCGCGGTCAGGTTTAGGAAGCCGACCGCAGACCTGACTTTTATGCTGCCAGAATTTATGGCGGTTGCCAGTGGTGATTTCAGTTCCGACTCCCTGATGGCGCTGGCCAGGATGGCCTCAGACGGACAGTTGCGCGAGGAGAAATATGGAGCGAAGACCCTCGGTCTGATGACGATAGGCCCGATCGCCAAGGAAGCGGAGAAGAATCCCTTACTCAAGTCGCTTTCAGAAGTGGCGATTGTTCCAATCAACGCCACCACCATTGCCGTAGGCTCAACCGCCTATTTGAAGGCCGCAATTGACGCCGAAGAAGGCAGCAAACGAATCAGCTCCGAGAGCCTCAATTCCCTACTGCGCGATCCAAGTGCCCTGATTAGTATTGCCGGGACGCCGTTAACGTCTTTCAGTAAGACTTTTGGCCTGCTGGGCACGGAAGCTAATGCCAGACCGCCGCGTTGTGATTCGAAGTTTGGCGACTTTTATGCGGCACTAACGATGGATGCTGCCAACTTCATGTTGCGCGGCGCACTGAACGCCGACAATCCGGACACGGCAAAGATAATAAACAGTTTGATTAATGGTCTGCTGCGACAGGCCACCTCATCAGTGCCTGACCCGTTAGCACAGTCACTGTTCAAGGCACTCTCCATTACTCATCAGGAGAATGAGATAGTGCTGCGCGCCGACGTCCCACCGCAGATGGTGCTTGATTTAATCAAGGAGCAGATGAAACCAAAGAAGAAGAAAGAGGGTTCATCCATGGCGCCGGCAACGAAAGAGCCGCCAGCCAGGAAGCGCCCCTTGCGGCGACGAAGCAGGAGAAGCAGCAAGCCTTAGCGAAAAATTTAAAGCCTGAACGAGCCGGCGGAGTGTCGACGATGAACGCGGCTCACATCAAGACCATATCACTTGAAGAAGCGTTAGCTTTGATTTGCAGCTTCGCTATCACTCTTTTTCAGATTTGGATATCCGCGTTAATCCGCGGCCAAGAGGGCTAATCTTGTAAATTCTGTAAATCCTGTCGAATGACTTTCTTCAAAGCTCAAAAACTTAGACAGGATGAACAAGATTTACAGGATGACTTGGCAGCCCGGGACTTGCCCCGGTGCCGGTCGCAAGGAAACCTTAAAATGCACAAGTCGACCACACTCCTAAGTTTAGTGCTAGCCTTGGCTATGATGTCTCTTGGGCCGGGTCGTAGATCGAGTTAGAGCACTATCGGATCGTTTGGAAGAGATGCTGAGAAACCAGGGAACACCAGTAATCATCGGTATGCTGGGCGCATGCTTTCTTTTCTATGGCAGTATCTTGCTGATATTCGAGGCGCGTCTGGCGCTCAGTACGATTCATGCTGAGATGGATTTCATCTGGAGGCAAACTACTCGGGTCGCGCCCGCTGATTTAGTCGAGCATCATAAGCCGCACTTCGTTCACTTCAGAAGACAAAAATAAAAGGCAGACGCCGTGTGTCGGGTATCAGGTGTCGGGGGCCAGGGCGCAGGATTAGATGAACAAACCTTCTTACCTTTCTCTACTGGAATCGGGAGAACTCGTGCGGCGAGTTGAAATGCTGGAAGCATTACTTGAACGCTGCACGGTCTGCCCGCGCGACTGCCTTAACAATCGACTCAACAATGAACTCGCCGCCTGTTATTCCGGTAAGCTACCCATCGTCTCTTCTTATACGCCGCATTTCGGTGAAGAACCTGCCCTGGTGGGCACGCACGGCGCGGGCAACATTTTTTTCGGCAACTGCAACCTGCGTTGCGTCTATTGCCAGAATTACCAGATCTCCCAAACTCACAAAGAACAGATCAAAAACGAGGTCACTCACGACCGACTGGCGGCAATGATGCTCGAACTCGCTTCGCAGGGTTGTCATAACATCAACTTCGTCTCGCCAACCCACTTCGCGCCGCAGATGGCCCGGGGAATTCTCAGCGCTGCCCGGCAGGGTTTGCAACTCCCGATCGTTTACAACACCAACGCTTACGATTCCGTGGAAGTGCTACGACTGCTCGACGGCATCGTGGACGTCTATCTGCCCGATCTCAAATATGCCGAGGATGAAGCGGGTTATCTCTATTCGAAAGTT
The DNA here is from genome assembly GCA_030859905.1 of Acidobacteriota bacterium. GTDB lineage: Bacteria > Acidobacteriota > Blastocatellia > Pyrinomonadales > Pyrinomonadaceae > PSRF01. The sequence continues at coordinate 6,895 of JALZJF010000047.1, forward strand.
AAGGGCTACAAGGAATGCTCGCGGCTGGCAATTACTGAGATGCACCGGCAAACCGGCGATGAGCTGCTCCTGGGAGAAGATGGCTTGCTCAAACGCGGCCTGGTGATCCGTCTGCTCGTTTTGCCTAACGACATTGGTGGCGTGCGGGAATCACTTGAATGGATCAGAGACACGCTCAGTCCTCGAGTGGCTGTTTCCCTCATGGCCCAGTACTATCCGACAAACCAGGCTGCAACGAATCCGCGCCACATTCTGCTCTCGCGGCGAATCAACGAGTCAGAGTGGCTGCGTGCGGTGTCTGCTCTTGACGAGATGGGAATGGAATCAGGCTGGATGCAGGAGTTTGACGGCGCGGCTTATTATTATCGTCCTGACTTTACCAATCCTGATACGCCGTTTAAAGACATCCGTGATTTTAGAGCTTAAGTTCAATTCTCCGCTAAGACAGTTGTGCGCCGGGGAATAGGGTTGCTATATTTATCTCAATGACCGAGCAGGAACTCAAAGGTGTCATTCATTCGCACCCAGAAACAATGGGCGGTACTCCTGTCTTCGTTGGTACTCGCGTGCCTTTACAGAACCTCATTGATTCTCTTGAAGGAGGTGAATCCGTAGACGATTTCCTTATTGCCTTTCCCACCGTAAAGCGCGAGCAAGTCATAGCAGTAATCGAGGCGGGAAAGCTCAAAATGCTAGAAACTGTCTGAAGTCCTCACGAATGCGGATCCTGATTGACGAATGCCTTGACTGGCGCCTTTGCCGCGCGCTCTCCAGTCACGACTGCGTCTCCGTTCAGAAACTTGGTTGGGCTGGTTTAACAAATGGCGCTTTGCTGAGAAAAGCTGAGCGGGACTTTGACGTTTTCATCACCGGGGACCGCAACCTAATCTTCCAGCAACAACTCTCAAACCTCGACATATCCGTCTTAGTACTTCACGCCGAAAGTACGCAATTGCGTCATACGATCCAACTCATTCCAAAAGTACTGAGTGTCCTGCCCACTATTAAGCCAGGTGAACTTATCCAGATTGCATGTCAGCCTTGAGGGGGCCACCACGCTTGCCTTCAGCAGTTGATTTTCTTACAAAGATTATCGGGTAGTTTTCAGTTGGTGGGTGGTGTGTTCGGTAACGGAGGCCAAAGTTCGCTCGCCCGAATTGAGCGCATTCGTTGGTGGTTCCGGGACTAAGCCGGTTGCTGCAATGCTGGCCTTGAGCCCTGAGTCGAGGCCTTCTGGGCCAGAGCTTCATCCGCGTGGTCCATGACCTGCTTGCGCGGAAGCGTAAACATCAGACCGTTGAGGATGACTGCCAGACCAAAGAACAGCATTATCAACCCGGGATTACCGGATTGACGATTCACGAATGGTTTCCGCCGCTGACAGAGGGCAGGATCGTGATTTCAGTTCGTCCGGAGATGGGCGTGTCGAGGAGTTGCCTACGGCGGATGTTTTCGCCGTCGACAAAGATGTTCACATGCGTTCTCAGTTGACCCTGTTCATTAACGACGCGATCACGCAGGCCTATGTGTAATTGCCACAATTCATGCAGAGCTTCGCCAACAGTCGTGGGCGAGGAGTTCACCGCTATCTCACTAAGTCCGTTAGTGAAATCCGCTAGAAAGCCGGCGATGTTGAATGTGACCATAGCAATTGTCAGTTGTCCGTGGTCAGTGGTCAGTTATTCGTGTTTTGTACTGTGCTTTGTACTTGGTTGTGTAATTTAGATTGCCCCCTGCGCCGAAAGCATCAATTGCTGATGAGAAGTTTAAAGTACAAAGCACTAAGTACAAATACGAACAACTGACAACTGACTACTGACCACTGACTCAAGGCAGTATCCCTTCCGGCACACGCCAGGGATGCATGTCGATTGATAGCCTCCCAGCCTGCACCGACGGGTCAGTCGCTGCCAGTTCCTTCGCTTCCTCCAATGAGGCAACTCTGAAAACGAAAATCCCGCGCAGTTTACCGTCGACGCCAAAGGGGCCGGCAACAACCAGCTTCTTCGTTTCTGCCAATCTGTTGATGTTCGCCATGTGCGCTTTCTGCAATTCTTCGGTTTGAGCCGTTTTCTCCGGCGTCCACTTGGCGCCACGCGACAGAAAGCCTATGTAGACGGTAGTCATCTTCATTGGCGAAGGGGCTTTTTTCATGACTTCTTCCGACCACCAGGGATGCATCTCGACTGTGAAGTAACCTGCCTTCACCGCCGGATCGGCATCCGCCCACTCACGGGCTTCGCTGGACGATTTCGCGCGCAAGACATAGATTCCTAGAATCTCACCCTCATCTGTAAGCGGCCCACCGATAACCGCTCTACTCGAGTCGATCAAGCTGGTGAAGTAGGCGAAATGCTGTGTAAGGACCGCCCTTCTCTCCGGCGTTTTCTTGTCCGTCCACTGCGGTCCGCGTTTTAGCAGCGCCATGTGGAACTCCACCATCTTGAACGCCGGAGCAGGTTTCGCCTGTGCAAACAGCGGGGTTAGGTTTCCGACCAGCAATAAAGAAATGATTAGTTTCATCATTCTTCCCTTGGTTATGTCGTCTTGTGTAGATTCGCGATTTGCGTGGGACTCGTTGATAAAGACCGTTAGACCACGGCCGTCTTAACACAAACCACAGCCGGCAGTCCTTCCATGATCGCGCTCCACGACTCACCTCCGTCCTTCGTACCGAAGAGCTTGCCATTGCGCGTACCAAAATAGAGTCCGGCCGGATCGAGCGTGTCACCAGCCATCCCATCGCGAAGCACGGTCTCAAAGGCATTCGTCTGCGGCAGCCCGTTTGTGAGCGGCTCCCACGACTCCCCAGCGTTCCGAGTGCGATAGACGCGCAGCTTTGCTTCCGGAGTACAGCGAAACTCAGCGGATTCGAGCGGAACGATGTAGGCCGTGTTCGGATCGTGATGATCTATTTCCAGCGCGAATCCGAAATCCGACGGGACACCATTAGCGATGTCCTGCCAGGAGTCGCCGCCATCATCGCTCCGGTAAAGTCCCGAGTGGTTCTGCAGAAAGAGGCGTTTGGGATTTGACGGATGACTGACGATCTTGTGTACGCATTGGCCAAACTCAGGATACCACTGGTCGGGCGGCAGAAACTGCGCGCGGACGCCCTTGTTGCGAACCTCCCAGGTTTTTCCGCCATCATCTGTGCGATAGACGCCCCCGGTGGAAATCGCAATGTGCATGCGCTCCTTGTTAGCAGGATCGGGCAGTATTGTGTGCAAACATAACCCACCACCGCCCGGCTGCCATTGCGGGCGATGCGGGTGATCGTAAAGTCCTTTTACGAGCGACCAGGTCTCACCGGCATCATCCGATCTAAACAAGGCCGCAGGCTCGATCCCGCAGTAGAGTGCGTTCGGCTCCGCGGCGTTACCGGCTACAATCTGCCAGATCTGTTTGACCGAATTCTCCGCGTCTTCAGGAAACTTGACGCCATATGTCTCCGGCTCCGTCCAAGTCTTGCCAAAATCGTTCGAGGTACTCAGGTAAGAACCCCAGTAAGAGCTGTTCACGGCGGCCCAGAGGCGATTGCGTCCGTCACGAGCGTCGTAAGTCATGGCGTAGATCGCTCGGCCGGGAAAATACGGTCCGCCGACTTCCCAGTTTTTCCTGGAGACGTCGGAGCGAAGAACAAAGGCACCTTTCGTTGTGCCGACAAGCAGTAGAGGATCACCGGCTTTTGGTTTAATGTGATTTGTCTCAGGCATAGTGTAACTCCGGAATGTTTTCTCTCGGAAAACAGTGCGTCGAATATAGGGATACGTTTAGGGGTTAATAAAGTCCCAGCACTCTTCTGGGAGCATTCCGTCGGTTTCGGTTGTTTCAATTTCGGTGATCAAAAATTGCGCGTCTGGATATTTCTTTTTCAACTTGGTGGTCAGTTGGCGAAGCGAACTCTTCGATGCTAGCAAAACAGACGCGGGCAGAATTGTGATCCAATCCCGAATCTCCTTTCGAGAATCAAGAAACCTCAACAACTCCTTCTCACGGATGCCTTCATCATGCACAAGAAGGTAGACGCTCATGATTAGCCTTTTCTTTGGGTCGCCCGCGAATGTGCCGGGTTGGATATCACGACCAACCGCTTCGGATTGACGGCTCGCGCCTGGCCTTTCCTCCTCAGCAGTCTTCGTTTCGCCCACCCGGGTTTCGCCCACCCGGGTCCCCAGGCCACGATTTCCAGAGTGTCGAGGTCGTAATCCGGACGCAGATGATCGCTAGAATCGTTCTTTCCTTTTTTCATAGGCTCTTCTCTCTTTTGGATTCAACTCGCGGGCGCTGATCAACCGTGTCCGCGTGTCACGCTCAGCGAACGACACAAGCAAATAGCAACGCAGCTCAGACTGCCCGATAATAATATATCTTTGCTCTCCAACCGAATGATCAGGGTCTTTGACGACAATGAACAATGGATCCTCAAAGACGGTAGTTGCCTCTTCGAATTTCACCTCGTGATCTTCAATGTTCTTCTCCGCCTTGTCTGCGTCCCATTCGAAGTCGCCACGGATGATGCGAGGATGGCTTCTCATCTGTGTAAGTGGTTAGGCCAGTTATGCGGGACGACTAAGGTAGGATCTTAGCACGGGCGGCGTAGTCTTCCGCAGCAGAGCACTCTTGGCTTTCCATTCCATCGCCCGGCTTAGTTCAACGAGAAACTTCGTCTCCCCCGATTCGAGCATCGCCACCGGAACTCCGTCGCGATAGAGAATCCGGTTGGATGAGTGCGCAGTGATGCGTGCCCCGGGGGTAATGATACCCACCAGGTTTAAAGGATCGGAAGCGCTCACTGAAGTCATGTTGTCGTTAACCGGAGCGCGGCGGATTGCGCGCACCATCCCAACTGCTTCCGGCAAAGCAAACTGTTCACCGGAGATTCCAGCCACAAACCTTCCGCCGCGAATCTCCCCGCGCGCTTCGAGCCGATGATAGACACGGAGCAATACTCGCCAGGGCAATGTCAGACCTTCGCGTTCCAGTAAACGCTTGAAAACAACTCCATATCGCTTGAGCAGAATACGCGCGACTTTTTCTATTAACTCGGGGGGCGTGGTGTTTGACCCGGTCGCTACCGCTCGCGGTTCTGACATAGGTGCGCTGCTATTCGACCCGGTCGCTACCGCTCGCGGTTCTGTCATAGGTGCGCTGCTATTCGACCCGGTCGCTACCGCTCGCGGTTCTGACAAATCGGCCCTTTCGGATAAGGCGTCCGCGGTCCCAGTACGACGTTGAAGGATGCTCCAGCGTCCGGCGCTCGACATTTCATAAACCTCTTCTCGACGTTTTCTTCTGGCAGCCGCTTGGGTCTTGCGATGTGAGGGCGTAAGCAATGCGCGCAGGCCTGTAAAGCTGTCTGACACCACCAGTCCGCCGGCTACCAGGTCAGCGAGGGATTCCTCGACCTGGCTGCGCAAAAGTTTTGTGCCCTCAACGATGTCGGAGAAGAACGAAGCGCCGCGGGCTTTCAAATAATCGTAGACCTCCTGAGTGACTGTTGAGAATGTCATTTCCTCGATCACTGGGCGCGGAAATACCGAATTCCAGACGGAAAAGTTTTTGCGCCTGAGGAGCGCGATGGGCGTGCTTCGCACGGGTCCTGAGCGCGACTTTTCAAATCCGTTTTTCGAAGTAGCGCCGGGAGTAAGCCGCGCCCAAACCACCTCGCCTGACAAACACAAGGCGTCGAGCCAGGCCGGATCGTATTGGACTAACCGACTCGGAAAGATCTCACCTTCCCACGCCGCGGCCGGCGCCTCGAAGCCCTCGAATTGTTCAATTAACGCCAGCAAACTCTGCGGTCCTTCCATTTGGTGATCGGGCGCAAGCTTCTGCCAGGACAAGAGAAAGCGAATGAAATCGGCGCTCGAAACCGGCTCAATCTCCTGTCGTAACCGATTCAGTGTGTAGCTATGAATCCTCGCGAGCAGTCGCCGGGCACACCACTCAGTTTCTTCGGTTCCGGGCGTGAAGTGTCCGCGGAGCACAAAACCCTCGGCCTCAAGTTTCAGCAGGGCGCGGTCAACGTCGCTGACATCCAGGCCTGCCGAGGCAGCAAGGCCCTTTGCCGTTACCGGCCCCAAGGCTTCAAGACGACCACGTAGCAGTTCGACCAATGCATCCTCAAACGACCAGGTGGTTTCGACAAATGAGGCAGGTGCGGCAATCAACGGCTGCAGAATCGCATTAGGAAAGACGGCCTGCAACTGCGGAAGTCGTTCAGCAGCAACCCAAAGCCTTGTCGACGGAAGTGTCTGCGTGCGCGTTAGAAGCTTCTGCTTGTCTGCTGGGGCCGCAGGCGTATCGCCTGCATTGCCCGCGTCAAGCTCAACCTCTGAGGAGGTCTCTGAGGTAACCCCGGCAGGCAAGACGCCTGCGGTCCCGGCATCGAGCATTGCTGCGCGTCGATCGCCCGATAAGGCTTTGAGGAACTCTGTCCACTCGACAGGCGCCCCCTCCGTCTTATCAATGTTATTCGAAATCGAACGCTGGCCCGCAGCTTCGTCTACCGCAAACTCGCCTAGCAGACCTTCCGCTTCAGTGATGAAACCCAATTCCACGAGGGCATCGTGGAGCTCGTCCGGATTCTGCACTTGCGGCCAGACTTCCCCACGCACCCGGTCGATCGCTGCCTGGTCCAGCCTGCCGAGATCCGCTGCAGTAGCCGGATCGAGCCAACGTCGCTGAGACACGGCTCGGGTGCGGCGCTCCTCCAACGGCGCGTCGTCAAGGTAAGCGTAAGGCCGTGCGTTAAGTATTTCCGCGGCAAGGGGTGACGGTTCCAGCAGGTCGCGGGCAAAGAGGTTCTTTTCGTTGCGTTCGATTGCCGCCAGGAGCGCTTCGAGGCTGTCGACGTCCATGGCCTCTTCGAGACAATCGCGCACTGTTTGACTCACCAGGGGATGTTCTGGGATCTCACGTTGGCCGGTAAGATTCTCGGCGCAAGCGACTTGATTCGGGAAGACTGCTGTCAGCAGGTCCTCTGCGTTCATCCGCTGAAGCTGGGCGGGAATCTTCTTGCCGCCACGTCTTCGGAGCACAGCCAGAGCGCGGGTTACGTTCCAGCGCCAGCGGATGTTCCACATCGGAGCATCAAGCAACGCCTGACACAGAAGTTCGCGAACGGTTTGCGAATTCAGATAGTGGAAAACATCATTAAGCGGAAAACTGTGGGTAGGACCCAGTGAAAGCACTATGGCATCTTCTGTGGCCGCAGCCTGCAACTCAAAATTGAACTGGCGACAGAAGCGCTTGCGCAACGCCAGGCCCCAGGCACGATTCAGCCGGCTGCCAAAAGGCGAATGCAAAACGAGTTGCATGCTGCCGCTATCGTCGAAGAAACGTTCGAGGACGATGTTTTCGAGCGTCGGCATCACACCCAGCGAGGCTTTGGCCGCAGCCAGATACTCAACCATCTGCTCGCCGGCGGGTCGCGAGATTCCGACTTCGTCCGCCAGCCAATCCACTGCCGCACTCAGTTCAACCTGGGGCTTTCCCGAATCGTCTTCTTCGCTTTGTATCTCGCTGGGCAGGTCACTGGAACGGCCGGCATTATCCGCTTGACCTAAACTTTCTGCGGTCTGGACGTGACCCGCGTTACCGTTGAAGTCAAATACCACTCTTTCGGCAATTTCCTCGCGGAGCCGCGAAACAGCCGCCGAAAGTTCAAATGTGCGCGAGGGAGCCTCGCCCAGCCAGAAAGGTATTGACGGCGGTTGGCCAGCCGCATCTTCAACCCGCACCTTGCCCTGCTCGACACGGAGCACTCGCCACGATGCGTTTCCCAACTGGAAGATATCGCCCTGCAAGCTCTCAATCGCGAAATCTTCATTGACCGAACCAATCACAAGGCCACCTGGTTCAAGCACCACGGCATAATCCGCCGTGTCGGGAATCGCTCCCCCAGAAGTGATGGCTGCCAACTTCGCGCCACGTCGACCTCGCAAACGCTGGTTGACAGCGTCATGATGTAGATAGGTTGAACGGCGCCCCCGCTTTGTCGAAAATCCATCGGCAAGCATGCGCACGATGGCGTCGAAATCCTTCCGCTCGAGATTCCGATATGGAAACGCTCGCCGCACCATGGCGAAGAGCGCGTCTTCAGTCCATTCCTCGGCTGACACGGTCGCCACCATCTGCTGTGCCAGAATATCTAGGGGCTGTTCCGGAATCGAGAGCCGATCCAGCTCGCCTCTCCGCACCGCATCAATCAAAGCGGCGCACTCCACCAACTCATCACGCGAAAGCGGAAAGATCCTGCCTTTGGGGAAACCGGCAACCGTGTGGTTTGACCGTCCGACGCGCTGCAGGAAACTGGCAATTGAACGAGTGGAGCCGATTTGGCAAACCAGATTAACGTCGCCAATATCGATCCCAAGCTCCAATGACGCGGTGGCAACCAGCGCGTTCAACTCCCCGGCTTTCAATCTCTGCTCAGCCGCCAGCCGTTGCTCGCGCGCGAGGCTGCCATGATGGGCAGCGATATTCTCATCGCCAATGCGCTCTCCCAAATGACGCGCCACGCGCTCTGCAAGCCGGCGGGTGTTCACGAAAACGAGGGTGGTTTTATGTTCTCTGATGAGTTGCGCCAGCCGGTCATAAACTTCGTCCCAGACGTCGCCGGACATCACTGCCTGCAGGGGCGACTCCGGGACCTCAATTCCCAGGTCAAGTTTCCGCGTGTGCCCGGTATTAATAATGGTGCAGTTTGGGCGACCGTCAGATTCGATTTCGGCCGAGCCGACGAGAAAGCGCGCCACCTCTTCAATGGGTCGCTGCGTGGCCGACAAACCCACGCGAATGAGGCGGGAATTTTTGATTTGTGATTTCTGATTTTTAATTTCGTCTTGCGGACGTTGGCTTGTCAATTGTTCAAGGCGCTCAACTGAGAGCGCGAGGTGCGAACCGCGTTTATCTCCGACAACGGCATGAATTTCGTCAAGAATCAGTGTCCGTGTGGTCTGCAACATTCTGCGGCCACCATCGCTGGTCAGCAGAATGTAGAGAGACTCAGGTGTCGTTACGACAATATGCGGCGGTCGCTTAGTCATCGCGGTGCGTTCGGCAGCAGGCGTATCGCCAGTGCGCACCAGGGTGCGAACGTTCACCTCCGGTAGACCCACGGCTCGCAGTTCCTGCTGAATTCCCTCGAGGGGAATCTGCAGGTTTCGCTGAACGTCGTTGCTCAGAGCCTTTAAGGGCGAGACGTAGACGACGTGCGTGGTGTCGTCGAGGTTTCCTTCGAGGCCCAGCCGAACCAGATCATCAATAGCCGCAAGAAATGCGGCGAGTGTTTTACCCGAACCGGTGGGCGCTGCAATAAGCGTGTTGCGGTGCGCTTTGATTGCCGGCCAGGCGAGTTCCTGCGAGGCCGTGGCTGATGGAAAAGTCTTCTGAAACCAGCTTACAACCGCTGGGTGAAAGATTTCGAAATTCATGGAAGTGGGATTATAGATCGAGAAGCCGGGAATTGCACACATGAAACGCTGGCCTAGAGGTGGAATCTAGACGGCGACGCGATCCCGTTCGAAGAAGCAGACGGCAGGAGCAGGAGGCAGGGGAAGAGAAGGCATCTTCCATTTCTTACTTTTCATTACTTTTCATTGGTCATTTTCTGATCTCATTTCGTGGTGCTTCGTGTTACTTCGTGGATCGTTTTGCTTGTGTTACTTCGTGGATCGTTTTGCTTGTCCGACAAATCAGAACGATCCACGAAATCACACGAACGTACACGAACTGCTGAAGCTTCGTCTTCAAAAATACTCTTGGGCTGCGTGTCTAAATCAATAATCAGTTCAATAGCGCCATCGGAAAGGATTTTTCGCGTTTGTAGCCTGCCGCGAAGTTCTGGACGAGCCACATATTCTCGACGAATTGCGAGAGAGGGAGCTGGGGAAAGTGCAGTTTGTGAATCATGGAGGGCGAATCGTTATTCGAACTGCTTCTTGAATTCCTCAAACTGCTGTTGCAGGATTCGAAACTCTTCTTTCAAACCCTCGATTTCTTGTTCAAGCTTCTCAACTCTGTCGGATTCGCCGTGCCTGGGATAACTGGTCTTCGAATTTGCCCCCAGTTCCGTAAGCAATTCCGAGTTTGGGGGCCCAGAAAGAAGGTGAACGAACCGTACATCTTTCTGCCCCGGCTGACGCGGCAGCCGCACAACCATAGTTTCGGGCTCTTTGGAAATTAGCGCATTGAGTGTCGTTTCCACCTCCTCTAACCCAGAAAACTCATGAAATCTCGAAGCGCTGCCGCGCAGCTCGCCCACCGTCTGCGGGCCGCGCAGCATCAGTGCCCCCATCACCGCAAGCTCAGGCGAGCTCAGGTGCATCACTTCCGGCATGACGTGCTTGTACTTGGGCACTCGGCTGCTGCTGCCATGAAAAACATACGAAAGACTCTTCTCACGCAGATTCTCCAAAGCCTGAGCAACAGTATTTTCGTCGTATGCAGTTACGGGATTGCGGTTATTCTTCTGATTACAGGCGACGGTCAGCGCGTGAAGGGTCAAGGGATAGTACTCCGGCGTGGTGAGCTGCTTCTCAACCAGTGCGCCCAGCACACGCACTTCAATCTCGCTCAGCGTAGTCAGCATTACAATTATCTACCCGTCACCGTGACCCTGGTAATCGTTGACTTCTTCGGCTTCTGAAATTCATTTGCGTTGCCTGGATTAATCTCCTGTACAAAATGCGGCGCGACTATATCTAGAACGTAAAGGATGTGAGGTTTCATTTCTCCTAAAGTTCATATCAGGGCCATTAAGTGTGCTGCGCACAGCGGAATCCGGAGATCATCCAACGCTCATGAGCATGAAAGAAGTTGCGATAGGTTGACCGAATGTGAAGCTGCGGCGTTGCGTAAGAGCCGCCGCGCAGGACCTTCTGATTAACGAACCATTTATCGTTGTATTCGTCGAATTCCGATTGGAACCCGGGATAAGGAACATAATCCGAACTCGTCCACTCCCACACGTCGCCTATCATTTGCTGACAACCGTACGGACTTTGGCCGTCCGGGAAAGCGCCCATCGGCGCGACGCTCCAAAGCTCGTTTTCCAAGAGATTCGCTTTGGATTGATCCACGGGATTGTCGCCCCATGGGAAAACCCTTCTATCTCCAGTTGAAGGATCTATGCAGGCGCCTTTCTCCCATTCGGCTTCGGTTGGCAAACGTTTCCCCGCCCATTTGGCGTAGGCGGAAGCCTCGTAAAAGCTGACGTGGGAAACGGGCTCGTCTGCCTTGCTCTCAACCGGATGCAAACCGTCGAAGTCTCGAATCATCCACTGGCCATCTTGAATTTCCCAGTAAAGCGGGGCTTGCCACTGCTCCTTCGACACCTCTTGCCAACCTTCCGAGAACCACCAGCGGAAGTCCCGATAACCGCCGCTTCTCATAAACTCAAGAAAGTCACCGTTGCTTACCAACCCACGGTCCAGAGCAAAATCCAGAAGAAAGACCTGGTGCGCGGGCTTTTCATTATCAAACGCGAACGCTGGGACCGCAGGCGTCTCGCGTGGAGCGGCAAAGTCATTACTCACCCTCCCACGGATCTCGGCCCCATACCCAAGCCAGAACAACCCACCCTCAACTTCCGCCATTCCCTCAACTGTCCGAGACGCCGCCGGCGCCGGCTTCATCTCGGGCTGGTACAGGTCGCAGAGCAGGTGTTTGATGTCATAAACCAAAAGCTCCTGGTGTTGCATCTCGTGCTCCAGCCCCAGTCTTACCAGCAAGCGCACATGGTCAGACTGCGGGTCGCTGGCCAGCTTCTCCAGGAACTCAATCATCAGGTCGTCAATGCGCCGGCGATAATCGACCGTGGCCTTCACGGTCGGTCGTGATTTGGTCCCGCGTTTCGCTCGCTCGATGCGCGCGCCGAAGCCTTCGTAATAGGAGTTGAAATAGAAAAGGAACTCTTCAGAATAAGGCTGGTAGCCTGGGAGGTAACTCTGAAGCAAAGTCTCAAAGAACCAGGATGTATGGCCTATGTGCCACCGCGGCGGACTCATGAATTCCGCGGTCTGTATTACGTAGTCTTCAATCTCGAGCGGCGCGACAATTCGCATGGTCCGCGCCCGCACCGTGCGGTAAAGCTCGGATAATGTTCCCGTGCCCGTCTTTGCCAGGTCCTGAGATGTTGAAACCATTGTTCTATCTAACCTTGATTGAATACGCGCCTCGTTCCAATACACGTCCTATCAGCCGGGCTTGCGAGTAGTTTTCACGCAAACGCGACAACAGGTCGGTCGCGCGCTCAGGATGAATCGAAATCAGCATGCCTCCTGCCGTTTGCGGATCAAAGAGCAAACAGCGAGTTTCTTTGCCAATCGAGTCGGTAACTTCAATGTCCTGTCCGACATACTCTCGGTTTGTCTTGTCACCACTAGTTAGCATTCCCTGGGCCGCTAACTCAAGGGCGCCTTCCAGCAAAGGCACCGCGCTGGAATCCAACTCAATCGTCACCTGGCTGGCCTTCGCCATCTCCCAGGCGTGGCCAAGTAGCGCAAAGCCGGTGACGTCAGTGGCGCCCTTGACACCAAACTCGCGCATCGCCTCAGCCGCATATCTGCCCGGGGTCAACATCGTTTGTACGGATTTTGATGCCACTATCTCATTCGTCTTACCCCATTTGATTCCCGTGGAAATAACTCCAGTGCCTATCGGCTTCGTCAAAATGACTAGATCGCCGGCGCGCGCGCCGGAATTGGTAGCGATTTTATTCGGATCGATAACCCCCGTTACTGAATAACCAAACATGATCTGCTCATTGTCGACGCTGTGCCCGCCGATCAAGGTAACCCCGTATTTGTTCAAAGTCTCCAGACCGCCGCGCATGATCTCGCCCAGAATCGCGGGATCGACACCCTTCTTTGGAAAACAGGTAATGGCCATCGCCGTCAAAGGCGTGCCGGCCATTGCCCAAACATCGTTAATCGAATTGAGGGCGGCGATTTGTCCGTAGACATAAGGGTGGTCAACGATGGGAGTAAAAAAATCCAGCGTCTGGACGATTGCCAGGTCGTCTCGAAGACGGTATACACCCGCGTCGTCGGCTGTCTCGAAACCGACAATCAGATTTTTGTCAAAAGGCTGTTTTGGTAGCCCGCTCAAAACCTGAGCGAGTATGCTAGGGCTTAGCTTAGCCGCTCAACCGGAGCACGAAACCATCTCGGTTAATCGCATGACTTGTGCCTCCCTTCACAGCGAAGTGAATTCAGATAATCGGAGCGATAAACATGTTGCGAGTGAGGAAACAAATCCGCTAGCCGGAGGATCAGACTTGGCGGGAGATTATGGTCAAAGAGCAGCTTCATTCCCTGATAATTCATGTGCTGATAGTAAGACTACGCTGGTTCATCGGCAAGGTCTTACCTTTTAAGAACGCGGCTTGATTGGATGTTATCGCGTTATCCGCGTTAATCCGCGGCTAAGATATGAACAAGATTCGCATCGGACCTGCCGGGTGGTCATACAAAGACTGGGAAGGCGTTGTCTATCCGCAGAAGCCCGGCGCAAGATTCGATCCGCTCAGCTACCTCGCCAAATTCTTCGACACAGTCGAGATTAACAGCAGCTTCTACCGTCCTCCCACGGCCACGAGCGCAAAGGCCTGGGCAACACGCGTTGCTGACAATCCGGGTTTCAGCTTCACAGCAAAACTGCATCGTGTGTTTACGCATGAGCGCGGTAAAGCGACCAATGATGACGAGAAAACCTTCCGCGAAGGGATTGACCCCCTGGCTGAGGCGGGGAAGTTGGGCGCTTTGTTGCTGCAGTTTCCCTGGTCGTTCAAAAACACGGATGAGGAGCGGGCCTATATGATAAAGCTTATTAATCGTTTCAAGGATTATCCGCTGATAATCGAGGTCCGTCATGCTTCCTGGAACACCCCAGCCATCTACGAAGCGCTTGAAACAAGGGGAGTAGGCATTTGCAACATTGACCAACCCATTTTTAAGAAGTCAATAAGGCCATCGGCGGTGACTACTTCAACGGTAGGCTATGTTCGCCTGCATGGCCGAAACTATCAGAATTGGTTTAAGGAGGAGGCCGTCAGAGACGAACGCTACAATTACCTCTACTCGGCGGATGAGCTCGAGCCCTGGATTGTGAGAGTTAAAGAGGTCGCAAAGCAGTCTAAAGAGACTTACGTAATCACCAACAACCACTTCCTGGGAAAAGCCGTGGTGAATGCGCTGGAAATCAAATCAACACTGGAGGAACGGCGAGTTCCGGCTCCGCTTCCTTTGTTCGAAAAGTACCCCCGGCTAGCCGATTTCGCCACTCCCGAACAGGCATCGCCCGATTCCAGCGAACCAACATTGTTCAGTTAGCAATTCCAAACTCAATTTAGATCAGCCAAGCAGGAAACCATTCAACGCACAGAACCATTGAGTTACGGGATCCATTGGCTACCGCAAATGGTTTGTGGGTGGCTCCGGCTGGGCCTGAGTGACGGGATCCATAGCCAAACCTGCTTTCAGGAAATCATCTGGGCAAAGAAACTGGTAAGCTGTCCGGATCAACGCACACGGTGGTTGTTCCAGTGAGAAACTCGGTCCAGTCCGGTGACTGGAACTTTAAGGGAATTCCCAGTTTGTCGCGATAGAACTCAATCGAACGCGCCATATCGGAGACAATCACGATCGTGTAATCAATCTGCTTGAACATGCAGCTAGCTATAGCTAGGCTTGGTTGCGCTCGAGGCGCGCTATGTTATCCGTGGCGTTACTTCTTTCGGTTTTTGCCGCTGCCCATGGCAACCAGGACGTCAAACTCGTCCTTAGTTAACGGCATCACCGAAAGTTGCGACTGTCTGATCAAAGGAAGCCCACTCAGACGCTTGTCATATCGAATCGCGGGAAGCGGCACCGGCTTCGAAAAGGCCTTGAGCGGCTTCAGATCAATGGCCACCCATTGAGGATCGTCTGCGGTCGGATCCGGGTAAGCCCCTTTTACAACCTCGGCGACGCCTACCACGGCTTTGTCTTTGCCTGAGTGGTAGAACAGTACCCTATCCCCTGCCTGCATTTCACGCAGGTTATTACGCGCCTGGTAGTTTCTTACTCCGGTCCAGTCAGTTTTTCCGTCGGCGACGAAATTATCCCAGGAGTAAGTTTCAGGCTCCTGCTTCACCATCCAGTGCTGGTTTTTCGTGGTCTTCTTCATTTCGCACCTGCGGCAATTCTTGCCCTGCTTACAAACTCCAGCCTAGAATGTATGACTCAGTCCATTAAATCCGACCGAAACAGGAGAGGATTCATGCCTAAAGAAGGAAGTGTAGCTCCTCCATTCACGACGACCGACGCTGATGGACAAACGGTGAGTCTCAAGAATCTTCGCGGCCAAAAAGTGGTGTTATATTTTTATCCGAAGGATGACACTCCCGGCTGCACGAAAGAAGCTTGTTCCTTCCGGGACGCATTTTCCCAGTTCAAGAAGCGCGGCATCGAGATTCTGGGCGTATCTCCCGACAATGCAGCGTCTCACAAGAAGTTCACCGCCAAGTACAAGTTGCCCTTCACCTTGCTGGCTGACGCGGATCACGCCGTTGCTGATGCTTACGGCGCGTACGGCGAGAAGAAGTTTATGGGCCGAACCTACATGGGCGTCAAACGAACCACATTTCTCATCGATGAGAAGGGCAAGATCAAGAAGATTTTCGAGAAGGTCAACCCGGAGGAGCACGCTCGCGAGGTTCTTGACGCTTTCAACGATTGAACACCGGCTCTCCAGGGTTTAGGCTGCCACCCAACCGCCAATTTTCTCCGGCTCGCCTTCGGGTTTCTTGCCAGGCATTAACCCTTGCAAGGCACTGAACGAACTTGGTACGTCTGGCTTCCGACTTGGAATCCTCGGTCCGCCTTCAGGTTGCAAAAAACCCACTTTCGGCGACTCATTTATGAAATACATCCGCGTGTTATCGATAACTTGGGTGCGGATTTCATGAGTCCACAAAAGGAGATTCGCCAGCGCGTCGCCTATCTCATCTTTCCCGAGCTTCGTTTCCTGGGCGATTTCTTTTTGAGTCCGAGCATTTTTCTTAATCGCCTCGCGCACGCGCTCGATGGGCGACAACTTGCTGACTATTCTGGAGACATCTTGCGCAACAGCGTGCGACTCGCTGTCTGCCAGTGACATCTCGTTGGATTCCAAAGACTGCAGCGTTACGTATCGCTGGCGTGCGGACTTGTATTCCCGCAAGGCGTGGCGGCTATCTGTTACCTTCTTGCGTATGCAGGTCTTGCAATAAAGGTTTCGCCCGTCCTTGCGGGCCCGACAAATCCCAAACTCAGACAGCGATAACGCTTGATTACAAAGGGGGCAGTCTTTCATTTCCGGACTGAGGTCTGATTCTGTTTTCATTTCAGCGCTCCACCAACAAACTGGGACACCTCGCTCGCGAGTTTCGCTGAAGGAGAACACGTCACCACCAGCCGCTGGACTTGGAGAGTCCACTTCGGTCTCTGCGGATTCGCGGTGAAGTTATTGGTTGGCGAAGAAACCCGGGGGTCGCCAGGTCGATTCGCCTAACATTGCCGGCGCAACTTCAGGTCACTGAAATTGCGCCTACTAACTTTGGAATCAGTTGTTGCGTAGGTTTGTTTCGGGGACTGCGCGAGAGATATTTATAAGAGCTAGTAACCCACCAACACATCCAAAACCAAGTGCCGACTTCAACTTTTTCTTTTTGGCGATCTTTCCCTTCCAGCGAGGGAGTCGCATTATATTCATCGATGAAATTTTTGCAACCTGTATTTCGCGCCGAGCTGGTCCATGATGCACGGATGTAAATCTGATCTGATTTACAAACTCTTAGCTCTCTGATCGCGAATGCAAACATCTCTCTTCCGAGAGGATACGTGATCACGCACCTGATGGATCTCAACACTGCGATCGACTGGTTTCAAAAAAACTGGCTCTCGCCTCCTTATGAATTCCGAACAAAATTCTATTCTTGGGTTCGCTTACAAAAGCGTACGCCGTCTGTTTGACGCAACACTTTGGCTCGTCTCGGCGTGGTCCCACTATTAGTAGTTTTTTGAATTCTTGCGGCAGTCTCAGCAGCAGCAGCATTAGATCGATTAAGAACACTTGTTAGGAGGTATTCTGGCGGCCGCAACTATTTCAGAAAAACTATGAACACATTCCCCTTACAACTAGTTTACCCAACGCAGCAAAATGTTTTTAATCAATAGACTTGCGACCACGCCGCGCGCGCGTGCAAACTGCTATTAATACAAACCTTTTCCGTAACTCCGCTTCAGAATTAACAAAAAGCAAAATCACATCGAGAGAGTCCGACACACACGGAACAAACTTCGCTTTATCTGGTAGGGAGCCTAGCTTTAGAATGAGCCGCGGATTTGCGCGGATGAACGCGGATCAGACCTGACCAGATACTTACACGAGTTCCAGCTTTGGCTTGCTGATCCGCGATCACGCTTTTCAGATTCGCTTCAGCCGCGTTAATCCGTGGCTAACATGTGTTTCGGCTACCAGAGTTTTAACAGTTTCCACCATGAGAAACCGAAGATTACCCAAATAGGAATATTGACCAGCGAAGCCAGCAATCCCAGCAGCCACCACCGCCGTTGCGTAACGTAACCCGCTCCGAAGTAGATTGGGGCCGGGGTTGTGCCATAGTGCGTCAGCGAGGCATCAAGATTGGAGAAGTAGGCAAGGGACAGCACTGCCAGATAAGGAGGCGCTCCGGCTGCCAGAATCACAGTCAGAAACGGAATATACATGGCCGTCGCGTGGGCTGTAATGCTCGCAAATCCATAGTGCGCGTAAAAGTAGATCAGCAATAACAGGGCAAGCGCCGCCCACCATTCCCAATCCGATGTAAACCCGGCCGCTGTTTCTGCAAATCGCTTGGTTATTCCGGTTTCACCCAGTGCCTCAGCCATGCGCACCAAGCCTCCGTACCAAATGAAAACGTCCCACGCGCCACGCTCGCTAATTACGTCTTCCCAACTCAGCACCCCACTCAGCAAAAGAACGCAAATGCCGACCAGAGCCACAACTGCATAATTTATTCCGTGGAAGACGGTTGTCATCCATAAGCCCGCTACCAGGGCAAAAACAACGAGCATCACCTTCTCGCTCCAGGCCATCCTTCCCATTCGCTTCAGTTCTACAGCCGCGAGTTCTGCGGCCGCCGGAGTACGTTTAACCCCGGGCGGGTAGAGTCGGTACAGAAGCAGCGGAACAGCGATCAAGGACAACACGCCGGGCACAACCGCCCCGAGTGCCCACTGGGAATAGGTCAATTCAATTCCGGTGACCTCTTGCGCAAACTTAGCAATCAGGACATTCGAAGCCTGACCAGTCAGGAACATTGCACAGATGATGACATCACACTGGTAAACAAGCGGCATCAGGAAGGCCCCAAGCCGACCTGCGGTGACTCCAGGCCTGGATTCATAGGCCTCGGCTAGGCTCTTGGCTACCGGGAAAATTATCCCGCCTGAGCGCGCGCCAGTCGACGGGATGATCATCGCCAGAAGCATGTCCGTGGAAACGAGGGCGTAACCAAGTCCCAGCGAATGGCGTCCAATAGCTCGAATGAACAGAAAAGCAATGCGCCTTCCCAGTCCTGTCTTAATCATCCCTCGCGACATGAAGAAGGCCGCTAGCACCAGCCAAACGATTGGGTCGGCATATCCTGATAAAGCGTCGCGGACAGGCAAAACACCAGTCAGCGCGATTGCAGATACTCCCAGGAGCACAACCGCGCCTCCCGGCAGCGGGCGGACGATTGAACCGGTAATCGTGGCCACGAAAATTGCGAGAAGACGCCAGGAGTTAGGTGTGATTCCTTCCGGCGTCGGAATGAGGAGAACCGAGAGCCCGGCCAGCAGTACGATTCCCCACTTGAGCAACTGGATTCCACGTCTCGAGGCGGCTTCCGTAGTCTCGGCAGTTTCCGGCCTACCGCTGTCCTGTGCTGGGGGCACATCTTCCATCAGTAGACCTTCCGACGTTCAGGATCGAGTGGGATAGCTTCGGGATACTATTATGATGTAATTACTTACTCAAGCTTGAATCCCGTAATCCACTGGCTACCGCGATGGTTTGGTGGGTTGAGTGCTCAGCCCCAGCAGAAAGCCCTCAACCCCAGCGGAAACCACTCAATCAGGTTGACACCGACAAAACCCTGGAGCAGGCTGGCCTCGTAGTTAATCAGGGCAACGTGAAACGCTTACCGAGGGTCGAACTGAAGATGCTAATCAAGAAGCCGGACGATATTAAAGCCAGCGAAATAACAGATAAGCAGGTCTATTTGAACCGGCGATTGTTTATGCGAGGGGCAGCGCTCGCCGCAACCACGGTTGCGACGGGATTGCTCTATCGCGGGCTAAATCCGCCGCCAACCGAAGCGCCTAAAGGTGAAAAGCTGGCAGACTTTGCGAAACCGACTTCAGAAGAAGCTCTTGGTGATGGGTTTACGGTCAACGAAGAACTCACACCTTTCGAAGACATAACCAACTACAACAACTTCTACGAGTTTTCTACCGACAAGGGCTCTGTTGCCTCGGAATCGAAGGGGTTTGTAACCAAACCCTGGACCATCTCCGTCGAGGGCTTGGTTAACAAGCCACGAACGTTTGACCTGGACGAGCTACTGAGTTTCCCCCTCGAGGAACGCGTCTATCGGCTTCGGTGTGTGGAAGGCTGGTCAATGGTTATCCCCTGGGTTGGATTTCCCCTGGCTAGGCTCCTGGAGAGGGTCGAACCAACCGAGCAAGCAAGATATGTCGCCTTCCAAACACTCTATGATCCGAATCGCATGCCCAATCAGCGAACGGGTGTGCTTGATTGGCCATACGTGGAAGGACTGCGGCTTGACGAGGCAAAGCACCCGCTGACTATCCTTGCCACCGGCCTCTATGGTGAGACCCTGCCGCCTCAGGACGGAGCACCTATCCGTCTGGTTGTCCCATGGAAATACGGATTCAAAAGCATCAAATCCATCGTCAAAATCCAACTGGTCGCAGAAGAGCCCCCCTCGACCTGGAACATTCAAGCTCCGAACGAGTACGGATTCTATTCGAACGTCAATCCGAATGTGCCCCATCCGCGCTGGAGCCAGGCAAGGGAGCGCCGCATCGGAGAATTCAGAATGCGAGAGACGCTTATGTTAAATGGCTATGCTGAGCAGGTTGCGCACTTATATGCTGGTATGGACTTAAAGCGGTATTTATAAATTAGTCAGTGGTCAGTGGTCAGTGGTCAGTTGTTCGTTGCAACAACAAGCGCACCCTACGACCCAATTCCTGCCCACTGACAACGGACAACGGACAACGGACTACTGACCACTGACCACTGACACCGGACAGCGGACAATGGACTACTGACCACTGACTGATATTTATTTTGAACGACACCAAATTCTCAAAACTCCTTCTTTTTATCAATGGGCTGGTGCCGCTCGTTCTGCTCCTGTGGGATGTCTACCGTAAACAAGTGGGCGCTAATCCGCTCGAGTTTGTTACCCGTACGACGGGCATGCTCACTCTGGTATTTCTGATGATTACCCTGGCGCTAACGCCTGTGCGAAAGATTACGGGATTAAACTGGATCGTAAAGTTTCGCCGGATGGTCGGTCTTTACGCCTTTTTCTACGGCACGCTTCACCTGGTTACTTATCTCTGGTTTGATCGTTTCTTCAACCTGCGCAGCATTGCCGGTGACGTCACTCAACGGCCCTTCATTGCTATAGGGATGGCTGCTTTCTTCCTGATGGTGCCCCTGGCCATTACCTCCACCAAAGGGATGGTCAAACGACTGGGAGGCAAACGCTGGGCGATGCTCCACAAACTGGTTTATGTGGCCGGCGTTGGGGGTGTCATTCACTACTGGATGCTGGTGAAGTCAGATAAGCGTTTGCCGTTAACATTCGGTTTCATTCTCTTATTACTGCTTGGGCATCGTTTGTTTCTCAAGTTTTACCCACCGGAAAATCAAGCCCCGCAAACGTCGTTCCTTCCGCGCGACTAGCCCCTCCATCGCCCAATCAACCAAGTTCTAGCAGCTTGCTGAAAAGTGGGGAGCCAGCAATCGAAGCAGCAAAACGATCCACGAAATCACACGAAATAACTCGAATTAAGGCAGCCATTTCGTGTGGGTCGTGGATCGTGTTTGTTTTTCAGCAGCCTGCTAGGCGGCGCGGTCAATTCACGGTTAGAATCTGCCGAGAACAAAGTCGGAGAGGCAATGGTAGATTCGGTCAGTCGCTTCACAACCCGAGTTGAGAACTATGCGAAGTTTCGGCCCAGGTATCCACGCGTCATCATAGACCTGCTTAGAGCTGAGTGCGGATTGACCGAGGCTTCAATCGTGGCCGACGTGGGATCGGGCACCGGAATACTCTCTGAGATGTTTCTCAGGAATGGCAACACGGTGTTTGGTGTTGAACCGAATCCCCGGATGCGGAGCTCGGCTGAGAGTCTTCTGAGCAAGTACGCGCAATTTAAGAGCATTAATGGAGTCGCCGAAGCAACAACGCTCGACTCACACAGTATTGATTTCGTTACGGCTGCTCAGGCGTTCCACTGGTTTGACCGCACACGCGCTCGAGGGGAATGTGCTCGAATGCTAAAGCCGAAAGGGTGGGTGGCTCTCATTTGGAACGAACGCCGACTGGATTCGACTCCCTTCCTGCGCGCCTACGAGCAATTAATGCTGCAATACGGCGCCGACTATCAGAAAGTCAGACATGAGAAGGTGACCGGGGAGATCGCTAACTTTTTTTCTCCGCAAGGGTTCCGGCGGGAAGCATTCGAGAACATTCAGAACTTTGACTTCGAGAGCCTGATGGGCCGCGTGCTCTCTGCCTCGTATACACCTGAGCCCGACCATCCAAGTTTCGAACCAATGATCGCGTCATTGCGTGAGGTCTTCGAGGAACATCAGCAGCGTGGCACGATAGCTTTTGAATACGACACGAAAGTTTACTACGGTCAGCTATCGACCATCTGAGCGAAGTCCCCTGCAGACGAAAGGCGCTGACACTTCCATTTTCGGCCCCGCCGTGAATGGTGGAGGAGTTCAGCCTGAGGGAGCTGATATAGAATCGTTACGCCTTACTGAATGGCTCGAGTTTCAATGACCGCCATGGCGTGAGCCAGTTCAGCGCGTGTCAAACCCGCCTGGGGACGAAAGAACGTATCGGCCGGTAGTACTCCCTCGGACATTGCCACCGAAACGTAACCCCTAAACTCAGCGGGGATGCTTGCGGCATCAAGAACCGCCAGTGAAGTCCCCGCTCTCGCTTCTGCTTCAGACCGCAGTCCAGCAGCCCGCACCAGGGCAACCGCTGCCGTCAGGCGGGTCACATCGTCATTGGGTCGGAAGTGGCCACCCGGCGTAACGTCAACGAACAGCGCTCCGTTAGGCGAAGCCTGTACGCTTTCCACAAACAGTCTGGAGTAATCTCCCCGGACATCCTGATAAGTCGCCTGCCCAGGCAGGTATTGCGGTACGCGAGCGCCCGCCACAAGGCTCGTCGCGAGGTCGGAGCGCGATACGGCAAAATCGGGTCTGAAGCGACTACCAATCGGACACATCGTGTAAGTGCGAATGTTTTGCTGTACTTCGTCGCGCAAGGCCGCGTTCATTGTGCCGAGATCGGATACAGAATACTCGGCCCGCCCAACCTCAAGGACGCCCACAAACGATTGCGAAGTAACATTTGCGCCTAAGGTACCGCTAACCACTACGCGCCAGATGCCAGCCCCTGGCAGATTAATAACGACGCGCTCGCGTTTTCCACTTAGTCCAGGCAAGTTGATTCCGTTGGATTGTGCTCTGAGCGCTCCCGTTGTGTCATAAACGTAAAGGCCGAGATCGTTCGTGCTCAGAAGCGGCCCCCAGGCAATCTGAATCGAAGCCGTAAGTGCTCCTGCAGGAATTGCCAGAGTGGTTTCGGCCATCGCTCCCGGCTGCACTGTTCCGGAGAACTGAACGGGCGTGTCGCTAATCAATCTCACTTGACTGCGATCTAGCGTGCCGCGCCAGGATCCAATGCGACGCGTGGGAAATGAAGCCTCCAAAACTGCCGCATGGACGTTGAGCAGGCCGGCGCCGGTTTCATACTGATAATATGGAGGCAGCGGGGTTGCCGTACGCTGTAGAATATTTCGCACCTGCACAGGTGTGAGGTCGGGGTTGGCCTCGAGCATTAGCGCGATGGTGCCCGCTACCTGCGGGGCCGAGAAACTGGTCCCGTTTGCTGTCGTGTAGTAGGGAATCTCCTGGGAGCTAAGCCGCTGTGCGTCTGCACCTGCCAATCCTTGAACTCCCGTTACATTTGCAATCCCCGAGCCCCTTAAGCTCACAACGTTGACTCCTGGAGCTACCAACGTGGGACGAAACAGCGGGTTGGCAAAAGCTCCCCGAGACGAAAAACCGGCGAGTCGGCCGTGCGTATCCGTGGCGCCGACGCTCACCACCCATGGCGCTACCGCGTAAGGATTCAAGGTGTGCATGCCGGGACCGCTGTTGCCTGCAGAGAACACCACGCTGACTCCTGCCTGGGTCAGCATCTTGGTCGCCACGTTGACCGGATCGTTGGTGTCGTAAACCGTGTTGGCTGAGAAACTACAATTTAAGACTCGTACACCGAGAGCGGCCCGATTCGCTAACAGGTAGTCCAAACCATTGAGCACATAGACGAGCGTCAAGTCACCCGCGCTAAGCCCAATTAAGCGGGCATCCGGCGCCACACCAGCATACTTTCCACTCGATAGGCTTCCGTTTCCGGCAATGATTCCGGCGACGAAGGTACCGTGCCCATAAAGTTGATCGGTATTCGAAAGGTTTTCCGAATTGATCGGATAGTTAAAACCGACGCTCGCGCTTTGCGTGTCGGCAAGTTTAATGTTCTGCGCTACACGATTTGCAAGATCTCCATGGGTTCCGTCGATTCCCGTGTCGAGCACAGCCACGGTTACATTGCGTCCAGTGACCGGAAGGTTCCGGTTATGTGCGGTGATTTCAACATCACTTCGCGCCCGCTCAACGCCGGTAAGGGCCCGAACCTCTGGCTCGCTGTTCAAAGTAAGCGTACGATTTCCATTGATCGACCGCACCGCAGTCAAATGGGAAATGGCAATGATCTGATCTCGTGTAGCCGTGATGTTCACCATCGGCAACGCGCGGAACCTCGTGCCGCCGATAATCCCGATATTTCGTAGATCCGCGAGATCACTTTCCGATGGTAGCTGGTGATAGACGACTACGGCGTTAACGCTGCTGTCATCCACTAACCTATCAAGTTTAACGGCAAGCTCGGGATCGACACTCTGTAAACCGGTTCGCGTACTGTCAGCCCCGGTCATCACAATGCCGTCAGCTCCGGTCATGACAATTCCATCGGCGCCGGTCATTACAATTCCGTCCGCACCCGTCATCACGATGCCAGTCACTCCGGCGAATCTGATGCCGTCTGGAACAACTGAGAAGCCAACGCCGTCGGCTCCAACAGCTCTTAGGCTATCGGCGCCAGTCATCACGATTCCATCGGCGCCCGTCATGACGATTCCGTCGGCACCGGTCATGACAATTCCATCAGCGCCCGTCATCACGATTCCATCCGCACCCGTCATGACGATTCCGTCGGCGCCGGTCATGACAATTCCATTGGGAAGGGAAACGGTGACCGCGTCCGCGGTATATGTGGCACCGTCAGCGCCGGTCATCACGATCCCGTCAGCACCGGTCATCACGATCCCGTCAGCGCCAGTCATCACGATTCCGTCAGCGCTGGTCATTCGCACGCTATTCGGGTAACCAAACCCATCGGCGCCCGTCATCACGATTCCATCAGCGCCGGTCATGACGATTCCGTTCGGGGCAGACGTGAGAAAACCGTCAGCGCCAGTCATGACAATCCCATCAGCACCGGTCATGACGATCCCATCAGCGCCAGTCATGACAATCCCATCTGACGCAGTTATCCTGACTCCTGCCAGGAGTGGTGAAACACTGAGCAGGAGTGCCAGCACAAGCGCGATACCTTGGTGCGCTTTTCTAGTGGGCGACGTGAAAACAGTAGAATCCACTCTTAGCAACTGTCACCTCAGTCGGGTATGTCGGCGAAGTCATGCTAAACCATCCCGGTCTGGTTGAGCTACATAAGCAAGGTCTTCTTGATAATGGAGACTAACACTCTGGTTCTTGGCGACTAGCGCCGCCTGCCGGTTCACCAGGCCGAGCAACCACTCAGGGCTTAAAGAAGGGTAGTACATTCTAATGTGCGGGTGCATCAGCTTATGTTGCGTTATCGTTATTATTTTCGCAAGAAATTAAACTGACGTCCCAGATCAGCGAACCTCATCAGTTAGCCGACAGCTCCTGGTATAACTTGCGAGTCTCCGAGCCCGGCTCGACCCCCAGCTCCGACTGGAGGAGTCGTTTCAGCCCTTCGTAATGTTCGCGAACTGCTCCTCGATTACCCAGGGCACCGTGCGCCCGCATGATCAGACAGTGAATATCCTCGCGAAACTGGTCTTCGTGAAGGATGCGCTGCGCCAACTGCATCGATTTCGGCCAGTCTTCCATTTTTTGAGCAACGCCCGCGAGCGATTCCAGCAGACGCAAATATTGCTCGCGGTAGTAAACCCTCTGCTCTTCCACCCAGGGTTCATAGCTGCCCTGCATAAACTCGCCGCGATAGAGTGCCACGGCAGCTTCGTACGCCTTAATACACTCTTCAAAATTCCGCGCTCGACGTGCGTTCTCTCCCTCGTCCATCAGACGATCGAATTCCTCAATATCGATCCGGTAGGAGAATTCGGGACTGAGCTGGTAGTCGCCTTCCCGGTAGAGCACGAAGTTCTGCCTAAGTGGTTGATTACTGTTGAGAGCCTTGCGTATGTGCGAAACAGTGGGATGAAAGTTTTTCTCCACAACCTCGAGATCAGTTTCGCCCCAGAACGTATCGATGATTGTATCTTTTGATGCCCGATGGTGGCGGCGCGACGTGATGAAACAAAAGATGTCGCGAGCCCGGCGCGTGGTCCAAGCGTCTGCTGCCAGTGGACGCGTGGGATCGCGCACTATCTGCACCGGCCCAAACATGTTGATGGTCAAGTCGGTAACCGTTTTGCTCGTCAGTGCAATTTCAGCTCCCTGAACGGCGGCAGGTTTCAAGTCAGGCTTTTGGGCTCGTGTGAGTTGCTCTCGCAAATCCAAAGGCAAAAGCTCCTGAGCTTCCTCAGTCGCAAAAAGTTCAGGATTCTTTGAGCTCTCCCGTTTCAACCAGTATTCGTAGTCATACCGCGCTGCCAAATCAACGGCACGCCTCAGGTGTTCAAGCATTTCTGGCTCCTTATTGAGCTTCAGCTTCGCAATTGCGATGCATGCCTGAGCCTCGTAGTAATAAAGGCTGTGATCATGAAAGTACTGAAGACCTTGAGCGAGTTCATAGTGAGCCGGTTCAAACTCCCCCTGGGCTGACATGATGCGGCCGCGAGTAAGCGCCGCGGTGAAAAAGCCCCTTTCGTCCTTGTCGAGCGGCCGGGCATCGATCAGGCGGTCGATAAGTGTTCGCGCAGCTTTGAGGTCCCCTACTTGCAAGCTCAACAAGGCGCGTTCTTCAAAAAGCTCCGTTCGATTTAGACTGATTCCGGCTTGGCCGTAAGCGCGTGCCGCGCGTTCGTAGTATTCATTCGCGCGCTCGATATCACCACGCTCCCGGTATAGGTTTCCGTATGTCTCGAAGGTTTCAGCTCCGGCTGCCACCAGATTGAAGAGCTGGCACTGTTCTAAGGCACTATCGAGATGTCCCTCGGATGACGAAAAGTCACCTCGATAGATGTAGCACCGGGCCATATTCAAATGCGCCACGGCCTCCTGAGGCATTGGCGACCCGGTCCGGTCGCTACGCAGCATGCGGCTAAACCATCTGAGCGCTTCCCCGAAGTCGCCGCGAATCCCGGCGGGGGTCCCCAAGTTATGCGCTATCAATCGCATATACCGCTCGTCGTTGCGCTCTTCCGCGGATTGCAATGCACTTCTGAACTCGCGTTCGGCCGCAGTCCATTCGCCCATAGCGACCAGGCACAAGCCCCGTGTATTCCCGCATTTCATTCTGACCGCGGAACTCTGATCGCTGAGCTCCGTGGCTCGGTCGAGATAGGTAAACGCAAGCGCGTAATCTCCATCTCGTCTGGCTAGGGTGGCGAGTGATTGAAGTGCGTCCGCTTCGCCTTCTTGATCACCGCGCTGTTGCAGGAGCGTCGCTGCGCGACGAAACATCGACAGCGCCGCCACGTTTTCACCGCGCAGGCGTGCAACTTCGGCCCGGTATTGCAGCCCACGCGGATAGGCTTCGAGTGAGATTGCCGGAAGCGCATCAGCTAATGACGCAAGTGAGCCAAGCGCTCCGGTGGAGATCCAGTCAGCGCCTCTTTCCGCAATCACTTTCGCGGCTTGCTCAAAATCCTCCGCGGCGACAAGGTGTCTGGCCGCCTGTTCCCACCCCTGCCGCTTCAAGAAATGTTCGGCATAACGTCGATGCTCCGCCGCCACACCGCTCCGGCCAATCTCGCTGCGCAGGCGGCGGCGCAGAAAACTCTGGAAGAGCGGGTGGAAGCGATACTCTTCTCCGGGGCCATCGCTGGCGACCGTGATAAAGACGTTCCGGCGCACCAGATTAGGCAGCACACGCGAACAATTCATGCCGCGAAAGAGTGCCCCGCAGGTGTCCAGCGCAATGCAATCGAGTAAAGACAGTCTTAGTAGTAACTGTTGAACGTCCTCAGCTTCATCGGAAAAGACCTCTTCGGCAAAGTAATCGAAGATGTCATGCTCTGATTGTCTCAATACCTCAATCAGGTCAGGAGCTTCCGCGTGCCCTTCGCGCGAACTGGCTACCGTTCGATGAGCCACTTGCCTGACCAATTGCAGCGCAGTAATCCAGCCGTGAGTGCGTTCGCGATATTCGGCGAGCTGTTGTGGGGTGAGTTCTAAGTCGAAAACCTGACGAAAGAGTTGCTGCGTTTCTTCGTCAGTGAAAAGTAGGTCTTTGCGATCGATAATTGAAAGTGACGACTGCGTGCGTAGCCGGGCCAGGGCAATAGGCGGCATCTCGCGCGAAATCACGATCACGTGCATCACATCGGGCAGGTAAGCAAGCAGTCGATCGAGAACGGCATGAACCGGCGTTTCGTTACCCAAATGATGGTAATCGTCGAGGATCAGAATTAGCTGCTGATCTACCCGCTCCAGAACCTCATTCAAAAGAACGTCAACAGCTCCTTCCGGATGCTGAGATAGTTCGCCTGCTGCCTCCTGCAAGTAAGGAAACATCGCCTCGCCAAAACCAGGCACGACTTGCTGGATCCCAAAACTCACATACCCCAGAAAGACAAAGGGATCCGCATCGGTATGGTCTAACTGATACCAGACAAACTGACGCTTGTGAGCTCTGAGAAAGTCCGCAACTAGTGTTGTTTTTCCCGAACCGGCATTCGCAGTAACCAGCGTGATAGGGTGGGCTAGGTTCGCGAATAGTCGTTCGGTCAAGCGCGGACGCGAAAGTAATTCGGGCGCCGGGCGCGGAGGCAACAGTTTTGTTCGCAAAAAGAAGCTGGGTTGGGCTCCTGGAATATCCGCGCCGGCCAAGGATACCTGTGCGGGCTTTCCCTGTCGGGTTCTAGCCATCACGTCTTGCCTCTGGATGCATCTTTGAGTTTGCGGCAGATTAGCATGGCGCAACGCCTTCAATCCACCGTGTTCGGAACAGGCTGGCGGTCCTGCTTCCACTGTTGGCGTTTGCTGGAGGCTATTCATGAATGCCCGCCTGGAATCCCTGCAACCTCAGATAGTGCCATTTGCAGGTAAGCTTGTGCCGAAAATGCTATGTTCGGTTTCCGTGAGCGCCGCTGCAAAGCGGGCGAGCGACGCGGCTCGACCATGTGTGTGATCCAGGGCAATGCTGGCATGCTCGCTCGAGAGCGCGTAACTCTCGAAGAGTTCGATAGCTTCTTGCCTGGTAAACGCAAGGTTCTCTTCTGCGATGACCGAGAGCATCTGTTTTGAGCGCATCCGCCACAAAGGAGCAGGCGGCATCGTGCGGCTTGTGATCAGCATATGAACTTCCGAAGGCAATAGCGGCAATAAGCGGCGAAAGAAGGGCACCAACCACTCCGAATCGCAGACAAGATGCAGGTCTTCAATGACAATCAAAAGTGGCTTGTTCTCGCCTTCCACCAACTCGTAAACAAAAGCTTCAGCCAGCATTGAGATCTGGTCATCGTTGGCATTTTCTATAAGAGGCATCAAAGTCTTGACGCCAAAGTGTGGACGCTCTTTTCGAATACTGGCAATCAAATATTGGAAGAAACTATTTAGGTCGCCCTCGGGGGCGTCGACTTTGTACCAGGCCACTTGACGACCGCAACTGCGGGCAAAATCTTGGGCCAGCGCAGTTTTGCCTGTGCCGGCGCGCCCGCTGATAATCGTCGAAGTACACGATGTGAGACTTTTCTCGAGTTGCGCCAGGAGCCTGGCCCGCGACAGCCTTGGTAGCTCCGGCGGCATCGCTATTTTTTCGGTGATTAGCTCCATGTTGCCGCTTGCCGGATCGCTGGAAGATTCCATTAAAAACATTCGCACTTGTAAAAGACTTTGGATTGTCACCGGTTGTTCGACTCTCCGATTGCTTAATCCGCTAAACCTACTGGTCGCGCCTTGTTGCCATTCACGCGCCGACTGAAAATACTTTTATTGCAATCGCCTTGAGAAATTCTTGAGTTTTTAAACATCGATTTACAAGGGCGCCGGAATGACCGGTAAATTCACTCCAAGTTGCTGAAAACAGGCGGTCATTGCTAGCATAGTGGCATCGTCAGAGTAGGCTCAAGGTAAATCATCAAAGTGAAATACAGGTAGTGGCGCGCTCGAATGCCAGGCCAAACGTCAATTTTTATGCTCGCCGGCATACTGAGCGTTTGTAACCACTGAGAAACTGAGAAGGGATTCTGAACACTAAGTGCCATACCCCATCCGAACTTTGGCTAACGGACTGTGTGTAACCACAACACTCGTTCTCGGCATTGCTCTGGTGGCGTGCACGAGCAGTGTGCCCTCGCAGTCCAATTCCAATAGCGCGGCAACGCTTCCCCTAGTTGTGGCCACCGTCGATGACCTTCCGATCTCGTCCAGGCTTTATGAGATGTATCTCAAGAACGGGAGCGAAGGGCTGGGACTCGACGCCAATACCGATGAGGGTCGCCGGAAACTTGATCAACTACGTGAAGGAATCGTTTCTGAGCTGATTGACCGCACGCTAATTGCGCAAGAGGCTGAGCGGCGCGGTCTGTCGATACCTCCTGAGAAGATGGCCGAAGCCGAGCGAAGGTCCATTGCAGACTTAGGCGGCGAGCAGCAATATGACGCATACCTGGCCGAACATCGCCTAACTCGAGACGAGTATCGCGAGGTTGTGAAGACGCAGGTTTATGGCGAGATGATGCGCAACGAATTGAATAAAGGGCTCTCGGTAACCGATGAAGAGGTCCAGACTTACTACAAGGCGCATCAAGCCGATGCGGTTTTTCAGCAACCTGAGCGCGTCACGGCTGCGCATATCCTCATTGCAGCGCGCCCAAACATTATCACCGAGCAACTACAACGAGAGAAAAACCTCAACGGCGTAGCCCTCGCTTCGGCCGTTCGAGAGGAGCTCGAGCAGCGTCGCCAGCGCGCGGAGGATCTGCGCCGCAAGGTTGCAACCGGCGCTAACTTCGCCGCACTCGCTCGCGAATCATCCGACGATCTGGGGACGCGCGCGCGAGGCGGGGATTTGGGAACCTTCGCACGAAACTCACACGCGCGTGCTTTCGATGATACCGCATTCGCTCTCAAGCCGGGCGCAGTCAGCTCGGTGGTCCGGACAGACTTTGGCTTTCACGTGGTCAAAGTCTCAGCTCGTGAGCCCGCTCGTGTCCAGAGACTGGCCGAAGCTGCTCCGGAAATCCGTCGCCGTCTGTTAGCGGAGCGTGAGGCGAAGAATCTCACGGATTGGCTCAGGGAAGCTCGCCGTAAAGCTGCCGTCCGCATCAGCGAGCCTTACCGCTTCGGCGCGCTGAAGAACGAATTCCCCTGATGTGGAGCGCAAGGCGTCTCGCCTGCCAATGAGTGAATGCAATTTCAACCGGCCAAAAGATTTTCTAAGAAACGAAATCTTACGAATTCATTGCGAAAAGATTATCGGCCCCTGTCAACTGATCTTAATGTATAAGCTTTTTAACGATCTCAAGTTTTCCTCAACCACACATTCCCAGCCCGCTCAAGATTTTCTCAAGTCTCCTTCTCTATGCTGTGCGCCTTAATCTGTACACGCGCTCACAGTAAACGAGATTCGCAGTGAGTTGAACTCAATTTGCGAAGCATTTTGGATTAAGGAGACAAAAATGTTAAGAAGAATCTCTGCCACATTCATCGCGGCGCTGTTTATCGGCATCGCCGTGAATGTCGCGGCTTCAGCCGCGACTCTCAGCCCGACGCTCCAGTCCAAGCTCAGTTCACTAGCCGATGAGGCTGACGTCGGCACGGTGATCGTCGCTTTCCATACCAGCGACGGTCTTAACGATTCACACCTCGCTGCGCTGCGCAGCGTCGGAATCACCAGGGGAATCACGCTGCCACGGCTCGGCATGGTCGCTGCTCCGGCGACGGCGAGCCAAGTTCGGGCACTTGCTGCCAACAGCGCTGTGCGCTCCGTGTGGTCGAACGACCAGCTTTACTACTACATGAACCAAGCGCGCGTCCTGACCGGTGTGGATAAACTACGCATTGACGCCAATTTCACCAGAGCCAACGGCGGTCTACCCGTGGGTGGCCAGGGCAACTTCGCCGTCGTCATCAATGACTCAGGCATCGACGCCACCCACAATGATCTGAAATTCGGCTCTCATGTAGTCGAGAACGTTCAGATTCTGACAGACACAGACACGCTCGCAGGCTTTACGACTCTGGTTGCGGTCGAGGGCGTGCCCAACACCGACACACATGTTGGGCATGGCACACACGTCGCCGGCATCATCGGCGGCACTGGGCAGCAGTCTGGCGGTCGTTATGCGGGTGTGGCTCCTGGCGCCAAGTTAATTGGCACTGGCTCGGGAGCGGGTCTCTTTATCCTTAATGCCCTAGGAGGATTCGAGTGGTCCCTCTCCAATCAATTCCTACACAATATTCGAGTCATCTCTAATTCATGGGGCTCGGCGGGCGCCTTTAATCCAGACAACCCGATTAACACGGCAACCAAAAATGCATACGACAACAACATCGTGGTCGTTTTTTCCGCCAGTAACTCCGGCCCCGGACCGGACACCCACAACAGTTATGGAAAAGCGCCCTGGGTAATCTCGGTGGCGGCGGGCACGAAAGAGGGCGGGCTGGCAAACTTCTCATCGCGCGGTATCCCCAGAGAGGAGCGGCTAGCCGATAGTGACCCGCTGAATGACAACGACGCTCCGAGCATCACTGCTCCCGGCACGGGGCGTGAGTTTGCTTCCAACGCAGCCAAATTCACTTCGGATATCGTCGCCACACGCTCCACCACGGACGTGGTCGCAAATGGAGGGGATGCCGATCTGGAAATCCCGACCGCGTATCTGCCTTACTACACTCAGATCAGCGGCACCTCGATGGCTTGTCCGCACGTGGCGGGTATCGTCGCGCTGATGCTCGACGCCGACCCGACGCTCACGCCTGAAGAGGTGAAGCAGATCATCCAACAGACGGCGACGCGCATGCCCGGCCGCGAGGACTACGAGGTTGGAGCAGGCTACATCAACGCCTTCGCCGCCGTGGACAAGGTCTTCAACCGCTCGCGCAGCTACGGAGCGTTTGTTACCCCTAACTTCAACACAGACATTACGGTTACCTACGACGCTAACGTAGAGCAGTTCTCCGTCGACTTTGTCCCACAGCCGCCGGGCCGCAACAGCACTAACACATATCCTTTCACGGTTGAGCCGGGCCTCGGCATCCTCGACGTCAGGATTGATTTCGGCACCAATGCGGTGACGGATGAGTCGGGTAATTCACTGGGCCTATTGCTGTACCCGCCGGGATGCGCAGCCATTGAATGCGCGTACAACAGCGGACTGACTCTGCCCGCTCTCGACTCTCCACGGCGGCAGGTGGTGGTGAAGAACCCTGCGCCTGGTGATTGGGTCGCCGAGGTGCGTGGTTTGCGCGGTCTTACAGCCGTGCCTGTTACTTCGCCGGTCGGCATCGCCATACCGGAACGCGTGGATGGCCGTATCAAAAGAGCCTTGGTCACGATTGAAGAGCCTGCGGACATTCAGGGCCATGCTGGTGAACAGCAGATTAGGGGCGCGCTGGCAAACCGGATGATGGACACCTTTGCCGACAACACGTTCCAGCCTGACGCGCTTGTCACACGCGGAGACTTCGCACGGCTCCTGGCGCTGAACACACCGCTGCGCCAGTCGCTGGGAGCGTCGCCGAAATTTAACGATGTATCGGGCGACCTCGCGGCCATTGCCGAAGCAGTTACAGCAAAAGGCTCCACGTTGCGTGACTGGAACTTCACTCCTGAGGGGATGATGAGCGCCAGCGGCTCGACCTTCAACCCGGCGGGACTCGCGAGCCGTCTCGACCTTGCAGTTGCTCTCGTGCGCGCGCTCGGGCTAGATGCGGAGGCCAAGGCCAAGGCCGGATCGAATGTGACCGTTAACTTCGGCGGACAGACGCTGGTTCTTACAGATAACGCGGACATTCCTTTACCGCTACGCGGCTACGTGCAGATTGCCCTCGACAAGCAGTTGCTGCAAGCCTTCTTCACGCTCGAGCAGGGACCCTTCGACTTCCAACCGACCTTGAAGGCGCGTGTGAGGCCGAACGATCCCGCGACCCGTGCGTTCATGGCGTTTGCGCTCGACCACTTTAGGCGGCGGTTCGTCGCTGGCAACTAAGGAGGCGAGTGATCACGGATGCCGCCTGAGAAAGCAAGTGGCATTCGTGGGTCCAGGTTCAGAGAGTAGCTCGCGGCAGAGATGAGTTGCTCTCTGAACCAAAACAAAGAGTTTCCAAAAGATTTTACCGGGTGAGTTGAAATGGAGGATAAAGTGAAAAAAGCATCTATCTTGCTCTCGGTATTCGTCCTTGCGCTGCTTGCGCTTCAGAGGATCGGTGGAGGGACTGGCGCCGCCGCCTCAATGTCCACGACGAGCGTGGATCCTGATCTTGAAGTCGCCCTCGCTGCTCGTCCGCTAGACGCCAAACTGCCGGCTGTGATCACGTATCGCTATCAACCCGGGGCCGCCGAGTTTGGGCAACTCCAGTCCCTGGGCATCGCTAAAGGATTTGCTCTTCAGCAACTCCCGATGGTGATTACCGATCTTAGCGCCGCTCAGCTCTCGACCTTGCGCAACAGTCCGAGTGTCGTCTCAATCTGGGGCAACCAGATGATGGAGAATTTTACGAACGAGAGCCGTCGTTTCATCGGCGTACCGCAGATGATGGCCGATAGGGAAGTCACCGGAAGGAACCAAAACAACCCCGGCTTCCCCATCTCGGGAAAGGGCATCGGCATCGGTTACATCGACACTGGCATCGACGGCACTCAGGAAGACCTCGAATTCGGAACTAAGACTGTACAAAACGTCCAACAGCCTCTCGCAAATGGGGTCATTTCCGCGGCAGGGCTCGTTACTGCCCCTGGCGTTTCGATTTCCGATCTAATTGCCGGAACCGGCTTTGTCCCGCCGATCTATGTTGAGAATGTTCCGACCTCAGATATCGAATCAGGACACGGTACTCATGGCGCAGGCGTGGCGGCGGGAACAGGTGCCAACTCAGGCGGTTTCTACGGCGGCGTGGCTCGGGGCGCGCATCTTGTCGGCGTCCAGTCAGGCGATGACAAGGGTCTTCCGTTGGTCGCTATCCTGGGCGCGTATGATTACCTCCTCGTCAATCAGTTTGCCTACACCATTCGCGTTATTAATAACTCCTGGGGTTCGAGATACAGCGCTGCCGGAGCGAATCCGAATAATCCGATCAATGTCGCAACGCGCAATGCCCACGATCGCAACATCGTCGTGGTTTTCGCGGCAGGCAATGCTGGGGACACTGCGACGTCGATCAATCCATATTCGACGATGCCGTGGACGATCTCGGTGGCGGCGGGCGAAAAGCAAGGCTTGGGTTCACCCGCGAGTTTCTCATCTCGCGGCGTTGACAACGGCACTGGTACAGACACTACGACGCAGCCTGCCGATCCAACCGCCCCACCGAATCTGCGCCCGGACATCACCGCCCCCGGAGTAGCGATCATCTCGGTGCGCGCGCACGGCGCGTCGCCACTCATGAATGCCAGCGGCGTTTTGAATAACGATGCGCAAAGAATTTCTCCTGCATTTTTGCCCAACTACTTGTCATCGCAGGGCACAAGCTTCGCTTGCCCACATGTCTCCGGTGTCGTCGCTTTAATGCTTGAAGCCAATCCGCTGCTCACTCCGGCCGAAGTTGTCACAATACTGCGGCAAACGGCCACCCCAATGCCTTACGAAGAGCGCGTGGTAGGCGCAGGATACGTTGACGCGCACAACGCCGTGCGCGCAGTGTTGTCGCTTACAGCCGTGCCACACCCGGCAAACCTGTTCCGGCAGCCCGGCGACCCCGAAATCTTTGACGTCGAGGACGACCAGCTCGGCACAACTGCTCAGGACATACGTGAAGGCCGCTTCGCCTACGACGTAGCAACTAATCAGATTGTCTATACGCTGACGGTGACAGATTTATCAGTTAAAACACCGAACATGCGTTGGACAATGACTTCGAAGTTCGGCATGACAGATGTGTTTGTCACCGCCTCGATCGATGAACTCGCGACGTCCTATCGCTACGGAAAAATCACTACTCTGGCGACCGGCACGCGTAACCAGCAGACGCTCGGCCCAGCGGACTCGGGCGAGATAACAGGCAATCAGATCATCATTCGTCTCGGGCTAGACAAGGTGAACACGGCTGTGGGTTCAGACGTGCTTTACACAACGTCGACAAACACGCAGGCGCAAGCGCAGATCCTCATCGGCACGTCGCTTTCGGGTGGTCTGCTCCTCAATGCCGATTCGGCATCCGGCGCCGACTTCAAAGTAGGCGAGCGACCCGATCCAACGCCGACACCGACACCAACGCCGACACCAACGCCGACACCGACGCCGAC
>JALZJF010000050.1 GCA_030859905.1 Acidobacteriota bacterium
CTTTCGAACCCCTGTTGCGGCGGCTCACCGAAGGCGCGGCCCGCTCTATCGATCAGTGTTTTCATATTTTCGAGAATTCTCATGTATTCTGTTACGGCAGGGACTTAGAGAAAATCCGAGGTAGAAACATTGAACCAAAGCCGACAAACCGTTGAACCTTTATCATTTGCACAGATTCTGGCGCTGCCATCGACCGAAAAAGAAGCGCGCGGATTGCTTCATACACCGCAAGAAATTCATCAGCAACCTTCAACCTGGCTGGAGACTTTTCAGATTTTGAAAAGTCGGCAACGCGATTTACAGGAATTTTTGCGAGAGAGTGGTTTAGGTGGGGTTTGTAATGAGCGGGTCGGCGTCTGTTTGATCGGCGCCGGAACCTCCGATCATATCGGAAGTTCATTAACGGCCTTGCTGAAAAACGAATGGAAATGCCATGTTGAGGCAATTCCCAGCACGGATTTGCTGACCGAAATGGACGAGTTTATAGCTTCCGCGCCGGCGAGCACCCGACACCTCTGGATTTCTTTTTCTCGTTCCGGCGACAGTTTTGAAGGCGTCACGGTCATTCAGAACGCTTTGGAAAAATATCCTCTAATCCGGCACTTAATCGTTACCTGTAATAAAAACAGTCGAATGGCAAACGAAATCGCCCGTGATAAATCCAATGTTTTCTGCCTCGCCTTAGACGAGAAAGTTAATGACTTGGGGCTGGCGATGACCGGTTCTTTCACGAATATGGTCGTCGCCGGTCATTGTCTGGCGCACATTTTCGATTTGGACGAATACCAGCCGATTTTAGAAGCATTGTCTCAAGTCGGCGCGGAAAGGTTGCCGGAGATTGCCGAACTAGCCGAAAAAACGGCTTCGATTGATTACTCGAGAATCTGCTTTCTCGGCAGCGGCGCGCTGAAAAGCGTCGCGAAGGAAAGTGCTTTGAAAGTGATGGAACTGACCGCCGGGCATTACAGCGTTATGGGCGAATCGTTTCTCGGATTGCGCCACGGTCCCCTTTCGTGGCTCAACCACGATTCTTTGGTGATCGGCTTTCTTTCAAACTATGCCGATAAACTGAGAATCGAACTTGGCCTGCTCGAAGAACTAAACAAAAAAGGCGCAGCAAAAAACATTCTCGCCGTCATGCCGCAGGAAGATGTGAATGTGTCGGAATATGTCGATTACAAACTAATCCTCGATATTCCCGAATGGTTGGACGACCTTTACCGCCCGCCGGTTGATGTTTTATTCGCGCAGTGTCTGGGACTTTTCGCGTCGCTACGCCGTCGGTTAAAACCCGACGCGCCGAGTGCCGACGGAAAAATCCAGAGAGTGGTTTCGCAAATCGGTTTTGCCGGATAAAGTCTTTTGGATTAAATCGTCCGCCAGTCAACAAGTCCTGCAAAGACCGACGTTATTTGTAACCCCAGTCTCAGTGCTAGTTGCTCTGCCATTCTGAATCCAGCAATCAAGAATTGCTATCAGGGTCATTTGCGAGACGGCAACGTCGTCATGATTGCAGCGTGTAAAACGATCATCACCGACCCGCCGACAAGTGGGACGACCAGCCCGGCGCGCAACGCGCCGTAGTGAGATGATGCGAGTCCGACGAGCCACGGGAAGACGGCGGCGCCTAATCCAGCCAGGATAAACAGGGTACCAGTGAGACGGCTCGCGTCCTGCCCGAATCGCTCCGTGAAGAGCGCGATGGTAGTGGGAAAGGCGGGAGCGAGGCCGAGCCCCGTTAGTCCGACTCCAATCAGGACAGGCACTATTGTCGTACTTACAAGAATAATGACCAAACCGCTCACGGCGACAAACATACCGATGAGCACCATTCTGGTTTCGACTACATGTCGAAGGACAAACGGGGCTGCGGCCCTGCCCACCAACAAACCCGCCCAGAAGAGTGACGGTGCCACCGCCCAGGAAAGTTGGGACGAGGGGTCGAGGCGTTGAACGTATGAGGCGATCCAACCTCCGGTCGCCGACTCCGTCCCGATGTTCACAAAAACCAGTGCGGCCGTGAGTAGCGCGTACGGAGTCATCCAGAGGCGCATAGCTCCAGAACTCGTTGCCTCTCCGGCTTTCTCAGCGACGGGGAGAAGGACGGTGCTGCGCCCGACAAGCAGGCCGATTAAGAGCAAGGGGGCGGCCACACAGACTAGCGCGAATGTGAGTCCGACGGAGCGCGATAGCGTGGGGACCAGCACGGGGCCGCTGACCGCCCCGACTCCCCAGGCAAGGTTTAGGAGATTAAGAGCCGCCGCGCGTCGCCCGATATTAAGTTCTGAGATCAGTAGGTTAATCGTGGGGATGGTGAGTCCGAGGGACAGGCCCGTCCCGGAAATTGATAACACGCCCACCACCCACGGCTCGAAGCCGAGACAAGCTGTGCTGGCCGCCATCAAGCCGAAGCCCGCTACCAACAGCGGCAAAAACCCAAACCGCTTAATCAGCAGGCCGGACAGCGCGGAACCCACGATTGCCCCAGCGGACTGAACGAAAAAAAGAGCGCCCGCGCCAGCATCGTCGAGCTGCCAGCGGGTCGACAAAAGCGGGAGAATCGGCCCGAGCAACGTATTGACGACCCCTATTAGTACGAATCCGACGTGAAGCAGCGGGACGACTCGGCTTGCGCGTGAGGACGCCCCGATTGTTTGTTCGCTCTGTCGCATATCATTCAGACTGCGCCACCAACTCTTCTTGGGCGCTTGGTGCGCCGCCGAGAAGATCAGAACGACGTTTACTTTTTGGAATTCTGCCTGCGAGCGGCGGCGCCGTTTTTCGGATAACGATATTCCGAATGTGGTGGTTCAACTCAGTCAAGAAATGCCAAATGAGAAATGAAAAATGATCCGATTGTGCGTCAACCCCCAACGACCTGGGAACTTGTCTCGATAACATCGAAGGAATTTGGACCAACCATTACCTTGAACTCTCCTGGTTCAAAAACAAATCGCATCCTTCGATTGTAGAAACCAAGGTGGTCAGGCGTCAGCTTGAACTCGACGGGTTTTTTCTCGCTGGTTTGAAGAATGATTCTTTGGAATCCTTTCAACTCTTTTACCGAACGGGTCACGCTGTCGGCGACATCGCTGATGTAGAGTTGCACGACTTCATCGCCTGTGCGCTTGCCGGTATTCGCACGCACCAGCCCCACCAACTTCATGGCTCGCGGAATCTCTTTGTTGCGCATAAACCAGCGCCAGACGTTACCTGTTCGCAAATTCTCTGCACTCAAAAGGGTGATGCCGACATCGATACCGATCACGTCCGGGTTGATCCAGCCCGTGTTGGGATTGAACGCATCGGTGAATCCGTATCGTCCGTAGACACGATTACCAAACTTCTCATACATCGTCCGCACAGCGGGCACGGAGATGTCGGGTGTGAACATCAGAGAGCCGGCCGCCGCGCATGGTACGACGGTGCCATCGATGGCGGGGTCCCTCGGAGGTCCGCCCCAGGCAACGTAACCCTTCGCGCTATCAGAGGCGGTGATGCCCCAGACATTTTTAGAGTAACCGGGAAACTCTTTTGCAAGGTCGATACAGAATTCGCGGTGCGCGCGCGTGGCAATAATCGAGTTCTCGAAGTAGTTGATCCGCGATGCCTTGATTTCGCGACGATTGCGAAAATCGACCCAGGCGTGTGAATACTGGTGTGTGAAGAGCGGCGCTTTGCCGAGGAACATGTACTTTTTGTAGTGGTTCCAGTTTCGTTCCCAAGCGTACCATGAGTCCGGGGCGATCGGATGCGTCAGCGACCCAATGGCCATGAGATAAAGCATTGGGTGTTCGCTGTAATTATCCCAGCGAGCCTTGATAAAGCCGCTTTCGGGATGCCAGCCCATCGAAAGGAGTGATCGGTGATTGTTAAGCATCCAGGGAAAATCGATGCGCTCGTAGATCTTCGTCGCGTACCTGTAAATCTCCGGGTCGTATCGGTAATACTGGCGCGCGGTCAAAACACCAGCCAGCAAGAGCGTCGTATCAATGGATGAAAGTTCGCTCTTCCACACCCTTTCGCCAGTTCTCATATTCACAAAGTGGAAGAACCACCCTTTGTGGTGTGGCATCTTCTCGGCGAGAAAGCGGAGCGACCGGAGCACGCGCTCTTGAGCTTCTTTCGGTTTGATCCAACGTCGCTCTGCTGCGATGCAGAGAGCCGTCAGACCAAAGCCGGTGGAGGCAATACTGGCGACGTTCTGGTGACTCGCGTCGGGCGGCGACCCGTCAGTACGAACGCGGTCGGCTACGAGGCCGGTGGTGGGGTCCGCATTCTCCCAGAAGAAGCGGAATGCCCGCCGTGAGAGGTCCTCGAGAAAGGCTTTGTCCTGAGGGGAAAGTCGATGGGCAGTGGTAATCGTAGTGCGCTGCTGTTGCTGAGCAACGATGGTAGCGCTCGCTTGCGCCGTCACCATCAAGAACAGCAGGCAGAGCACGAGCGCCCGCGGCAAGAAAGGAAAGCGATAAGTTTTCGCTCTATTCATGGCGATGTTTCCTTGAATGGGGAAAAGCTACCGTTTCTTTGCACAAAGGCCGAAATTGGCATCACGCATCCACACCTTTAATTTCAAGGGGTCCTCCGTGAAGCCGATGCGGTCCAGCATGGGACGGATCTCGGGGTTTGCCATAAAGAGCTTCCAGACGAGTCCTGAGCGATGATTCTCGATCATCACGGTGATGGGTGCCTGGTTAAGGCCCATGTAGATCCTCGCGAACCAGTCTTCCTTTAGATTAAAGGCATCTCGAAAGCCGTAGATGTCCCAGAGCCTGTCACCGAGATCCCGGTAGAAGTACTTGAGCGCCTCCATCGAGGCCTCCGGTGTGTATGGAAAAGACGAGAGTGCGCCGGTTGGTGTCATCGTGCCGGTGTCCATCTTGGGCTTGGGCTCATGGGCCATATAACCCCAGGGACCGTCGCTGGCAGTAAGACCCCAGGAGCGCTCTCCATATCCTTCGTAGCCGCCTGGGTTGGCGATGCAATAGGCCCGGTTGATGAGAGCGAGGTTGCGATTGTTTTCAAAGTAGTTCGTGAAACGGTCACGTATACCACGCGGATCGAACCCAAGGAAAGAGTAGTGAGTAAAGAAGAGAGGGCCACCACTCCCGACCCCGACGTCGAGTTTGATCCCGTAGTAGGTGTTTCCATTAACGTAACGGTCGCCTTCAGCGGTGTCTCCCCAGCCTCGGCGATATCGCACAGCTTCTTCCGATTGGCTGGACCATCCCGTGTAATACATGCTGGCCGGGATCCCGTGCTTAGGCGAGGCAATGGCCAGCAGATAAACGATCATGGTTTCGTTCCAGCCGATGAGCTTATGATCGAGGTGCCATGCATAGGCCGGCGACCAGTGCCAGTAGAGAAAGTCACTGTGCTCGGACCTGCGATACCAGTCCCATTCTATAGCCTCCCAGAGAGCGGTGATCCTACTATGGATGCGGCGTTCGAGTTCATTATTGGCTCTGAAGTATTGACGAGCGGCGAGCAGTCCTTGCATCAGGAAGGCAGTCTCGACGAGATCGCCCCCGCTGTCGTATTTGCCGAAGACCGGAAGGACTTTACCAGTTCGCCCGTCAAGGAAGTGGGGCCAAGCGCCGTGGAAGCGGTCCGCCTTCTCAAGAAATTCGACGATTTTCAAGAAGCGTACCGCACCCTGCTCGCGGCTGATGAATCCGCGCTCGATTCCAACCAGAAGCGTCATCAGGCCGAACCCCGAAGCGCCTGTCGCGACCATATGCGCATTGCCCGGAATGTTCTCGAGGGCAATTCCGGCGACGGGGTGAGATCCTTCCCAGTAGTAGCGGAAGCTGGCCTCCTGAACCATCGTCATTAGTTCGTCATCGTTCAACGCCCGCGTAGCAGCGACGGCGGTCTCAGAGAAGCCGGATTCGCGATAGTCGCGATCACTGGCCTTGATCTTATAGAAAGCCTGTCGGTTTTGCTTGCCGAGGAAATCCGCGTACCGCCTGAAGGGTGGGTGCTGTATGCCAATAGGTTCATAGCGGGCGCCATCGAACGAACGATAGATGATGTACCGCTGCAGATTACCCTCCGCTTGAGGTTGCCAAGTCAGGTCAATGTGGCGGTCGTAACCCTTTGCGCTTAGTCCTTTGGGCCGTGCGAGTGGCGTTTTGTTGCTTGGGCGAGCAACGTCTATCTTTACTTCGTCAATGATTAGTGTGTGTGGTGTTCCATCGGCGATCCCCTGAAGGAAGGAGACGCTCTGGACCTTGTGAGGGTCGAACTCTCGCAGCGATGCGGTAGAAAACCGGCGTAGCGGGATCTTCACTTGAACCCATCGCTCCGCGGGGATGGCTTCTCGCAGTTGTGCGAGCCTGATCGGGGCCGTGAAGCCGCGATCGAAGTCTTGTAACTGGATCTGTGGGAGGTGTGCGGCCGGAATGCCTTCACGTGAGAAGCACCAGAAATACAGGGTGTCGCCGTCGAAGTTGATATCGCGGTTTCTCCAGCGATCCACGTGCAGAACAGCTTCCCAGCTTCCAGTCGGCAAAGATCGCCACTGCAGTCGAAGTGCGTTTGGTGGAGTCAAGAAGATCTTCGTCTCCACCGGCAGCTTATTCCTGTCGAGCGCAAGACTGCTGGGCTCTGAGGCTTTGCCTTCGCTGTGGTAATAACGTTTTGGTGTCAGACTGTTGTCAAAGAGGAGGTGACTATAGTAATCGGACTGAGCATGAGCTAAGGGCGGGACGAGAAAGAGCACTCCTACCACCAGATAGCACACACGCCAAGCCATGTTATACGTCTTTCTCTTTTGCGGCATAATAGCGACTCCAGTTCGCGCGCATCTAAAAAGTCACTTTAATGGAAAGGACAACATGAAATACATTGGCTTCGTTTTCATTGTACTAGTGACAACTTCTGGAGCCTTTTCCCAGTCGTCCGGGATCAAGACCTACTGCAACCCGACGGATATAAACTATCAGTATGATTTCGAGCAAATCAACGAAAAGATATCCTACCGGTCGGGAGCTGATCCGGTCATCGTCAATCACAAAGGCGAATACTACTTGTTCGCGACCATCGCCGGGGGCTGGTGGCATTCCAAAGATTTGCTTCATTGGAACCACGTTATTCCCGATAAATGGCCGATGGAAGACGTTGTCGCTCCGGCTGCTCTTTCTGTGCGCGACACGTTGTACTTGTTTCAGTCAACGTTCGACCAACGGCCGATTTTCTCGACGACGATGCCTGAAACCGGACGCTTAAATTTCTTCAACCGATGGCTGCCGCGCCTTCCACCCAGTACACCTGGCCCATGGGATCCGGCTATTTTCCACGATCCGGACACGGACAAGTGGTACATGTATTGGGGATCGTCGAACGTCTATCCCATCTACGGTATCGAACTTGATTACAACAACCGGCTTGTCTATATAGGGACAGCCAAAGAACTCATCTACCTGCATCCGGATCGTCACGGTTGGGAGCGCTTTGGACAAGATCACCGAGATATTAAGACAAAACCGTTTATCGAGGGGGCGTGGACTACCAAATACAATGGCAAGTACTACTTGCAGTATGCAGCTCCGGGCACGGAATACAACGTGTATGCCAACGGCGCGTACGTGGGCGACCAGCCGCTCGGGCCCTTTACGTATGCGCCTTACAACCCAGTGTCGTACAAGCCGGGCGGGTTTATGACCGGCGCTGGACACGGCAATACCTTTC
The DNA here is from genome assembly GCA_030859905.1 of Acidobacteriota bacterium. GTDB lineage: Bacteria > Acidobacteriota > Blastocatellia > Pyrinomonadales > Pyrinomonadaceae > PSRF01. Next base: position 7,693 of record JALZJF010000050.1, read on the forward strand.
AGGACAACTACGGCAACTACTGGAACACGGGCACGCCTTGGGTGGCTGTTAACTGGAACTTCGAACGGCGCATCGCCATGTTTCCGGCAGGGTTCGATAAAGACGGCCAGATGTTTGCCAATACGCGCTTTGGTGATTTTCCACACTATCTCCCAACCCGAAAGTGGGCCGATAAAGACGAGTTGTTTACGGGCTGGATGTTGCTATCATACCGAAAACCCGCTACATCTTCTTCAGTTCAGGATACTCTCCTGGCCGCGAACGTCACCGACGAAAACCCGCGTACCTTTTGGGTGGCTAAGTCTAATAAGGCAGGCGAGTGGCTCACGATTGATTTGCAGCGTGAATATGAAGTGAATGCTTTGCAGGTGAATTACACGGACTACAAATCGAATATATACAACAGTGATTCGACTGTTTATACACAATTCAGAATGTACAGCTCGACCGACGGTAAGAAGTGGAACCTGATCGCTGATCTGAGCCACGAAAAACGAGATCGTCCGAATGCGTATATTGAGCTCCCCAAGCCCGTGAGGGCGCGATATATCAAGTACGAGCATGTGTACGTTGCATCACCCAATCTGGCTATCAGCGACATCCGAATCTTTGGCACTGGCAAAGGCCTTCCTCCCAGGACACCTGCCAGCCTCTCGGTGCGTCGCGATACTGACCCGCGCAATGCTGTCATCACATGGGAGAAAGTCCCCGGAGCTGTGGGCTATAACATTCTATGGGGCATCGGCAAGAATAAACTCTACCAGACCTATCAGGTCTTTGCCGACCAGGGCAACACACTTGAACTTCGGGCCTTAACTATCGGGCAAGACTACTATTTCGCCATCGAAGCCTTCGATGAGAGCGGCGTCTCGAAGGTGAGTGATATAGTGTACATTAAGTGATCATGATGTTCAGGAAATCGTTTATCCGCTGCGCTGTCCTTAGCAGCGGTTTCTTAATCTCCATTCTAGTTCTCTTGCTAAGCCTGCCGTTTGGCTCTATGGCTCAGCGAACACCGGCGCAGAATGGTTCTGTGGTGACCTTCGCAGAGGTTTCCCCAAAGACGAGCGGCATCACGTGGGTACACGAGAATGCTATGTCACCTGAGCGCTATCTACCGGAAACGGTTGGCGCAGGCTGCGCCTTTTTCGACTACGACAACGACGGGTGGATGGACATCTACCTGGTTAACAGTGGCCCTTCAGACTTTTATACGCCAATCACGCCGCTCAAAAACGCGCTGTATCGTAACAACCGTGACGGAACATTCACCGATGTGACTGACAAGGCGGGGGTGGCCGGAGGCACATTCGGGATGGGCGCAACGGCCGCCGACTATGATGGGGACGGTTGGATTGATCTTTACGTCACGAGTTATGGTCGCAACATTCTCTACCGCAACAACGGGAACGGGACATTTACAGATGTCACGGATAGGGCTGGGGTAGCCGCGCCAGGCTGGTCCACCTGCGCGGTGTGGTTTGATTATGACAATGATGGCAAGCTTGACCTCTTTGTCTCCAGCTTCGTCATTTACAACAAGGCAACCAGTTGTGGTGACAATCGCTTGAACCGCAAGTATTACTGCATCCCCCGCGCGTTCAAGCCACAGCCGAGCCGTCTGTTTCGTAATAAAGGAGATGGCACATTCACGGATGTGAGCCGTGAGTCAGGGATTGTAAACTCACCCGGTAAATCGTTTGGCGCGGTCGCCACCGATGTGAACAACGATGGATTAATAGATTTGTTCGTCGCTAACGACACGTTCCCCAATTTCCTCTTCATCAACAAGGGCGGTGGAAAGTTTGAAGAGGTCGGGCTAGCCGCCGGTGTGGCCTACAGCGAAGCCGGGGTCCCGCGATCAGGAATGGGCGTTGATGCCGCTGACTATGACGGCGATGGGTGGCAAGACCTGTTTGTCGCTAACATCGACCGCGAACTGTTCAGTCTCTATCGTAATCAGAAAGATTTAACCTTCGTTGATGAGCCGGGTGAGATCGCCCATGCAACACGCTCCTTAAGCGGCTGGGGGTTGAAGTTCTTTGACTACGACAATGATGGTGACCCCGACCTGTTTCTCGCCAATGGTCACCCGGATGATATGGTCGAGATGCTGACGGCAGGCGTGAAGTACAAAGAACCGCTGTTGATGTTCCAGAACGTCGGGCGCGCTTTCAAGAACGTGAGCGCGCAATCGGGAGCAGTTTTTGGCAAAGACTATCCGGCGCGTGGCATGACGGTTGGCGACTATGACAATGACGGCGACCTGGACGTCGTTATCTCAAATAATGGTGAAGCGCCGCTGCTTCTTCGTAACGAAGGCGGCAATCGTAACCACTGGCTCGGTTTGCAACTAATCGCCACCAAGAGCAATCCAGCCGCTGTTGGCGCAGTGATTACGTGGCAGGCCGGTGGGGTCAAGCGCAGTCGTCTGAAAACGAGCGGCGGAAGTTATTTGGCCTCGCATGATCCGCGCGAGATTCTTGGGCTCGGCGACGCGACGAAAATTGACAGTGTCGAGATTCGCTGGCCGAGCGGCAAAGTGGATAAGCTCTCGAATCTGCCGACGAATACTTACATCAAGGTGAAAGAAGGTGAGGGAGTCGACACTAGGAGGAACGAACCTTGAAGACATCAATCCTTTACTTGTTGGCTGTATCTCTGATCTGCTCTATACCGTACGTTGCCGGCGCGCAAAACAAAGTCGATTATTGTGAACCTACCACAGTCGTTAAAGAAGAGTTGAAGAAACTCTTGATGAAGGATGACAAGGATTTGACAGAGCGGCAAAAATTCGAGCGCCGGATGTCGATGCTGCCGAAGTTGTTGCAGCAGTATCGCGAAGATTTCTTCATCAGAAAGGCATATCTCGATTATCGCAACAACAACTATTTCCCTGCAGAGAAATTAAGAGAAGAGCACCGTCTGTTGTTCGAACAGCGCCCGAAGGATCCAATTGCCGTTTACCTCTATTCGCGGTTGCTGGTCGGCTATAAGACCAAAGAGGCGATTGAGATATTGAATAGAGCGGTCGCGGAATCACCCGGTTTCCCCTGGAGCCATATTCAGTTGGCCCACGTTTACAACACCCCGGTTTTTCGCGATCAGGCGAAAGCGAAAGAAAGTCTTAAAAAATGGTTTTCGATCTGTCCAAACCAAAGGGAACGTCTTTGGCTCGTTTCGCAGATTGGCGATACCGAGTTGATGGCCGAGACGGCGAAACGTTTGCGCGCGCGCTTGGAATCATCCGTAGAAGGTGGGGATGAAGCGACCTCCTCGCCCCGCCGCTCACCCCGTCCGCTTACCAACCCAGGCAGGCCGTAAAGATTAGCGGTTTGATGGTGCCCTGCGGAATATGTTAAGAGCGTAAAAAACAATGAGGATAGCGAAAAGTAGAGTCGTGATAAGTTCATTATATGTTACGGCTCGATGCACACCTGCCTCCTCCGGCTGTACCGCAAAATCAATGATGCCTCCGAGCGATAAGCTCGCCCCGAAGATGACCACACCGGCACCAATAATAATTAAAACAAGTAGCGCTTTCGATAGAAAACGTGAAAGTCGATGCGTAAACAAGTAAGCCTTCTCCGCAAATTTAGCAGGGCGGAGCGCACGCCCTATGTCCTTAATCATGGTCGACCCTAATAGTATGTGAGCTCCCGGCGGGTGATGAGCCTCTCTTGAAGCTGGCCGTCCGCATCAAGCGCCGCTTTAACCTCACTGGTCCAGTTGCCGTAAGGATCAAAGCTGCGGGTGTACTCTTCCTTACTGTTGAGTGAGCCGTCTTGTTTGTAATCCCCAACTTCAGACACTTTACCGAAGTCATCGTATCTCGCGACTTTCCTGCTGATCAGAGAGTCGTCAAGCGCGTACTCGGCCTGCTCCACAGCGTTTCCTGCGCCGTCATAAGTAACGGCAGCCCGGAAGACTAAAATGCCATCGCGGCGATCACTCTTACCCAGTAACTTCTCATCGCCGGCGAGAGCAACAGGACTGTCTTCCGACCCTTGGATAATGATGGCTGAGCAATCCTCGGATTCACCGCAATAGACGTGGAGCTGAGTCAGCTTTCCTGCGTCATCACTGCCGCAGGACATTTTGAAAATGAGGGAGCCTTCTGCGGTGTAGCTGGACCTCTCCACTTGAATGCTCCGGTCGTCGAAGAGGTTTACTGTTCGGTCGGTTAAGACGCCATTCGCATTGAAAGCAGTTCCTCGACTTGCCGGCCGTCGGCGCTGGCGATGTAAACAACCGCACGCAAGAGGGCATCGTTTGGGCCGAAATCAGATCTCTTAACCAGCACGCCTTGATCATAACTGTAAACACTTTTCGATGCGGTTAGCCCTCCGCGGTACTTTATTTCTTCGATCTTATTCCCTTCCCGGCTGTAAGTGACCTTGCTTATCAACGTTTCGCACTCTTCAGCGGTGTCATCGACTTCGTCAGCCCGACTTAACAACCAGGTGCGGACCGTAGCGACTGGGCCGAGCGAGCCGTCCGCCTCCCTTTCCGAATCGTACCTCATGCCTGAAACCATGGAATGAGTCTTCCTTGGCCGTGTCTCTCGCTGGCGGGGTTCTTCAACAGCCCTTTCTTCCTCACAAAGAGACTGGCTGCTCGCCTTGCCGACACCACCAAGTCGAACACGACACATCGTGAGGAGAGTATGTGGCGCGGCGATATGCTGAAGCCGGAAGTAAGGATATCCAAATTAAGATTATTTGTGTAGTGGGGCACCGCTATCTGGCTTTTCTAAGCACTCTTGATGTCAGATGTCGAAACATGGAGTTAATCGAGCATTCCGTCGCACTATAGATCCTCTCAAACATCCTAGCGGGCCTTCCGGAACTAATAGCCAAACGTATTGTCCAGCGTAATTGGGGCGGATGTACCCGTGGACTTTGCAACGCACATCACAAGGTACGATCGGCCTGTAGGCGTTCCCGCCTGGGGAAATTACATGCATGACATTTACCGAGCCGTGAATTGGAAACATTATAGGGCCGGTAGACGGAGGAAAGCTGCTTCCGCCATAATGCGGACAATATCCGTAGTGGTCGGAGTTAGAACGCATCTCGCCCGTCTCGTTCGGGTCCCATAATAAGTATGTTTCCGCACGCGCATAGGTCATACCGTACGCACCCATGCTAGCGCTGCGGCCGTTAGGGCTTGTGATAAACGTGTTAACTCCGGCATTATGGCCGTACGAGTTATAATCCTGTTCCGTGATGCCGGCGGCGTAATATAACGGCCCGGCTCTCACCTCTTCTTCTTCGTAATAGAAATAATCATTCCCGTCACGCGGCGTAGAGGGGACCGCCGAGTCGCTAACCCACGACGTAGTCCAAGAATAGCCAGCGATGGCGGGGGGCGCGGTCAAAAATAATATAAAAATAAGGACCAATAGCCGGGGACTTACGGTGAAAGTTAAATCCCGTAGTGATCGTAGTTGGAAAAACTCGCTACCGGGCAGCATGTGAAGGACCCCTTTCTTTTGAAGATGTTGTTTGGAGAGCCGTAACCATCAACTTCTGCCTCGTAACTCCCATCAATGGTGGTGATTGGAGGGTTGAGCGGGTAAACCTTTACGCCAGTCAGGTCCGCCCGGTAAAGAGCTCGGGTCGGGTGATATTTTAATTCGTTCAGCCCACAACGCTGTAATTGATCATTACGCTCATGAAGACCGATAGAGAAAGGAACGAGTTGGTTGGTTTGGTCCACACTCTCCAGCTTAAAATGACAAGGGTTACAAAATCCGACTGTAACTACGTCGAAACCCCACATCTATCTCAGACGACCACTTACGACGCGAAAGGCAACGAAATTGAGGCTGTGCACTACAACGCTGACGGCTCCCTGCAATCCAGAATCGTCTCCATGTACGGTGCCGCAGGAAAACTAATCGAAAAAGTTCACTACGGTACCGACGGATCTCTCAGCGGTAGAACTGTTTTGATTTATGACGATGAAGGCAAAGTAGTTGAGAAAGTCTTCTCTACATCCGCTGGGTATCCGACCGAGAAAACAGTCTATACCTATGATCCTTCAGGGGGTAAGGTGGAAGAGTTATTAGTTAAGGACGGCTCGGCAGGGGCCTATGTTGTTGAGGGCACCGTCTACAACATCTCAGGCGTTGACTCAGTTAAATCTGTCTATGACGCCGATGATAAATTGATCGAAGTGCTCTTTCATAACGCCGATGATTCGCTTATTAGCAAAGTCGTTATGACTTATGACCACGCAGGGAATTTACTTAGTAGCACGCAGTACATCGGCGAAGCCTTTTTCAAGGGGAAGCCGTCCGCATTGGCTAACGTTCTCGCGATAGGTGATCCGTTCTTCCGAAGGCTTTACGTCTATAATGAGCAGGGGCGGAAAATCGAGGAGAAACTATATTTCGCCGATTCTCTCAGTATCAGAAAGACGTTTGCTTATGACACGGGCATCAAAACTGAAGAGGTCGAGTATGAAGCAGATGGTTCTTTAAGGAGCAGAACGAGATTCTCATACGAGTTTGACGCCATAGGTAATCGGATTAGAGAAACTGTGTCGAGCTGGATCCTGGAGTCCGGTCAATTTGAGCCTACGGTGGTAACATAT
>JALZJF010000070.1 GCA_030859905.1 Acidobacteriota bacterium
GCGCAGATGCGCCAGTCACGCGCCAAACCCCCTTTCGATCACCGCGATTGTCGAAGGCATAGATGAAAGGGCCGTCTCCTGAATCATTGTGTGTCCAGAAAAAACCCGGCGTTGATCTTGATGCCACAAGACCGCTGCTTTCCTTGATCGCTGGATCCTTTAACACCCCCAGTTTTGTTGCGGGTCCGTAGGTTTCGGTAGTGCTTCTTGCAGTGCGCGGCGGGGACGCAGCGGGAGCTGCCGGCCGAGCCTTCGCTCCTTGCGGTAGCGGCACTTGCTGGCAGGAAATCGTGGCCAGCAGCAAACAACCGAGCACTCCGAATTCACTCCGCATTAAATAACAACCTTGAATAACCTTGAATTAAAATTTAAGCCCAGCAAATTTGCAGCTTGAGCGGGGGCGCGCTCCGCTTTAGATTCGCAGCCACTCAGCCTTGAATTAAAAATTCAAGCCCAGCCCAGCAAATTTGCAGCTTGAGTGGGGGCGCGCTCCGCTTTGCCCCCTTCCCAACCTGCAAATTACCGTTAGCCTTTTGGGTTTTCACCCGGTCGCTACCGCTCGCGGTTCTGACAGGCAAGCGCTTCACGGGCGACTTCCTTATCGTCAAAATGGGACACTTCGCGACCGATGATCTGGTAGTCTTCGTGTCCTTTGCCGGCGATCAATACCAGATCCTGGCTGCGAGCTTGCGCAATTGACTCGTAAATTGCCTCGCGCCGGTCCACAATCTTGCGGTACGGTTTCCCAGTCTTTTGAATGCCCAGTTCAGCATCGGCGAGGATTTGTTGCGGATCTTCAGTGCGCGGGTTGTCAGAGGTGAGGATTACAACATCGCTCAAACTGCCGGCGACCTCTCCCATCGGCGCGCGTTTGGATGAGTCGCGATCGCCGCCGCAGCCAAAGACCGTGATGATTCGACCCTTGGTAACCTCGCGGGCGGTTTTCAGTACGTTCAGCAGCGCATCGTCAGAGTGTGCATAGTCGACTACCACCGCGAAATCTCCCGAGTGCGGCACCCGTTCAAAACGTCCAGGCGCTCCAGTGCATCGCGCCAGCGCGCCTGTGATCACCTCGAGGTCATATCCCAAAGCCAGCCCGCTCGCTGCCGCCGCGAGGGTGTTATAGACATGCGGTGGACCAACTAAAGGTGAAACGAATTCTCGATCGCCGCAGGGCGTGTGGAGATCGAATCGCATTCCATCGAGAGAAAACTCGGGATTGCCGGCGGTAACGTCCGCCTCACCATTCAGCGCGTAACTAATGACTCGCCGGCCGTCGCGCTCGAGGTCGTTCGCCAGTTCAACTCCGTACGAGTTGTCTACATTAATCACTGCAGTTTTCGGTTTGCTTCCCAGCCGCCCGTCGAACAAACGGCGCTTCGCATGCCAGTAATTCTCCATTGTGACGTGGTAATCCAGGTGATCGCGCGTTAGGTTGGAGAAGACCGCCACCGCGTATTCGAGTGCGTCACAACGATGAAAGTCCATTGCCTGTGAAGAACATTCCATCACGGCGGTGCGACAACCCACCTCTACTGCACGGCGCAACAGCCGGTGCATGTCTGTGGCTTCAGGAGTTGTTCGTTCGGCCGGGCGACGTTCGTTGCCGATGCGGTATTCGACCGTTCCGGTCATGGCGACCGGCTCGCCGGCAGCTTCCGGGATGGATGCGATCAGATAGGCGGTAGTCGTTTTACCGTTGGTGCCGGTGATACCCACTAGTTGCAGTTCACGCGCAGGATGATGATGAATTTCCGCGGCTGCGAGAGCCATGGCGCGACGCACGTTTTCGACCTGCACCCAGGCGCCCTGGAAATCCTTAGGTCGCTCCTCTTCGGAAATAACGCCGACAGCTCCGGCCCACATCACCTGGGGAATAAACTTGTGCGCGTCAAGCAGCGCGCCACGAATGGCTACAAACAAGACACCTGGACCAGCTTGCCGCGAATCGTGGGTAACGTCTGATACAAGAACATTCTGATCGCCGGTTAGCCTCGCGTCGATCGTGGCGGCGATTGCTTTTAGTGATATGGCTTCGATTTTCACGGTAAGCGAGTTAGGTCCTTCAGTCGTTGACCGACAACTTTGTGGAGTGCGGTGACAAGCGCAGCGCGACACCGCTTTGAATTGTCCAAGCAAGAAGCGAATCCAAAGCCCGGCGCCGCTTCGCTCTGCCGGCGCCCTCCATAAAGGACCGGTTCGCTCGAAGCACCATCAACTGGGTCCAATCAGGAAATCAAAGCGAGCCGGTGATCTTGCGATAGTCGTCCTCGGTCCAGGCTTTCAGCGTCTCGGTTTGAATGTTTCCCTGAGATCCCAGTGACAGCAACGCACGCGCTACGCTGTCATCATCCCGCCCTTCAATAATGCAGACGAGATCGTAACGGCCCATGGTCAGGTAAGTGTCTTTGATTTCCACACCGAGTTTTTTGAAGGCCTTGCGACCTGCGTCCAGCCGTTTAGGGCTGTCCTTGACCTTGGCGATCCCCTGCTCGGTCCAGCGCATCAATGCAATGTAGGTTGGCATCTTGATTCTCCTTTTTGAAATGTCTGTCCAATGTCCAATGGCCGATGGCCGATGGCCGATACTGCAACGTCATGTCCTGCCATGATAGACCTCTGGACAGTAGCGACCTAGACGCCGCTTGTCAGAACCGGGGGCGGTAGCGACCGGGTTCGTCCCCAGTTGAGACCGGGTCGCTACCGCTCGCCGTTCTGACTTGGACCGCTTCACACCCTGATGAAAGTCTTCCGGCGGTAAAGTATCCACATCAGTCCCAGCCACAGCAGGATGAATGCAACTGCAAAAGCCAGGGAGGCAACCTTTGGCGGGGCCCACCATGCGAACAAACCTGAGTAGATCAAGTTCTTAAGCGGCGGTTGCGAACCATTTGCCAGGGGTATTTTAATGATCCCCATCAGCTTTGCCATGAGGCCCGTACCCACAAACAACGCAATCGCGTTGACGCCAAAGACCACAAAAGGCTTGGCCCAAGCGCGATAGTTCTTGATGTCGCTCAGCCAGTAACAAAACGCCAGTAGCTGCAAGGCCATACCGCCGGTGAATAAGACATACGAACTGGTCCATAATGACTTGTTTATGGGAAAGAAAGCGTGCCAGGCCCACCCTATAACCAGGCCACACATTCCGGCCACAAACATCCCGGCGACTTTCTCATATTCTGACCTGGCCGTGCGCAGCCACTGTCCGGAAAGCACTCCTAAAAGAGTGGTAGCCAGCGCGGGAATCGTGCTCAGCAACCCCTCGGGATCGTAGACCTTGCCTTGTGACCAGATGTGTCTACCCAGAACAACGCGGTCGATTAATGAAGCGACGCTTCCTTCTTTGCTCAAATCACCCCTGGGGAAACCGGGCGCACTTAGGCGTGCCATCAGCAGCCAATAGACCAACAGCAACGCCGTCACGAGTACTACTTGAGCTTTGACCCTGGTCTTGAGAAAGATAATTGAAGCGAACAGGTAACACACCGCGATTCGCTGCAGCACGCCGGGAATGCGAATTGTCGACAGATCGAAATAGGGGAACCCGTTAAGAAATAAACCCAGCGCGAAAATGATCAGCGTCCGTTTGATCACCTTCAGGTAGAGATCCCTTTGAGTACCGCCGCCATCGACGCGTCTTCCAAATGCCAGGGGAATCGCCACGCCCACGATAAAGAGGAAGAACGGGAATATGAGATCGGTGGGTGTCCACCCGTGCCACTCCGCATGTGCCAGCGGCCAGTAGATGTGACTCCAAGATCCGGGATTGTTGACCAGGACCATCCCGGCGATTGTGAGTCCGCGGAACACATCCAGCGAGATCAGCCGATCAGTTGCACCCCGTGTTAGAGTGTTTGTCATCGAGAAAGACCGCTCAGCGATTGTAGTCGACTGTAGGTCCAGCTTTGTGTGGCAAGACGGACCATCTTTTAACTGAAAACGAGTGCGAAAACAACGGTCGGGCGCACTATACGCGCATTAGATCAGATGGGTGAGAAATCAGTTTGTCGTTAATGCTTCAGGAAATTGCGGAGCAGCCGGAAGGACTCGTTCGCACGATTGAGGCCGAGCGCACGAAGATCGGCCGCTTAGGGAAGTTTTTGAACGGCCGCGACATCGATCTAATCGTACTTGTAGCGCGCGGCAGTTCCGACAATGCAGCCCTCTTTGGTCGCTACCTCCTGGAAATTAAGACAGGTATTCCGGTTTCGCTTTCCGCCCCGTCGGTCCATACGCTCTACAAAGCCAAACTGAAACTGCAGCGGGCGCTGGTGATTGGCGTGTCTCAATCGGGTGAAGGCGAGGACATCAACCTGGTACTGGAAAACGCCCGGAATTCTGGCGCGTTCACAGTCGGCATCACCAATGAACCCGCATCCTCGATGACCCACATCGTTGATGAAACTTTGGTGATGCATGGCGGGCGCGAGCGGTCGGTTGCCGCGACCAAAACATTTACCGGCCAGATGATGCTGTTTTACATGCTGGCAGCAGAACTTGGCGGCGGCTCGTCCAATCTATCTTACGAGGAAATCCCCAAGTTTGCTTCCAGAGCGCTCGAGCAGAAGCCGGCGCTGCTTGAACTCGTGCAGCGTTATGTCTTCATGGAGAATTGCGTTGTGGTTGGTCGCGGTCTGACTTATGCGAATGCATACGAGTTGGCACTGAAGTTGATGGAAACCTGTTACGTGGTAGCGGAGCGATTTTCTTCGGCGGATTTTTTACACGGACCGCTGGCCATGGTTGAACGTCACTTTCCGGTGATCTTGTTCGCACCGCCGGGCGTGATGCTACCGGGGGTCAAAGACCTTCTTGGACGTCTAAAGGAGTTGCATGCAGACACCCTAGTCATTACCGGGGAGCTCGAAGCTGCGGTCGCCTGTTCGCGCGCGATCATCATGCCCCGTGAGATTGACGAATTTCTTGCTCCTATACCTTACATGATCCCCGGCCAACTGTTTGCCGCGCTACTGGCCGAGGCTAAGGGTTTGGATCCGGATGCTCCCAGGTCGTTGTCGAAGGTAACCAGGACGTTGTAATGTTTATTCGATTTCTAAATGAAACAGTAAGATCCGCATTATGAATATTGAACTGAAAGACAATTCTCACGGTCCTGTTTATGCGCAGGTGCGACAGGAGATCGAAAGTCAAATTCAAGGCAAACAAATTGTTTCGGGGGAAGCCCTGCCCTCCCCTGCCTCGCTGGCCAGGAAACTCTCAGTTGATCGCGGCGAGATCCAGCGTGCTTACTTCGAACTGGAGCGAGCCGGGTTGGTGAAGAAAGAAACCGGGAAAGACTTTCTGGGACAGGCTAAGACAACCTACCGGGTGGCGTGACAGGATTCACTCAAAAGACGATCCACGAAATCCACGAAACGACGCTAAGGTTCGTGTTGGTTTGTGTAATTTCGCGGATCGTATCCCACCTTGTGACGAAGATAAACTCCCGTGATATTCTTTTTCGCTGCATCGAGAGTACATTTTGCAAGAGTGCGAAAGTGGCGGAATTGGCAGACGCGCCAGACTTAGGATCTGGTACCGAAAGGTGTGGGGGTTCGAGTCCCCCCTTTCGCACCAAATTGGTCAGTAATCAGTTGTCCGTAGTCAGTTGATTCATCTGGTCTTTGATCTTTGATCTTTGGTCTTTGGTTTTTGATCGCTGAGCTTGAACGAGCTTTGAACTCTGAGATTGCTCTTTGCTTCTAGCCATAAAACCCTAAAAACTGAATTCCAAGTTCAAAGCTCAAAGACCAAAAACCAAAGACCAAAGACCAAAGACCAATGAGTTTACTGACTACTGGCCACTGACAACTGGCAATTTCTTATGAAGACAGAACTGCTTGATATTTCTCCAACTCGCAAGGAGATCAAAATCGAGGTGGAGCCGGAAGTCGTGCGGGCTGCTTTCGACCGCATCAGCGATCGTTACGCCAAGGAACGAAGTGTGCCGGGCTTCCGACCCGGACATGCCCCGCGCGCCGTTGTGCGCACTCGCTTCAGGAGCGAGATTCGCAGCGAGCTGCTGCGCGAGCTAATACCTGTTGCAGTCAACAACGCGATCGTCAAACACGACCTGGCGGCGATCGGCGACCCCGACGTTCATCTCGACACCAGCGAGGCTTTAAAACGAATCGGAGAGGATGCCATTTCCTTTCACGTAGGTGTCGAAGTTCTGCCAAAGGTTGAGCTGGGAAAATATAAAGGCATCGAGGCTACTCGCCGGATAAGGCCGGTCACCAACGAAGACATCAACCGCATGGTGGAAGGACTTCGCGAAGCTTCCGCCGCTCTGCAACCGGTTGAAGACCGGCCGGCGGAATCGGGAGATACGGTCACGGTAAGTTTCCAGGGAAAGTTTATCGACCACCCGGAAGAAGAAGACATCAACGTAGAAGATGTCGACGTAACTCTTGGCGGAGCAAGTGTGCAACAGGAGTTCACTGATAACCTTATCGGCGTAATGGCCGACGACGAAAAGACGTTTATGGTCGATTATCCCGAGGAGTTCTCGGCAAAAGGGCTGGCGGGAAAGAAGGTCGAGTACCAAGCGAAAGTAAGCGCGGTCCGCGTTAAGGAACTTCCCGAAGTTGACGATGAATGGGCCAAAAGCCTGGGTGACGAGTTTGATTCAGTAGAAAATCTGCGGGCGAAGATTCGCGAGGACCTGGAAAAACGCGCCAGCGCTGAAGCTGATGATCGTCTGAGAAGTGAACTAATGCGCAAGCTTTTGGAAGCACATCAATTCGAAGTGCCAGAGAGCCTGGTCGAACATCAAACTCAATACCGTATCGAGAATGTGGTGCGCGACATGATCGGACGAGGCATCGATCCGCGCAGTCAGGAGTTGAACTGGGAAGGCGCGCGTGAAGAGCTGAAGACCGTGGCTGAAGCAGATGTGCGCGGTTCAATGCTCCTCGAGCGCATCACTGAAGAAGAACAAATCAACGTCTCCGATGACGAGATTGAAGCTGAGATCGACGCGATTGCACAAGCCTCGCGACAGTCGAAAGAACAAGTGCGTGCCGTCTTGACAAAGGATGGGGGCGAACGTAGCATCGCGAACAGGTTGCTAAATCGTAAAGCGCTTGATCTGATAAGAAAAAACGCGCGCCTTACCGACGAAGAGTGGATTGACGAGAAGCAGGAGTCAAAAGAGCAGGAGCCAGAAGTCAGGAGCCAGAAGTCGACTCAGAATTCAGAATGAGATCGCGGTGATGCTTTTCTTCTGACTACTGAATTCTGACTCCTGACTTTTCATTTTGACTCCTGACTTCTTATTTGAGAGGTTCATATGGCCCTAGTCCCGATGGTCGTCGAGCAAACGTCGCGCGGCGAACGCGCTTTTGACATTTACTCACGATTGCTGAAAGACAACATTATCTTCCTGGGAACACCCATCGATGACCAGATCGCCAACTTGATTGTGGCCCAACTACTCTTTCTCGAAGCTGAGGATCCGGAAAAAGACATCAATGTGTACATCAACTCGCCGGGCGGCTCGATTACGGCGGGCATGGCAATTTACGACACCATGCAGTTTATTCGCCCGGATGTGACCACGATCTGCGTTGGCCAGTGCGCTTCGATGGGCGCATTGCTCCTGGCTGCCGGCGCCAAAGGCAAACGTTTTGCTCTCCCCAACTCCCGCATTCTCATTCACCAGCCAACCGGTGGTTCTCAGGGTCAGGCCACGGATATTCGGATTCAAGCCGAAGAGATCCTCAGAATGCGCGAACTCACCTCCCAAATCATTGCTAAACATACCGGTCAATCCTATGAGACTGTTGAGCGCGACGTTGAACGTGACAAAATAATGTCTGCCATGCAAGCCAAGGAATATGGTTTAATAGACGAGGTAATCGCGCATCGAGAGTAGGAGCTCCCCTACACATATGGTAAGACGAACCGACGATACGTTGCGCTGCTCATTCTGTGGCAAGTCCCAGAACGAGGTGAAAAAGCTGATTGCAGGTCCGACTGTTTATATCTGCAATGAGTGCATCGACATCTGCAATGAGATCATTACCGACGACCAGCAAGCCGAGTCCGTAGCCACACGCCCACCGCTTCCGAAGCCCGGCGAGATCAAGAATTTTTTGGACGAGTATGTTATTGGACAGGATGAGACGAAGAAGCGTCTCGCGGTCGCGGTCTACCAGCATTACAAGCGAATCGAAATCGGCCGGCGGCGCTCTGAAGTTGAGATTCAAAAAGCCAACATCCTCCTGATTGGACCCACGGGAACTGGCAAGACGCTCCTGGCGCAAACTCTGGCTCGTTTGTTGAGCGTGCCTTTCACTATTGTTGACGCTACCACGCTGACCGAAGCGGGCTACGTTGGAGAAGATGTTGAAAATATTATCCTGAAGCTCCTGCAGGCGGCTAATGGCGACGTCGAAAGAGCCCAACAAGGAATCATCTACATAGATGAGGTGGATAAGATTTGCCGGAAAGACGAGAACCCGTCAATCACCCGCGATGTCTCGGGTGAGGGCGTGCAGCAAGCGCTGTTGAAGATACTCGAGGGAACCGTTGCTAATGTGCCTCCGCAGGGCGGCAGAAAGCACCCCCATCAGGAATTCTTTCCGATAGACACAACCAACATTCTGTTTCTCTGCGGTGGCGCGTTTGTAGGGCTGGAAAAAGTTATCGAAAGGCGTTTGCGCAACAAGTCACTTGGCTTTCAAGCTCAGGTCAAGTCTGGCTCGCACCGCCATGCCGAAGCGCTGGCGGCAGTTCAGCCGGAGGATTTGATTCGTTTTGGCTTGATTCCGGAGTTTGTCGGCCGGCTGCCTGTTTGCGGTGTCTTACACGAGCTCGATGAAGGCGCCCTGATCAAGATTTTGACTGAGCCCAAGAACGCTCTGGTGAAGCAGTACCAGAAGAAGTTTGAGTTCGATAACGTGAAGCTGAAGTTTACCGACGACGCGCTGAAGTCAGTGGCGCGCCAGGCGGTAGAGCGCAAGGTCGGGGCTCGGGGTTTAATGATGATTCTGGAAGAGCTGCTGCTTGATGCCATGTACACCTTGCCGTCCCAGAAACGCATTAAAGAGTTTGTCATTAATAGCGAAATGGTTGAACGGCGCAGGGCCATTCCTGGCGAGGGCCTGACGGGTGTTGACGGCGCGGCAGCTTAGCTCTAGTATTTGAGGGCAGCATTGCAGTTCCCTCACTGTGTCGGAAAAGGAGGCACATGAGCAATAGAGCACTCCGACTAATGCCATCTTTCATTTTGGCCTTTGCTGGCACATTTGCCGTCCTTAGGTACCAAGCGCAGCCCGCGTACGGCAGCTGCGCACGGCGATCTGAATGAGTGCACCAATCCAACCCTGTCGACGATGAATTGCAATACCGGTTGCAATCAGTGCGTAAATCCGTTCTCACAAGAAATGACTTGCGTAATCGCACTTTACACTTGTGAAAATGGAGGCTCTAGACTCGTGAAATATTGCTCGCAGCCCACTTTTAGTTATAGTTTCTGTCCGCCTTGTGGTTGTCCTGAATGGGAGACCTGCACCTGAGTTTGTTAAGGAATTGAATCACATGAGAAACAAAAAATTTGTCATTCTAGCAGGTGCGATCACAGCCCTTTTCGTTAATTTCGCGCTCGCTAGAACATTGGAAGGTGGAATAACAGGTGCGACTATCGAACGGACCGTCGTGACAATTCGATCCGATGGAAGTTCAATACATACTGCCCTCGAAACGTGGGAGATTAGCCGCACGGGAGCACGGCGAGTTATAAGGCGTGATGCTGTTACTCGCTTAGTGACGTTCGAAATGGTTGCTGATCCTTCGCGAGGCGGTGTTTACTATGTCCATCGTAAAAGCAACTTTGCGGAGAAGGCTTCTACGTATTCACTTCTGTCGCAGCTAGTTACGGCTGACAAGTTTCTACAGGATCCAAGTTTTGTGCGCGAAGAGGACATCCTCGGCTACCATGCCTATCTAGTTAGCCTTAAAGATGAAGCCGGTCGCAAGACAGCGGATCTTTGGTTTGTGCCTGAGTTTGGGAACTTTCCCTTCAAATGGATCACTTATCAAGAAGACGGCAGCAAAGTAGTGATTGAACCTACGAAAGTAACTCTTGGCGAACCTGATCCAGCGGCTTTGAGAATCGGTTCGGAGTTCACGATAAAAGAGGCGGATCAATCGACATTGTTGCGAGAGCATCGGAGTGACCAGCAGTAATTCAATCGATCATCGAAGGACCGGCTGGCGGATGTATCTGACTGTCCGCTTGATAGTTGCGCTGCTTACTTTTGCTGTAGGTGTTTCGGCTTACACAGCCCGGTCAACCCTCTTGCGTCCGCGGAAGTTGCAGGGCCAACTCATCCCAGTCTCAGAATTAAGAGAAGACCGACTACATCGACTCTACGAAGCAGTTTTAGCCAGTGGCAGAGACTCGGAAACCAGGCAGAGGGTACTTGAGCAGTTGGTATGCACGAATACTGAGGGCATTGCAGATGCGCATTTGACGGCCTTAGAAGGGCAAAACAAAGCTGGGTGCGAGAAGCGAGACGGAACGATATATGTACTTAATTGGAAGGTTGGACCCTACGGGCCGATGTTTCACAAAATCCAGAGAGAGCACTCCTCATGGTCCTTGAAGAATCTTGACTTCATCAAAGAAATTGGCACACCAGAGCAAGCTCGGAAGTATGTGCGTCAGCATATTGGCGACGTGATTCCTGAGGACTCCTGATAAGGACCATGCCTCAAGTGGCTCGACAGGCGTGCGTGCACCCAGATATCAGCTCGCAGTTCAGCGAAATGGTTGAACGGCGCCGCGCCATCCCCGGAGAAGGTCTAACAGGCGTTGACGGAGCGGCCGCATAGGAACGTAAGAAACTCGCAATACCCCGACCGCTAGCAGTCTGTCGGAAAAAAGCTTCTCCGTGTACTCCGTGCCTCCGTGGTGCATCTTTTTTCTTAGCAATTTCAACACGGAGACACGGAGATCACGGAGGTTACACAGAGAAATCCGATTTTTCCGACAGACTCCTAGAGTGGCATCAATTAAAGCTCATTAGGCACCGGCTCAGTCCTCATCGGAACCGAGATAGTGCGCGTTCTGATCGTTACCCCAGGCGGCCCAACATTGCATTCCCTTGAGCATGATCCCACCCTTCGGATACCAGATGATCAAGCTTACGCCCCGCCGCCTTCGGTGACTGCTATGTCAATGGCGCTGATGAAATGAAAGCGCGACTCTTCCAGTTTCTTCTTCGCCGGTCACAACTTGCGTTCATTAGACCAGCACGTTATGAAAGAAGCTATGCAGGAGGAGGACTTCGCATATCTATACGCTCTGGAAGAGAGCTTTTGGTGGTTCGCGGGGATGCGCGAGATTACATCTGTGCTGCTCGATTCGGAATTGCCGCCATCGCAAGACCGGCTGATTCTTGATGTCGGGTGCGGCACGGGTGGAATGCTTTTGTGGCTGGCTCGCTTCGCCGGGCGCGGGCGAGTCGTCGGGATCGATGTGGTCCCCAGCGCGTTGAGGTTTTGCCGCGAGCGCCATCACCCGCATTTAGCTCAGGCGTCCGCGACGCATCTGCCGTTCGCTGACTCGACATTCGATCTGGTCACGAGCTTTGACGTGCTGGTGCAACTCCCGGGCGAGGGAGCGGACGAACAAGCTATCCGAGAGATGTACCGTCTGCTTCGACCGGGCGGCGTCGCTTTCGTGCGCGTCGCCGCTTACGAATGGATGCGAAGCGGCCACGACGAGGCGTTGGGGACTCAGCGCCGTTACACGCTCGGAGCATTGATCTGCAGGATGGAAGGCGCGGGCTTCAACACCTTGCGCGCAACTTACGCCAACACACTGCTGCTGCCCGCTGCAGCATTGAGGCGGCTCGTGTTGAAGCGTGTGGGCCTGGCCGACAGCGGCTCGGACGTTAAGCCGTTGCCGTCGAAGTTAGAATGGCTGAACCGCTTGCTCGCCAGTGCTCTCGCAAGCGAAGCACGCATCCTGAGAAATCCACGGACATGTTTGCCCGCCGGCCTCTCAGCTATTTGCATCTCAGAGAAACCGCACACCTGAGTTAGAGGCTTCTCTGACAAGCTGACGCATTTCCGCCGTCTGATTCGAAGAGGAGAATTTTTTCCGCGACTTCGCGTGTTTCTTCTTCCGTGAGGTGAGGGTGCAGGGGCAAAGATAAGATCTTGCCCGCCACGTCTTCGGCCACAGGCAGAGCGCCCTGCTCAGGCCGTCGGAACAAGGGCTGTTGGTGAAGCAGGAACGGGTAATGAATTAACGTCTCTATTCCGTGTGTTGCGAGGTGAGAGCGCAGCCGATCTCGCTGCGCGTGCTGCGTCACGTAGAGGTGATAAACGTGTGCGTCGGGAGCGCGTGTAGAAGGAAGTTGTAACGTCGTGCCGCGTAGCTTTTCGTCATAAATTCGCGCGAGACTCCGCCGCCGCTCATTCCATTTTTCAAGATACTGAAGCTTGACACGCAGGAGCGCCGCTTGCATCTCGTCGAGACGGGAGTTGCGACCCTCGACGCCCGTGCCGAAGGCTGCGGCGTGTCCGCCCTGCCGCAATGTTTTCACGCGCTCAATCAGGGTCGCGTCGTCTGACGCGACGGCGCCGCCGTCCCCGCACGCGCCGAGATTTTTCGTCGGGTAAAAGCTGAAAGCCGCCGCGTGCGCATGCGCGCCCGCACGCTTCCCCCCAAGCCAAGCGCCGTGTGCCTGCGCTCCGTCTTCGATGACAGTCAGACCGCATTGCGCAGCCACTGCGGCGAGCGCAGGCATGTCCGCCATCTGGCCGTAGAGGTGGACGGGTATGACGGCCCGCGTACGCGGAGTGATCGCTCGTTCCACGGCAGACGGGTCGAGCGTGTAAGTTTGCGGATCGATGTCGGCGAAGACGGGGACGCCGCCGGCGTTGAGAATGGCGAGCGCCGTGTAAGCCGCGGTTAGGGGCGACGTGATGACTTCGTCCCGCCTCCCTTGACGCACAGCTCCGGAGGCGATGAGTGCGAGCGCGAGCGCGTCGGTGCCGGAATTGACGCCCGCCACGCCGTGGACGCCACAAAAGCGCGCCCACTCTTCTTCAAATGCTTCGACCTCGCGACCGAGAATGAATACGCCGCCCGCCATCACTCGCTTGAGCGCGGCGGCAGCCTCTGCCTCAACCTCCCGGTGCTGCCGCGTTAGATCGAGAAACTGTATTCGGGTCCGGCTCCCAATAATGTTTCCGATTCCTTTCGTAAAACTCGACGGTGCGGACAAGCCCCTTGCTCAGCGGCGTGCGTGGGCGCCACCCCAGCGCCGTCTCGATCTTCTGATAGCTCGAATAAGCGTTGCCGATGTCGATCAACTGTCGTTCGACCGGAAACGGCACGGAATTAACAGAGCCGCGCCCCGTCAGCGAGATCAACTCGTCCGCCAGCTCGGATAAGATCACCGGGGCGGCACCGCCGAGGTTGAAAATTTCGCCTTCGGCGCCTTCGCTCGCGCCGGCCAACAGCAACGCTTCGACCACGTCGTCAACGTAATTCATATCGCGCCGCTGCCGGCCTTCGCCGAAGAGTTCGATCACGCCGCCGTCGAGCGCCTGACGAATGAACCACCCGATGAAACCCTGCCGGTTGTGGCGGACGAGCTGGCGCGGGCCGTAGGTGTTTGTCAGGCGCAGACACACGGTTCGCAGGCCGTAAACCCGTTTGTAGAGTTGGTGGTAATTTTCGGCGGCCAATTTGTGGATGCCGTTGATGTCGAGGGGCATCAAACGATGACGTTCATCGATCGGCAGGTACACGGGTTTGCCGTAAACCTGCCTCGTACTCGTGAAAACGATCTTTACGTGCGGGTTGAAATTGCGGCAGGCTTCGAGCAACGTGAGTTGCGCGGCGCAGTTCAGCTCCAAGTCGCGTTGCGGTCGCAACATGGATTCGAGATGGCTGACGTTGCCTGCGAGATTGAAGATGTAATCGACCCCGCCGACGAGGTGGTTGATGACATAGTCGTCACCAATGTCGGCGGTGTGTACCTTGACGCGGTCTTTAATGTCTTTAACGTTAAAGAGGTTGCCGCCCTGATCCGGCACCAGAGAGTCAACAATGGACACTTCGACGTCGCCGATCTCCACGAGCTTGCGCGCCAAGTTGCTGCCGATGAATCCGAGGCCGCCGGTGATGAGTACCGAGCTGCTCTTATATGCGCCGAGGCATTGGGCCGTAGTCGTCATAGCTACTCAAAAGCGTTGACAATGGCTGGGGGCTTAGTGTGTTCTGTGCCGGCAAGTGGGAAACTTACGCCGGCTACCTTTTTGTCCCCACCGTGCTAACTGGAGACGCGCCTGCTCCTCGATTGTCACCCGAGGCAGCCGAGGGCCACCGTAGGGCGACGAGCTTCAACCACAGGACGAGAAAATCGATGACCGTGCGTGCCACCCGCTTTGGCCTGAAGAACTGCGACGGGCCGTGAACGCGCGGGTAATGACGCACGGGCGACTCCTTGAAGACGCAACCAATCGCGTGTAGTTTCCGCACCAGCTCGACGCAAATAACGCCGCTCGACGACACCAATTCGATTCGGCGGAGGGCACTTTGGCGCAATAGCCGAAAGTCGCAATCAACGTCACGGATGGGGAGTCGAAATAAGAACCGCGCCGTCCGGTTGTAGATTGAGCCGATCAAGATGCGGTGTCGTTTGTCTGCACGTTTTATCTTATAACCGTTGACCACGTCAACCGCGGCGGTCATCAGCCGGAACAGTTTGACAAGTTCGCGTACGTCATACTGCCCATCGCCGTCTGTGTAAAAGACCAAATCCTTACTCGCCGCGCTGAACCCCGTGCGGAGCGCCGCGCCGTAACCCTTGTTCGTTTCATGGTGGATGATTTCGACATGCGGAAGCCCGCGCGCCAATTCGTCGAGGACGCGCGGCGTGGCGTCCACACTCCCGTCGTTGATCACGATCACCTCGTAGTCGTCCGTCAAAGTCTCCAGGACGGCGATAGCATCCCGCACCAGCGGCGCAATCGAGACCTCGTCGTTGTATGCGGGGAAAAAGACACTAATGCTGGCGTGGCGATTCGCTGGCGGCATCATGTTTATTTGACTTTCGTACTCGTTTTTTGTATCACGTGCGTGCCGTCGAGCTGAACAGCCTTGCCGATGCGCGCGTCGAAAGCCCACGCTGTAATTATGACCGGATTTGTCGGAAGGGCATTAACGGAGAAAGATTTTTGCCAGCCCGCGTAGTCGGATGGCGAACTTCTCCGCAAAATTCTTGCAACCACGCCTCTTTCCGCGCCCGTGTCGGCCAGAGCGAAAATGACGGAATCTCCGTGCCCCCTGGCGTAAGTGAGCAGAATCGCGTCGGCAGCGTCGCCTCGCTGCGGCAAGACCGCCCAGCCCGAAGCAGTGTAAACGTCTTCGCCCGTCTGGATGACGGAGGCGAGCGAACCGTAATATTCAGGATTTTGTGCGTCGCCAGGTGCGATGTCTTGCACGCGGCTGCTTTTGATCAAACCAGGCCGCAAGAAGCTCAAGCCATCCAGACCGTTTGCCGTCAGCTTAAGGTATTCAACACTAGGATAGATCTCTGTCAGGCAATCTTCCTCGATCACGTTGACTAAAAGCAAGCAAGCCTTGCTCTGTGAGAGGGTTTTGCTGAAGGCGCTCATTTTCCTGATGTTGAAAGGATAGCTTAACAGAAGTGAGACGACGACGCTGCCAGCTAGAACATGGAGAAGCATTTTTTTCTTGCCGGCGAGACGGCCTTCCGTCACGTAACGCTCAAGGATGATCGGGAGGAGATGCACCAAGGCGATGGGTAGATACAAGGTGAAGGTTGTGTAGCGCGGAGTGAAAGCCTGTTCGATGCCGAAACCCGTACGCCCAATCGTCACTAAAACAGCAGTCATGATTGAATAAGTTCCGAGCATTAACCACCCCGCCGCCCGGTGCGCTAGTCTCATATCTCTTCGTATGCACAGCGCCGACACTATGAAAAGAGTTGCCACTGTCAGTCCGGTAGCGGCAGCGATAATTTTGTGTCCTGTGCCAAACTGCTCACTTAGGAAAATCACCCCACCCAGCTCCAGCGCTTTACCCAAGAGAATTAAGAAGTATCCTAATGCCTTCACCGGATAAATCAGAGACGCGGAAAGGCTAGGATGACCCAAAGTTTCTTGATAGCCGTTAAGGTAAAGCGCTGCGCTGCCGACAAACCCGATAATCCACGCCAGAATCAGCCACCTCTTGTTGGCCAGGGCCTCCCGCGAGTTCGGCCAGGTGAGCAAGGGGAGAACCAGCCAACACAAGATTCCGTTGGCGGAGGAGAAGGTGCTGACCGTTGCCAGACACATGCACGACAGAAACTTCGCTCGTGCGCCGAGCTGTGAATAAGCGATGACCAGACACGTCGTCAGGCAGGCGATGGGCATGAAATAGATGATTTGCATGCCGAGCAGCCAGTTATCATATTGGACGGGCGAAAAGATGAGGAGATTCGCCAAGAAATAGATCATCAGCCGCCGCGCCGGGCTGCCGCCAAGGGTCAATCTCCCCAGACGATAAATGTTAAAAGAAACGAGGCAGGCTAGCGCGAAGCTGACCAGCAACTCGTACCTCAAGTCCCATTTCGTCAGCCACCCTAGGCCGACGAAAATAAGGTTTGGAAAAAATTGCCTGTACTCGTTCTGCTGTGCGAAGAGGTCGCCGAAAGTCAGAGTGCCTTTAGAGAATTTCTCGAAGAATGAGGCGTAATGCCAGTTGTCCCAGAGGGGCATGTCAACGCCGTACTTTAAAATCAGTGTCACGAGGAGGCCGGCGGGTATGATTGCCAGAGAGACGGCCAACGCGCGCGTCAATTTAGAGAACGGTGGCAGCGATTTCATGATCTGGCTTCCCGAAGCGCTTGATGGCCCGAAACCAGCGACGACCAATACTCTTTTAGCCTGATCTGCAAGGTTCATGAAAAGTCCTAAACGCATCGCTGTTTTATTAATTACGGGATTCTTTGCGTTCGCGCCTCCGGGAACATTGATTTTCGGGTTCATGATCATTCTAGGAGTGTTCGGCAACGTCTGGCTCGTCGCTGGGGGCGCTCTCGGCCTTGTAGTGATAGCGGTGACATGGTTGATGATTCGGAGACGAGCCGGTAAAAGAACGAACGCGGAGAAGATGCCATCAAGGGCTAAACCTTAGCAGTGCGGCTAAGATCAGCGCAACGCCGGCACTATCGCTCAAGCGTTCGTTGTGTCAGCCTTATTACTTCTGGTTTTCCTCACTTGGTGGCGCATGCCTGGGAAATGATTTACAATTGACCAGCTTATGAGGGGCGAGACGCCAATTGAGCGGCTCGCCCTTCCTGCAAACGGAGTAAGGTTAAGCGTCTAATAAGAATATGGAAGAATACTCAGATCATTCCCCGGCTGACGTCGCCTGGTACCCGATGGTGCCTATTCGAGACGTCGTCATTTTCCCCTTTACAAAAGTAGCTTTTAAAATCGGTCGCAAGGGCTCAGTCCGAGCACTGGAGCAGGCCCTGGCCGCGGACCGCACCATCTATTTGGCGACCCAGCATGATGCCACGGTTGACGAGCCCGCCCCTGAACAAATTTACGGTGTGGGCACGCTCGGCCGCATTCTGCAATCGCAAAAACAGGAGAACGGGCAGATCAAGGTCGTGGTGGAAGGTCGCGAGCGTGCGACCACAGTTCGGGTTGAGAATACTGATGGGACTTTCATGGCCCTGGTGAAGCGCGCGCCAGTGGTTAACGAAGAGGGCACCCGGCTGGATGCACTCATTCAGAAGGTAGGCCAGCTTGTTGAGCAGCATCTTCGTCTGGCGCCGGACACCCAGACCGATGCGCTACAAACGGCACTGCGTAACCCGGAGCCTTCGCACCTGGCGGACGCGCTTGCGTCTCAGTTGCGCATTTCCGTTGAAGACAAGCAAGGCTTGCTGGAACTGTTTTCCGCCCAGGCTCGTCTGCAGCGATTGACCGAACTGCTTGAGATGGAGATTGAGAAGCGCCAGCTCGACCGCACCATCCAGACGCGCGTTAAACGCCAGATGGAAAAGGCGCAAAAAGAGTACTACCTAAACGAGCAGATCAAAGCCATTCATAAAGAGCTGGGTCGCAAGGACGAGAAAGCCGAACTCGAAGACCTGAAGAAGAAGATCGAAGAGGCCGGCATGACTGAAGAGGCGAAAGAGAAAGCGCTGCAGGAATTACATCGCCTGGAAGCAATGCCGCCCATGTCCGCCGAAGGCACAGTCTCGCGCACTTACATCGACTGGCTGGTCAGTGTGCCCTGGAAACAGAAGAGCAAAGAGATTAGGGATCTGTCCAAGGCGGAAGAGGTTCTCAATGAGGACCATTACAGCCTGGAGAAGATCAAGGAACGAATACTCGAGTATCTCGCGGTGCGCCAGTTAGTGAAGAACCCCAAGGGTTCGATTCTCTGCTTTGTGGGTCCGCCGGGGGTAGGCAAAACGAGCCTCGGTAAATCCATCGCTCGGGCTACGGGCCGGAAGTTCGTGCGCTTGTCCCTCGGTGGGGTGCGTGATGAAGCAGAGATCCGCGGCCATCGTCGCACCTACATCGGAGCTTTGCCGGGCCAGATCATTCAGATGATGAAGAAGGCCGGGACAGTTAATCCCGTCTTACTACTTGATGAGGTCGATAAACTTGGCGCCGACTTCCGTGGTGACCCAAGTGCTGCTCTGCTGGAAGTGCTCGATCCCGAACAGAACCATACCTTCCAGGACCATTACCTTGATGTAGAGTACGATCTCTCGAAGGTTTTTTTCATAGCGACCTCCAACGTGCTGCACACTATTCCGCCGGCGCTGCAGGATCGTCTCGAAATACTTCGCCTGTCTGGTTACACCGAGCGCGAGAAATTGGAGATCGCTAAACGTCACCTGGTACCGAAACAAGCAGAAGGCAACGGCCTTAAGCCGGAGCAGTTCACTTTCTCAGATGAAGGCTTGCTGGAAATTATCCGGCATTACACACGCGAGGCAGGCGTGCGCAACCTGGAACGTGAGATCGGTTCCTGTTGCCGCAAGCTGGCCCGCAAGTTTGTCTCCGAGAGTGTAGCGGGAGATTTCAAAGACACAATCGACACGGACCGCGTCCGTGAGATGCTCGGGCCCATCAAATTCCGGCAGCAAGGGGTTGCGGCTGAGAGTGAGATCGGTCTGGCGACCGGACTTGCCTGGACCGAGGTCGGCGGCGAGGTGCTGCAAATAGAAGCGACCCTTGTTAAAGGACGTGGCGGCGTGACTCTCACTGGTAAGCTAGGCGATGTGATGCAGGAATCAGCGCAGGCTGCGCTTACGTGCATCAAGGCGCGAGCTGAGCGGCTGGCAATGAGTCTCGACTTTATCCGCAAGCGTGATCTGCATATCCATATCCCCGAAGGCGCGATACCGAAAGATGGTCCATCCGCGGGCATCACCATGGCCACCGCCATGGCCTCGGCGCTCACGCGCGCTGCCGTTAGAAAGAACGTGGCGATGACGGGCGAAATCACTTTGCGCGGTCGCGTGCTGCCGATCGGTGGCGTGAAAGAGAAACTGCTTGCGGCCCACCGCTTCGGAATCGATACGATTATTCTGCCCAAGGACAACGAGAAGGATTTGCCCGAGGTGCCGGTGGAAGTGCGCGACGCGTTGTGCATCCACCTGGTCGAAACGATTGATGAAGTGCTCGCGCTCGCGCTCGAAGACGTCTGCCCAACTGATGCGGACTCCGCGCCTGACACGAAGGCGCCACCGTTGTGGACGACCGAGCGGCCTTCACAGGGAATTCCAACAAGCTAACAAGCGGGAAAATCAAGCTTAACTTTCGGATGGTCTGCGTCAGGCGACGACCTTCTGCCTACTCTAAACTCTTAAATCTTCAAGGAGAGCCTACATGAGCAAACATGATGATGCTGAGTTGATTCTCAAACTTTATGACCTTAGACGCGAACCCGTGATGCGCGAGGCTCGCAACTGGATGTTCACGTTCAATCCCACGAGTGTGCAGGACGTTATAGAGGCGCTTTTGGGCGAACACAGTGGCCACTATCGCATGGTAATTAGCTACTGGGATATGGCGGCGGCGATGGTCAACAACGGGGCGATAGATGAGACGTTGTTTAATGAAACGAACGGTGAACACATCTTCGTCTACTCCAAGATCGAGCCGGTCATAGAGGACGTACGGACACTGTTTGGTTCCCCCGACTTCCTGCGCAATCTCGAGACCTTGATCAAGCGGATTCCCAATATCGATGAAAAACTTATAACCATGAGGGAACGCATGAAGAAGTTTGGGGAGATGCGCGAGGAACGAGCGGCGCAGACTCAGGCCGGTGCGGCAGTGGCTGCGGCTGCGCAAGGCTAAAACTGAACGACTCTTGAGAGCTCGGCCCGCGCCTTGTCAGAACCGAGAGCGGTAGCGACCGGGTCGGCAGCCCGAACTTTCAGCAAAAGCGATGAGGGTCTCCAGCACGGAGTTCATCAAGAGCGCGTTTACGGAAGCCGATTGGCCGCGCGACCGGGGATTAGAGATTGCTTTTATGGGTCGGTCAAACGTAGGCAAGTCGAGCTTGATAAATTCCCTGCTGAGAGTCCACGGGCTGGCGCGCATATCATCCACGCCGGGCCGGACGCAATCGTTGAATTTCTTTCAAATTAATGGTCAATTCAGTTTTGTAGATCTTCCAGGCTTTGGCTATGCTCGTGTTCCGAAGAGCATTAAAGCCACTTGGGGCGATATGGTTACGAGCTACCTTGCCAAGCGTACTCAGCTTGTGTTATCAATTCACATAGTTGATTCGCGCCACGAACCCACAAAACTGGATTTGCAGCTTCACGACTGGCTTAAGCACAGTGCAAAGCCCCAATTAATAGTTGCCACGAAATCCGATAAGCTGTCTAACAACGAGTTGCGGGAGAGCTTGGGCCGCGTCAAACGCGCATTTGGCGAAGACAGCGTTGTTGCTTTCTCCGCAAAAACCGGACGTGGCCGGGATCAGGTTTGGCGCACGATTGAGAAGGCCCTGACCGTTTCTCAGTTTTAGGTTTTCAATTGACATAAAAACTCGTAGAATCTCGTTGTTCCTTGAACAATTGCAAAGATCGCAGCTAGAACTTTCCCAGCCCCCTCTTGGTCATCCTGGTTTTGCTCAGGCCACGCGCGGTGGGCAACCCCGCATCAGAGCGATGCACAACAGAATCCGCTGCCAATCGAAATCCATTGCAAACATCGTTGAGGGGAAATCTTTGCCTCGCGAATGATCAGGGGTTTCGGGAGACGCCCGGTAGTCAGCCGTTGAGCCATTCCGATTCTCAACTTCGATCTTAATAACAAGCAGGAACCTGGCCTTCATACGAGAGGGTCGCGACCTTCATTTAACCTCAGCTAGAGAATTCATATGCCACAACGACCACGCTCACGCGCTTCGAGCGCTACCAATAGTGACCCTAACGAAGAGAACGGCGGCAGCAGCGTAGCCACTGCCGAAGCTCCGGAGAAAGAGACCCGAGACGGCCGAGAGCACCGCGAGGAAGGTTTCTTAAACCTTGCCGATCTCAAGGAAATGTCGATCTCAAAGCTCACCTCCATTGCCAAGGGCATGGATGTTCCGGGAGCCACGGGAATGCGCAAGCAGGAACTAATTTTTAAAGTTCTCGCAGCGCAAACCGAGAAGAGCGGTCTCATCTTCTCAGAAGGTGTTCTCGAAACCTTGCCGGACGGCTTTGGCTTTTTGCGGGCGCCGGAATACAACTACCTTCCCGGGCCGGACGACATTTATGTTTCCCCTTCGCAGATTCGCAAGTTTGACTTGCGCACCGGCGATACGGTAAGTGGCCAAATTCGTCCGCCAAAAGAGGGCGAGCGTTACTTCGCTCTGATCAAAGTTGAAGCCATCAACTTCGAGTCGCCCGATCAGGCGCGAGAGAAAGTTTTCTTCGACAACCTGACGCCGCTTTACCCCGACGAGCAACTCCGCATGGAGGTCACGCCCGAGAACCTCTCTGCGCGCGTCATCGACCTGGTCACACCGCTGGGAAAAGGCCAGCGTGGCTTGATCGTTTCACCGCCGCGCACCGGCAAAACCATGCTGCTACAAGCAATTGCTAATTCGGTCACCCAGAATCATCCCGAAGTGACTCTGATTGTGCTCCTGATTGACGAGCGGCCGGAAGAAGTAACGGACATGCAGCGTTCAGTACAGGGCGAAGTGATCTCGTCAACTTTCGACGAGCCGCCCACCCGCCACGTGCAGGTTGCGGACATGGTGATCGAGAAGGCAAAAAGGTTGGTAGAGCACAAGCGCGACGTCGTAATCCTGCTTGATTCGATCACCCGTCTGGCCCGTGCACACAACGCGGTGGTGCCGCCGAGCGGCAAGATCCTGTCCGGCGGTATCGATTCAAACGCGCTGCAGCGACCGAAGCGATTCTTTGGCGCCGCTCGCAACATCGAGGAAGGCGGATCGCTGACTATTATTGCGACGGCTTTGATCGATACCGGCTCACGCATGGACGACGTCATTTTCGAAGAGTTCAAGGGCACGGGTAACTCTGAAATTCATCTGGACCGAAGGCTCAGCGACAAGCGACTGTTTCCGGCCATCGATCTGCAGCGCTCAGGAACACGCAAGGAGGAGTTGTTGCTGAGTAAAGAGGATCTAGCCAGAATCTGGGTAATGCGCCGCGTTCTTAACCCCCTGTCCCCCGTTGAGCAGATGGAAGTCGTACTCGAGCGGCTCGAGAAGACGAAGTCAAACGCCGACTTCCTGGCCTCCATGCAAAGCTAACGAACATTTCCAATTGCCGATTGCCGATTGCCAATT
>JALZJF010000089.1 GCA_030859905.1 Acidobacteriota bacterium
TAGTTAAATCTTTATATCCAAAATCTTCCGCACGATCAGCATGCCTGTTATTTGCAGGAACATGGCCGCCGCAATTAAGTAATGACCTCGCTGATCTTCCCAGAGGATGCTCATGTAGTCGGGATTCATTATGGTGATCATAATCGTTACGAATATTGGCAGGCCGCAGAGCAACCAGGCCGACATTCGCGAGCTCGTGGTCAACGTCTTTAAGTCGCCCATGATGCGGAAACGCTCACGGATGGTGTGGGCCACTTTTTCCAGAATCTCTGCCAGGTTTCCCCCAGTCTCACGCTGGATCATCACCGCAGTGACGCACATGCGCAGATCTAGTAGCGGCATGCGCTGTGTCAGATTTTCCATAGCCAGCTTAAGCGAGAGACCGAGGTTCTGCTCTTCATAGGTCTTGCGAAATTCGCCCGCAATGGGCTCGGGCATCTCTGCCGAGACCATATGAAGCGCTTCGGAGAAAGCGTGGCCCGCCGAAAGCGCGCGGCTCATCAAATCAAGCGCATCAGGCAAGTTCTCCAGAAATGCTTCGAAACGCTTTTTGCGTTTCCACCACACGTGAGCAAATGGCAGCGTAGCGGCTACCAGCCCTGCACCTAGCATTAATAGAATGGACACGCTAATGACCGATACCGCCAGTGCTGCGAGCATGCCTGCCATGCCGGAAAACATTACCAGGCGTGATGGCGTGACATGCAGATCAGCCTGATCGAGCATCTGTTTCAAGCGCAAGGCAGACTGGACTCGAATAAGTGAGCGATTAATCCAGGGGATCTCACTCATCAGTTCATTGCGCGCGAGCAGAACCTCTATGTCTTCAGTGTGTTCCGAATGGAGCAAGGCTTCTGAGAGCCGATTTCGTAGTCGGGCGCGTTTCGTGTCGGTGCCGAGCGTTGCCAGGAGATATGCGCCCAGGACAAGAAACAATCCGAACACAAAAACCAGAAATGAGATCAACATGTGACTTATAGCTCCTCAAAGAAGACTCGGGGCAATTGCATGCCGCTGGCCTTAAGTCGTTCGGCAAAGCGCGGTCTAATACCGGTTGGTCGAAAGCGGCCAATGACCTGACCCTGGGCGTCGACCCCGGTACGTTCGAACAGGAAGATTTCCTGCATGGTGATCGTTTCGCCTTCCATTCCGGTTATTTCAGCGATTGACGTCAGTCGTCGCGTGCCATCTGAGAGGCGCGCCACTTGGACCACCAGGTCGAGCGCGGCGGCCATCTGCTGGCGCATTGCCCGATCGGAGAGGCGCATACCCGTCATCTGGATCATCGTTTCCAAACGTGAGAGCGCGTCGCGCGGGGTGTTCGCGTGAACTGTAGTTAAACTTCCGTCATGACCTGTATTCATGGCCTGCAGCATGTCGATCGCCTCGCCGCCGCGCACCTCACCAATCACAATGCGGTCGGGGCGCATCCGCAGCGCATTCTTAACCAGGTCTCGCTGAGTGACTTCACCGCGCCCCTCGATATTCGGCGGCCGGGTTTCCAGGCGAACCACATGAGGCTGCTGCAACTGCAGCTCGGCAGAGTCCTCAATAGTGACGATGCGCTCATCTTCCGGGATGTAGGCCGAGAGCGCATTCAGCAAGGTGGTCTTGCCGGCGCCGGTTCCGCCAGAAATCAATACGTTGAGCCGCGCGGTCACGCACATCTGGAGCATGTCAGCAATGTCTCTGGTAAGCGCCTTGTTCTCGATCAGCATATTCATCCGCAATGGTTCAGCGCCAAAACGACGAATTGAGAGCACCGGTCCATCGATAGAGAGCGGCGGAATAATGGCATTAACGCGCGAGCCATCACGGAGTCGGGCATCAACCATCGGTGATGATTCATCAATACGACGGCCGACCGAGGAAACAATACGTTCGATCACCCGCATCAAGTGTTCATCGTCTTTAAAAGCGACGTTGGTGACTTCGAGTTTTCCTCTTCGCTCGACGTAGATCCTGCTATACGAATTCACCAGGATGTCCGAGATGGTGGGGTCTGCCAACAACGGCTCCAGAGGGCCCAGGCCAAATAGCTCATGCTGGACGTCATTGACCAGACGTTCCCTTTCCAAAGACGACAAGGGCATCGCTTCCTGGGCCAAAACGGTTTCGGCCAGCCGCGAGACTTCGGCATGCACCTGGTCCGGCGTTAGCGTTCCCAACTTGGTCAGATCCATGCGGTTGATGAGGGCGCGATGGAGCCGCGACTTCATCTCCTGAAATGAATGCTGGCCGTTATTGTCTGATCCGATTCCGTTGCCGGAGGGCGGACCACCGATAGTCTCTTTGATTAATCTCTCTCGTAGTGCCATATAAGTCTCAATTACCTAAGTGTTTTCGCGTTTTACCCGGTCGCTACCGCTCCCGGTTCTGACAAAGTGCCATATAAGTTTTAACCCGTCCGGTAACCTGGTTTTAGAACTTTTCCAGAGACGCTTGCAGTTTGAATGGACTCTGGGCCGCCTCCCGCTTGAACAGTGAATCCCACAATGTCCGACTCGGCTGTACGTCCTCCTGGATGCTCACCGCGCCACTAGCCAGAGTTCTCGCTATTCGTTTGATCTCCAGCGCAATCTTGGAATTCGGGTCAGACTGGACCAGCGGTTGACCCAAATTTATAGAGGTCACCGCTGTCTGGTAATCACTCGGCACATAGCCAATGACCGGCTCACCCAGAAACTTTTCAACCTGACGCAGGTCGAGATCAATCAGCTTACTCCAGCGATTAACTACTATGCGGACCTTCTGGCGGGGATAGCCAAGCCTATCGAATATCTCGAGCGCGCGTTGTGTGCTGCGGATGGCCGGGATATCCAGAGTGAGAACCAAGACGATCTCGTCGGATTGGTCGAGCGCGGCCAGGGTTATGGAATCAAAAGTATGCTGAGGGTCCAAAACGACGTAGTCGTAGGACTCGCGCAGTTTTTGCAGCACATCAAAGACGTGCTCCGGCTCGATTTCGTCAGCCGAGTCGGCCTCTTTCGGAGCTGCCAGCAGGGAAAGATTGGAGGAATAAGGCGTCACGAAACTTGTGATCAGAGCGTCATCCAGCCGGGCGCGGTTTTCCGCCATGTCGGCAAAAGAATACTTTGGATCAACACCCAAAAAGAGCGGCAGGTCGCCGGCTTGCAGATTAAGATCCACCAGCACCGTGCGCGCTGACATTGCCGCGGCCAGGTTGGTAGCGATGAAAGACGTACCGCAACCACCCTTACTGGAAAATACGGCAACCATGCGACCTTTTTTCTTGGGCGCTTCAACCTGTCCTGCGCAAAACTCGGCCACCCGATCCAGGACTGTCCTCAATTCTTGGGCGCTAATTGGTAGGCGAAGGAATTCTCGGGCGCCGGCTCGCAGGCTTTGTAACAGCAATTCGGGTGAAAGGTTATTCGCGGCGGAGATGATCGCCATTCTCGGCAATTCAGAACTCAAGCGCTCAATGAACTTTATTGCCTGCTCTGCCTCTGCGCCCAGAGAAATAATTGCGACCATTGGCTTGAGGCGAATGATCTCTTCGTGCAGTTGTTCAGTATCGTTTCCACCTGCCAGCAATTGCACGCGCTTTTCGGCTGACAATGCAGTGCGGATTTCTTTGAAGTTATCAAGACCGGTGCTGAGAACTACGAGTGTTAATGGTTGGGTCATTTCGTTGCCTTTAACGTTAGATCGAGACTAACGATGCGGGGTGGGCCGCTGAGTCCGGCCCTGGTATTCAAGGAATGGTTCCGGCGCTCTCGCCAGTCAGCGTTGTGTTGTAATCCGGCATCTGAATAGTTGTGCCGACAATTGGCACGACAAATTGAAACTGATAGTCGGTAATCGTCACTGCTACAGTTCCGTCACCCACGCCGAAATTCGTGTACTGCACATTCAAATTAGCTGGGGTAAGGTCGTTCACCATTGGCTGTGAACCGCCTGCCGGATCCCCGTAGACGGCAACGTTTCTGATTGCTGAAACACTCGGGCCAACATTCAGCCCGGTAGTCTTGACGCCGGGCGGATTGCTTGCCGGTTGGTTTACAGCGTAACGGGCGGCGCGGCGCGCCGCATCGGCCAGGGCGTTGTGGGTCCAGAGTGCGCGGCCAAACTCGATCACTGCGAAACTGGCCGTCAAAAAGATGGTTGCGCCGATGGCAAATTCCACCAGTGTGGCTCCGCTCTGACCCGATTCTTTATTTGTCCCGCGAATCATTTTCCCCATGGCTCTCTCAGATCGGCGACTGTGTCAGCAAGTAGCGCATCGTGACGCTGGGTTTGATGTCGATGTTAAGCGACAGGGAAGACTTCATCAGCCCACCGAGATCGAAAATAGGCGTGTGTTTGAAGTCTTTGATCTGGATAGTGACCGTTGCCGGAAAGCCGGGAGTCGGGGCGCCTGCCTCATTGCGGCGAATGATATCCACATTATCGACCGAAAGGCCGTTAACTATTGGACTACCGGTACCCGCGAAGTTTCCGTAGACGGCAAGATTCTTTGCAGCAGGATCATCGGTACCGTTTACGCGCGCCGTCGCCAGATAACGGACGGCTACGCGTGAGCCCTTCGCCAGAGTCGTGTACGCTTGAAAGTAGCGCCCAAACTCGGCGACGGCGGCGAACAACAGGATTAAGACTGGCAACGCGATGGCCAGCTCGACAAGTTGCAAGCCGCGGTCGTCTCGCCTGAAGGAGGTTATTTTTTTAAGAAGTATTCGCCACATAAGCATCGCCCTTACCGGTAGAGGACGGGTTTCGTAATCGGGGGACCGGGGTTCGTTGCACCATTCGGATCGTATTCGCCATTCCCCACCACGACGCCGACGCCGATGTATTCAGCCTGTAAATCGCCCCCATTGCCGCCCGGAACTTTGCTTCGCAGGAAGAAGGCTCCGAAATGATCGATCTGAACAGTCGTCCGACCGCCATCGAACTCACTTTTTTTGACAATCGGAATCAACACAACTCGACGACCGGCAACACCCGGATTCGATGGCGCTTGACTTGGGGATCCGTCGAGATATTCCTGATAGGTGATCCCCTCCTTGATGTTAGTGTCCGGAGGATAGGTGACAGGATCGAGCCCGGCTGCATAATTGTCGAAACGGGTATTAACTCCCTGCCGGACTGGTCCCGCATTTACACCTGGCTTCGTGTCAACATACCCGCCCGGTCCGACCACCTTTCGCACACCGCTGGCCAAACCGATTCGATCGTCACTCGCTCCCGAACCATCGATTGCCAGAACTTGGTAGTTACCTGGTGAAACGGAACCCTGCGGCGCGCCACGAAATGTATACATCTGCCCTGGCAGAATCGTCGAAAGGGCGTCGTCGTCAACTACCGAAACCGGAAGATACCCTGCGAAGCGATTCAGCGGGACGGACACACCGGCGACGGCCTCAGCCGATAGGTCCACGCTGCTGCCAAGCACCATTGACACAAAGGCAATATTAACCGGCGACTGAGAAGTAGTGACCTTGACAAATTTAATCTGCGGCGCAACCGTGGGAGCCGACGCAGATCCTTGACTCATGTCAGTTCCGTTGGCGAAGTCAGAGAGGTTTCTGGCGAAGCGCACGTTTTCGGGCGTGAACACCACGCTCGTGTTGTCGAATTCGTAGCTGTTCATTGCCTTTACGGCGCGTGCTGTCGCAATCGTGATTCCCGATGAGCTGGAGTTCAATCCGGAAGCGCCTGCCAACGCCGACGCGTCAGCAGCGTTCTGTAGTTCATTCTTTGCGAGGTACAAGTGGCTGATGTCTACTCCCAGCCCAACAGCCAAAATAAATGAGAGCATTCCGAGGGCAGAGACGGCGAGAACCGAGCCGCGCTCCCCTCGCCTGTTTTGCGTTGTCCCCAATTTCCGCTTATTCATAAAATCCCCTTTCGCAAGTGCGTTCATCCAGGGTAATGTCTGACCCTCCGGCAACTTCAGTCGAAGCCAAAGTCACTAGGGACTTACTAGTTCGGACCTGAAATTGGCTGAGATTGCTTTTGCCACTGGAAGTGGCTGATTTAGGCGGCGATTGCTAGTAACGGAAGCGGCTCCAGTAGAGTCGGCGCTTGTTTCCGTGCTCTTTGTCTTGGGATCGGCTGGCTTCTCAGTCTCAGCAACATTGGGAGCGGCCGCCGGCGCAATCTCTGTCTGTTGACCTGTAATCGAAAAGCCGGTCTTTCCCTGGATCTCTGCGCCCTTTGGCTCGACACCCAGGGGTGAGCCATTC
>JALZJF010000090.1 GCA_030859905.1 Acidobacteriota bacterium
GGTCTGGTAAGCTTGGAATCTTTCTGTCTTCCACGGACTGCTAACGCATGATTCTTGACCCCTCCAAAGGGGCAATCGCTGGGGGGTCGCCCGGTGACTGAAACAGTCACGCCGGTAAATATGGGGAATCAACCCCATTGCGACAACGGGGAGGGAGTGGCCTTCGGCCTCTCCCTTACCCTCTCTTCAACGGACCGCTATATCAATGTTCGATTTACGGCAATCAGAAGGCTGGAGAGAAGTTGAAGCAAATGATGTCCATAGGTCTAAGCAAACCCTGGCCGGAAGCGCTCAAAGCCATGACCGGCGAAGACAAGATGGACGCTACCGCCATCATCGATTACTTCGCGCCGTTAAAGCAGTGGCTGGATGAAGAAAACAAGTAAGAGGTCCTCGGTCGGGTTCACGATGGAGGGTCAGCGGATTATTTCGGCGGCGGTGAAGCTTGCCACTACGTCAGCCGGCCAAAAGCAGTGTCTGGTGCTTTCACGCACTGTGGCTAGCCTAACCTGGATAAAATCGTCTGTGGTCATCATGGGAGCTGTTATTCTTTTCGCCTTAATCTTGTTGTTGAAGGCCGGGCGGAGCACCTGGTTCGTGGCGGCACTGGAAATCACTCCTTGAGAATCGCGAGCTGAGATCGCGAGTTCCACGTTTCCGACCCCCATCAAGTCGGACGGAGAAAACATTTCCGTGGGCGAGACCGCATGTAATCCCCGTCGAGAAGTTTTTCCCAGAGACAGCGATTGGTAATTAAAATCCTCATCCGGCTGGGGCGCTTCGACCACGTCGGTAGAGATCTGTCGGCGCTTAAGGCTGGCGAACGCTTTCATGTTGGCTCCTTCCCACTAGAGAAAATACTAATAGAACTGATCTTCCAAATGTTTAGTTTAAAAGACGTAACTCTCATTTGCTCAATGCGTTAGCCGGTATTGCTTGTCCGGCGCCGCGCGCCGACAGGCGCGGCCTTCAAAACTGATTGCCTGGCCGTGAACCTTTTTAGCAACTACGTGCGCCAGCCCTATCTGCTCGGCGTCGTAACGTTTACGTCAATACTTTTGTTGCCGCTGAATATGCGACCCCCAAAAATAAACAGCCCGACCACCACGATGATCACAAAGATCACAAGGATGGCTACTACTCCAGTGCTGCCGCTACCACCATCGTCTCCCATACATTTATCCTCCTGTCCCGATGATTACCCGGCGGTCGTTTCACCACCGAGTAATGTTAAGACTTCCCCTGTGACATAGCTCGAATCGACTTCTGAAGCGAAGTAGACAAAAGCCGGTGCAATTTCTTCCGGTTGCGCTGGACGCTTCATCGGCGTGTCTGCGCCAAACTCCGGAACATCCTTCGCCGCTTTGTCCGACGGATTGAGTGGCGTCCATACGGGACCAGGCGCCACGCAATTCACGCGAATGCCTTTCTCAACCAGGTTCTGGGCCAGGGATTTTGTGAACGCGTGAATGGCCCCCTTCGTCGCTGAGTAATCAAGCAAATGCTTGCTACCTTCGAGGCCTGTAATCGACCCGCAATTCACGATCGCGCTTCCCTTTTTCAAATGCGGCAGGGCTGCCTTCGTTAACCGAAAATAGCTGTATATGTTTGTCTTAAACGTCCGGTCCCACTGGACTTCTGAAACCTCTGTCAAACTCTTCTGGTGTTGCTGAAACGCCGCGTTGTTCACCAGGATGTCGAGTTTTCCGAACCGAGCTATCGTCGTCTCTACGGCTTCCCGACAAAAATCCGCGTCCGTCAGGTCACCGGCAATCAAGTGTGCCTTTTGGCCCTCGGCTGCGACAGCCTCTCGAGTCTCATCTGCGTCGCTTTGCTCTTCGGGAAGGTAAGTGATCGCCACATTTGCTCCTTCGCGGGCGAAGAGCACCGCTACGGCCCTCCCAATCCCTGAATCACCACCCGTAATCAAAGCGACTTTCTGATTCAACTTCTCGGCACCTTTGTAGTAAGGAGCCTGATATCGGGGTCGCGGCTCAAGTTTCGACTCCAAGCCCGGTTTCTGCTGATGCTGCGCGGGCATGGGCGACTTCGGCTGTTTTATCTGCCCCAACTCCCCAGATGCATCTCTGGATGATTTAGCAGCGGCCTGGCGTTTAACTTTGGACGCTTTCTTTTGTGCGCTGGAAGTCTCTGATCGCGAACTCCGCGTGACAGGGTTTCTCTTATTTTTGGTAACCATTTCGTCGCTCGTGTCTATTTCAACTGCAGTTCTCAACTCGCCGAGGCTGAGGTTCCCGGTCTTTCAAGGTGTACTGCAAATAGTGAGCCGACAATGCCGGCCTAGCCAAATTGACTTGAAAGCCTGTGATGTGCAGTTTTGAGAACTAGGTTCCGGTCAATTTACTACAAGAGTGCTGGCATTGTGATTGCGCTGAGATTTGATGGACCCTGGTCTGCGGAAAATACTGGTCTGTAAGTAAACGAAGACATTCCGCAATGTATAGGAAGCCTACACACAACCACTTATTGCCAATCAAAACAGAATATCGTTCCGTTCACACCTTTAGTCTGCCAAATGACACGAATTGAAAAACTTCAAAAGACCGGGATCCTACGAGCCGGGACGTCGAAAAGAGGATTCCGGTACAAGCAAGCCGATGGGGGTAAGGTTAAGGTTGCCGATCTCGAGAGGATCCATGAGTTGGGAATTCCTCCCGCGTGGGCAGATGTGGCTATCAATGCGGCGCCGGGCGGGAAACTACAAGCTATCGGGAAAGACGTGGCGGGGCGTTGGCAGTATCTCTACCACGAAACCCATACTCGGGCGCAGGAGCTCAAGAAGTTTCAGCGCCTGATCAAATTCGCCGAAGCACTGCCCAAACTGCGCTCAACGGTCGGTAAGCAGCTTCGGCAATCAGACCTCGGCAAAGAACGAGTGTTGGCCTGCATGGTACGAATTCTTTCCACCTGCTTTATGCGGCCCGGAAGTCAGGTTTACGCGAGCGAGAACGGCAGCTATGGAATCGCGACGCTCCGACCCAAACATGTAAAGGTGAGAAAGGATGTGGTGGAATTCGACTTTCCCGGCAAATCCGGGGTGCGACAGCGCCGGGAGCTGAAAGATCGCCAGGTCGCGAAAGTCGTGAGAAGCCTGCTCCGGCACCCAGGCCCGGAAGTCTTTAAGTATCAAAACGGCGACGCCGAATTCATTAACGTCACTAACCGTCACATCAACGAATACATCAAGGAGATCATGGGCGAAAAATTCAGCGCCAAAGACTTTCGCACCTGGGCCGGCACGATTATCTGCGCCTGTGCCCTGGCACGCGTCGGAACCGAGGCGATCGAGAAAGGGGCTGCTCGCAAACGAAAGGTCGTGGCCGCAATCAAGGAAACGGCTGAGGTGCTGGGCAACACTCCTTCCGTTTGTCGCAGTTCTTACATAAATCCCGAAATCATCAGCAGCTACCAGAAAGGAAAAATCATAGACGGTTATTTTGAAACACTGGAAGACCTGATATCCTACCGTGGTCGAAAGTTGCACGGAGCGGAGCAGGCGTTACTGAGGTTTCTTAAGGGGGATGCAAAGAAGTGAACTTGGCGCTTAGAGTTGTAGGGTGTCCCTCCGTGGCCGCCCCACATCTTCCGCAACTCACATCCTTCGAGATCACCTTCGCAACTCGGGGTGCCCAAAGAGGAACACCCCTAAATCCTACAATCCGCCGAGGGTTTGGCATCTCGCTTGCGGCGGGACAGAGAATTCAAACGCGGTGTCTCGATACCGTGCAGCATTTCGAAACCAACAGGGGAGGTTAATAAATAATGGACGCATTTGAACTACTAAAGAGTGATCATGAGAAGGTGGCAGGGATCCTGGAGAAGCTTGAGGGAACCACCGAGCGAGCTCTCAAAACACGAGAAGAACTTTTCACCCAGCTAAAGGAGGAGCTCGATATTCACGCGGGGATCGAGGAGGAGATCTTTTATCCGGTTCTGGAGAAGGCCGAGGAGTCTCGCGAAATTACTCTCGAGGCTTTTGAAGAGCATCGACTGGTGAAGCAACTGCTCGGCGAACTGGAAGCAGAGGCCAAAGACGACGAGAAATGGACCGCAAAGTTCACTGTGCTGAAGGAAAACGTCGAGCATCACGTCGAAGAAGAGGAAGGCGAGTTGTTTAAGAAGGCGCGAAAAGTTCTCAGCGAAGAGGAAATTGAGGAACTCGGCGCGCGCATGCAAAAAGCTAAAGGCGAGCAAAAGGCGGCCTCCGCCCGATAGCAGCCCTGATTGCCGGACGCGTTAGAGCGGGCAACGGTATTTAACGGAAAACTTGCCAGTGTAGGGAGAAATGGTATGCAGGGACCTTTACGCGGACTTCTGGCGGGAGCCGCAGCCTGGAAATTTGGTGGCGGATGTATCTCCACCGTTCTGATCTTCATACTTGTATTTTGGCTGCTGGGCTTTGTGAATTGTTAGTCGAGTAGCCCGAAAAGTCAGCTTTCCGAACCTATCGAACAGGACCCGGCGACTCTAAACTCGGGCCTGTTCGTTTGGTATCCCTTTCCTAGATTCGCCACTGCTGCCAACCCAGGTAAGAAAAGCGAGGCGCGACGTTTCCTAGAAGCAGTAAAGGGATCCAGGAACTCATCCGAAAACATTTCCCTAGGAGTCTGTCGGAAAATCGGATTTCTCTGTGTAACCTCCGTGATCTCCGTGTCTCCGTGTTGAAATTGCTAAGAAAAGATGCACCACGGAGGCACGGAGTACACGGAGAAGCTTTTTTCCGACAGACTGCTAGCTAGCTAGCTAGGTTCCGCGTCGAGGGCTCTAAGTACAGGAGTCTACTGCTTGAGTTGAGTGTGGGATCCATTGGCTACTGCAAATGGTTCTGTGTTTTGAGTCTACTGCTTGAGTTGAGCGATGGGATCCATTGGCTACCGCAAATGGTTCTGTGTTTTGAGTCTACTGCTTAAGTTGAGCGATGGGATCCATTGGCTACCGCAAATGGTTCTGTGCGTTGAGTGGCTCCTGGTTTCTTCAGTAGTTTACGGGCCGTGCGATCGTTAACACAAAGACTTCTTTGGCCCCAGCGGCCATCAAAGCGGCGGCGCAAGCCGAAACCGTGGCGCCAGTAGTGAAGACATCATCAACGATGAGAATGTGCTCGTCTTCGATCAAGCGCGGATAGCGCACGGCGAAGGCTTCCGCGACCGTCTCTCGACGTCCCCTGGCATCCATGCCGGCGCGATGCCTTTCGGAATGAAGGGTGCGAATAAGGCTCACGTCATCGAACGGCAGTCGCACCGCGCGCGCCAGCTCTCTACCTATTACTGCAGCCTGATTGAAACCTCTCTCCTTCTCACGAGCCGGATGGAGTGGGACTGGAATGACGCGCGTCGCCTGGTCCAATGGCGCCCGTGCTTGTGCCTCTACCAACAATCTAACCAGACGCTTAGAGATGTACGGCTCACGTTTGAGCGCCAGCGCCGAGGCACGGAGGGCTCCTTCATAAGCTCCACAGGCGCGGGCCGCGGTAAAGTCATCCCCATCGCAACGGCGGCAGCGAACTTGATCTCGTTTTTCCGGTACGATAGTGCCCGTTGATAAGGCGCCACATTTCCAACAGGTAATATCCGTGTTGGTAAACGTCCGAGTCTCGAGCCAGCACTGCGCACAAGCAACACTCAGACACCGGTCTTCAACGCTGCCACCGCAGAGCGAGCAGACTTGCGGATAAACGAGTGAGAGCAGCGCGTTATAGAACGAGTTGACAGTGCGGGTGAGGAGCATTTGACCAAAAAAGATGGCCTCCCAAGTGAACTCAGCAAGGCCGTCATTATGTCACCAGACAAATCAAAGCACTATTCCTCATCGACCTCGAGCAGTCCTCGCTCGTGAAGGTCCTGACAACGAACACAGTGGCGGGCCCACGGTACCGCATCGAGCCTCTTATCGGGCAGGGCTTCGCCGCAATGTAAACACTTGGCATATTTCCCCCCGTCTATTCGCTCCAGCGCTTCATCAATTAGATTCAACAATCGACGATCATTGTCAGACATGGAGACCAGTAATTCCTTGGTATACGCATTTGCGGCCATGTCTGCCGGATCTTGAGTCGCTTCCGCATCACGCTCCCGGCTGTACATTTCAGCCTGTTGCACCTGACCCACTAAACTTTCCCGGCGGCCCAGCAATCTGTCGCGGAAAACTCTCACTTTTCTTTTTTCCATTGGTTAATCAATCCTCCACCGACTCGTTAAGGGATCATCCAGTCCGAGCGTGATCCAACCCTCTGTTCTTACTTCTGGTAAGGCAAGCCATGAATGATCGTGTACGCTCTGTACAACTGTTCGAGCAGAACCACTCGGGCCATTTCGTGAGTCAGCGTCAAGCGGGAAAGTGACCAGCGCTGCGTCACGTTAGATGAAACTGCAAACGAAACACCATTCGGTCCGCCTACAATGAACACGACCTCTTTGGTGCCGCTGTTCTCCCAACTCCTCACCTGAGCGGCCATCTCCTCGGAACTCAACTGGATTCCGTTTGGATCCAGCAAAACGGTCAACGCGCCGCTGGGCAGCCGGTCTGAGATGCGCCTCGAATCTCTATCGATGCCTGCTGTCGTCCCGGGAGTCTCCTTAAGCTCAGCCACCTCCGATCGGGCGTAGTGCGAGAGTCGCTTCAGATACTCGTCGATTAGCGCCCTAAGTCGGGCGTCTCTGGTCTTCCCCGGCCAGATGAAGCGCAGCTGCATCGGTCAAGAAAGGATGAAGGCGGAAGGATGAAGGATGAAACTCCTGACTGTAAACCTCGCGTCTTTCATTCCGCCTTCATCCTTCCGCCTTCATCCTTCTCCAGGCGTGCCAGTCTTTCGTAAAGATTCTTGCGGCTGATTCCCAGTATCCGCGCAGCCTCGGTCTTATTGCCTCGGGTAGCCGCCAGCGTTTTAGCTACATAGTCGGCCTCCACTTCCGCCAGCGATTGCGGTTCTTGCCGCGTCCGCTGCACCTGCACGGCGGCGCGAATTCCCTCCGGGAGATCCGATACCTCCAGTCGGTTGCCTGTCGCTATGATCACTGCCCTCTCGATCACATTTGCCAGCTCACGCACGTTGCCGGGAAACTCATATTCCGCTAGTAAGGCCAGCACCTCCGGCGCCACGGCGCTTACTTTCCGGCCGTGCTTGGCTACGTAGGTCTTCAAGAAAGCCTGGACCAGTTTGGGCAGGTCCTGGGCTCGCTCTCGCAGCGGCGGCAACTGAATATGAACAACATTCAGCCGGTAAAAAAGATCCTCGCGAAAGTCGCGCCGATTCACAGCCGCTGTTAGGTCCACGTTGGTCAGCGCAATCAGTCGAGCGTCCACCTTAATCGTGTTGCGTCCGCCCAGCCGTTCAAACTCGCGAGTTTCAATTACGCGCAATAGTTTCGCCTGCGAGTCTTTCGTCAAGTAAGCGATTTCGTCGAGCACGATGGTGCCTTTGTCGGCAGCTTCGAATCGACCCGGCTTTGCCTCGGTGGCGCTTGTAAAGGCCCCCCGTTCGTAGCCAAAAAGCTCCGCCTCGAGCAGGTCGCTGGGTAAGGTCGCACAATCGATCTTCACGAAGGCGCCGGAGGCCCGACTGGAGTGCGAATGAATATGAAGCGCCAGCGCGTCCTTGCCGGCGCCCGACTCACCAGTCACCAGAACATTCGCATCAGTCGCCGCGACGCGTTCGGCGAGACGCATTGCCTCCCGCATCGCTTCTGACTGCGCAAATATCTCGATCACGATTCATCTCTCAAAGAACTGTTTGACTCGCCGCCGAACTCGGGCGGTAGGGTAATTCGCTTAGACTCTCGCCAGAGTCGTTCCAGGTCATAAAACTTTCGCGCCTTGTCTGAGAATACGTGAACTATGAAGTCACCATAATCGAGCAGGATCCATTCAGCGCTCTTGTAGCCCTCAACTCGCGCGGCGGCAGCGCCGGCCTTCTTCAGTTTTTCAAATATCTCGTCAGAGATCGCCTGGACTTGACGTTCGTTGGTCCCGCTGGCAATCACGAAATAGTCAGTGAAGCTGGCAATTTCTCTCAGATCAAGAACCACCAGGTCGAGAGCTTTCTTGTTATCGGCAGCCTGCAGTACCCCCAGAATTCTCCCATCAAGTTCCTCGCTGGCGTTCGCTTTCGGTATCGGCTGGAGATCAGAATGCGTCGTTGGATTCAGCGATTGTTCCTTGGCCGTGGAATTAGGCTTCATTCGGTTCTCTGAATAACTCATACTTTCTAATGTAGTCCGCCACCGAGGGCGGAACCAGTCTGGTCAACTGATTCCAATCGTCTTCGCAGAGAGCCCGTCGAATCTCGGTGGCCGAAGTCTGCAGCATTACCGCGTCCGTGATGAATATCTTCTCACCGGCGGCTTCGTTAAGGACTCTCGGAAGGTGCTTCGACCCGCGCAAATCAACAATCCGCTCGCGCACTGAGGAATTGACCAGATCCGAATTGATGCCGTATCCCGGTCGCGTCACAACGACATGGTTAACTAGCGTCAGCAGCCGTTCCCAGTCACGCCAAGTCGTAATCTCGGACCACGAGTCGGCGCCCATCACGAAAAACAGATCCGCCGACTCGCCAAACTCCGACTTAAAATGCGCCACGGTATCTACCGTGTAACGCCGATCCGGGGCCTCCAGCTCGAATGTCGACACGTGGAGCCGAGGGGTTTCTTGGGTTGCCAACACCAACATCGCATAGCGATGTATGGCAGGCGTCACTAGTCGCGTCAGCTTGTGGGGCGGCACCTGCGCCGGCACGAATAGCAGTGCGTCAATCTCAAAGAGCTCGGAAACTCTCTTCGCGACTTCAATATGCCCCAAATGAACCGGATCAAACGTTCCGCCATAGATAGCAATACGCTTTCTGCCGTTCATCAAATCTTCCGCAGACTACAAAGCCAGCGCGACAATGTCGCTCGGCTTGGCCGATTCCTTCAGTTCACCAAGTTTGGCAGCCACCGCGTTGACAAGCTCGCAGAGGCCATTATTAGTCACTGAAGAAACTGCAAAGAACAATCTGCCATC
Source organism: Acidobacteriota bacterium (assembly GCA_030859905.1). Lineage (GTDB taxonomy): Bacteria > Acidobacteriota > Blastocatellia > Pyrinomonadales > Pyrinomonadaceae > PSRF01. The sequence goes on from JALZJF010000090.1 coordinate 9,022, forward strand.
ACTGTCCGCTTGACGTCTCAGCGACTCCAATCGCTCTGGTTCTTCAAGGGCATCGATCTTTGTGGCTACCACGAACTGCGGCCGTTTCGCCAGCGCGGGGTTGTACGCAGCCAACTCATGATTCACCGTCTGGTAGTCAGCGACTGTATCTCTGCCCGAGAGAGAAGAAACGTCAACCAGATGAAGCAGTAGAGTAGTTCTTTCGATATGTCGCAGAAAACGATCGCCCAACCCGGCTCCTTCATGTGCCCCTTCAATCAATCCCGGGATATCAGCGACCACGAACGTTCTAAAATCGCCCAAATCCACGACCCCGAGATGGGGCTCTAAGGTGGTGAAGGGATAGTCTGCGATCTTCGGTTTGGCGGCTGAGACGGTCGAGATGAAGGTTGACTTCCCGGCATTGGGAAACCCAACCAAGCCTACATCGGCCAGCAGTTTTAGCTCGAGTTGCAACTCGAGTTCTTCGCCCTCGCTTCCCTGCTGGTGATAGCGTGGCGCACGATTAGTTGAAGTAGCAAAGTGCGCATTGCCAAACCCGCCACGTCCGCCGCGTGTGGCCAACCACCTGGCGCCGTCGGTGGCCAGGTCCTGCAGAAGGTGTCCACTTCTTACGTCAAAGATCTGAGTGCCCACCGGCACCCGAACTTCTACATCTTCGCCATCTCGCCCCGAGCGATTTGAGCCCTCGCCGTGCATTCCGCGGCCGGCGATATGTTCGGGGTTGTAACGCAGGTGAAGGAGAGTATTGAGGGAAGAGTCCGCAATGATCCAAACATCGCCTCCGCGTCCCCCCTCGCCGCCAGCAGGGCCACCGCGCGGCACAAACTTCTCGCGACGAAAAGCCGTTACGCCGTTACCGCCATGACCCCCTTGTACGCGAATCTTGACGCGATCAATAAACATTTAAATCGAAAGCGACGCCTTGGGCCAATTGTTAGTTGGCCCGGGCGTCGCATCGGACTGTGGTGTCCTTTTGCAACTCTAGGCCGAAGATGCCTGCTCCAGGGGATACACGCTGATGACCTTTCCGCCGCGGCCCTTGTCCTCAAATTTGACAATCCCTTCAATGAGTGCGAAGAGCGTGTCATCTTTGCCGCGCCCGACATTCTTGCCGGGCTTCCACTTGGTGCCTCGTTGCCGCGCCAGAATATTGCCGCCGAGAACTCGTTCGCCGCCGAACTTCTTCAGACCCAATCGTTGAGAATTAGAGTCGCGACCATTTCGAGATGAACCAACACCTTTTTTGTGTGCCATATGAAAATTTTCGATTTTGGATTTCTAGTTTTTGATTTGCGACTTGCCGAACCACACCTAAATCACAAATCTAAAATCAAAAATGGCAAATCTCCTCCTATCCAATCGAATCAATTCTGATCGTTGTATAGCCTTGCCGATGTCCCTGCTTTCGCTTGTAGTGCTTACGGCGCTTCTTCTTAAAAACAATGAACTTTGGCCCGCGGCCATGATCAACGACTGTGGCTGAAACTTTGGCTGCGCCCACCACCGGATTATCGGAATCGGCGTCTTTGCCAGTCGAAAGCAACGCCTCCAGCTCAATTGATTTGCCGGCCTCGGTTCCGATCGAGGGGACGCGAATGGTGCTTCCTCGTTCCACGAAAAACTGTTTGCCGCCGGTTCTTATTATTGCGTATGGCATCTCAGGTTAACCCTTTCGGACGAAACTGTTCGCCCCTGGAAAAGTTGAGTATTATAGGTGTCTCCTGCCTAAACAGCAACCGCCGGAGGGTCGGTGTACCGGTGCAGTTTGGTTAGGAGGTTCAAGATGCCACCGGCTTGTCCGGTAGAGTCTCACGTGGTAGCTACATGGGCTTAAGGAGAATTCTAAAGATGCCACCGGCTTGCCCGGTGGAGTCTCACGTTGGGTGCTACAAAGAGTTCATCTATGAAGCGGTCGTCGGTGTCAAGAGGTTTTAAGAGTAAACTCCGCCTCTGACGCCAGAGCGCCTGTTTTATTGTCTTCAGTTGTTTGCTCTTTGACATAAGACTGATACGTTTAAC
>JALZJF010000119.1 GCA_030859905.1 Acidobacteriota bacterium
CGCGACGGCAAAGAGCTTTTCTACGTTGCCGCCGATAGGAAACTCATGGCGGTGGAAGTAAAGCTGGGAGCCACATTCGAGCCGGGTGTTATCAAGACGCTCTTCGCGACGCGCGTCCTTACTTTGATAGGTTTCAGGAATCACTATGCTGTCACGGCCGACGGACAGCGCTTTCTCATCAACACAACGATTGAAGAAACAAGCGCCACCCCAATCAGCGTCGTAGTGAACTGGACGGCGGACTTGAAGCGCTAAAGTAAACTTACGGTAGACCGCCGCCGAAATCTGGCATCATCAAAGCTGTGGGAGAGCTAAGCGCAAATGGCCAAACACAATAAAAAGCCTTCGACCGAGAAGAGCGCCGAAACAGTCCCTGACACGAAGACCGCATTTGAACGGGTGCAATTGGCCCGGCATCCGGATCGTCCCTATACCATGGATTTTATCGAGCGACTGTTCGAGGAATTCGTGGAGCTGCATGGGGATCGGAGATTTGCCGACGACCCGGCAATAATCTGCGGTCTGGCACGTTTTCATGGTCTGCCGGTAGTGGTCATAGGCCACCAAAAAGGTCGTGACACCAAGCAACGCAGTTATCGCAACTTTGGAATGCCAAAGCCCGAGGGTTACCGCAAGGCCCTGAGGGCAATGAAACTCGCCGAAAAGTTTCGACGCCCGATTCTGACGTTGATTGATACGCCGGGAGCTTATCCAGGCATTGATGCCGAAGAGCGCGGTCAGGCTGAAGCCATCGCTTACAATCTGCGAGAGATGGCTAAACTGAAAGTACCCGTGATCGTAACTGTCATCGGCGAAGGGGGGTCCGGTGGGGCGCTCGCAATTGGTGTTGGAGATCAGGTGATGATGCTGGAGAATGCTGTTTATTCAGTCATTTCACCGGAAGGGTGCGCGGCGATTTTATGGAAAGATTCCGGCCAGGCGGAGCGCGCAGCGTCTGGTCTCAGACTTACCGCGCAGAATCTTCTCGAGGAAAAGATTGTGGATCAGATCATTAGCGAACCGCCCGGGGGGGCTCATACGGATTATGATCAAGCCGCGCGCTTTCTTGATTCAGCATTGAGCGAGCGACTTGCGGAAGCCGTGAGCTCCAGCCAGGAAGCCAGGTTGGCAAAACGCTACGCTAAACTGCGGCAGTTTGGTCGGTGGGGTACAGCATAGCCTGCACCCCACACGGGCTGCCCGCGTGGGACCGCCGCAATTGAGGTTTCAGTTTCCCGCCGAATTCCTACTTAGCTAAAACGGAATATCGTCGTCAGACGGGTCCGCATGCTCCTGGACCGGTTCACCGGCAACCGTTTCACCTGCAGCAGCAGCTCTTGAAACCGGAGCCTCTTCTCCTCTGCCGCCGCCAATGAACTGCATATCGGTGGCGTTAACTTCCAGGGTGTGCCTGGGCTTTCCGTCGCGGTCAGTCCATTCCTCCACTCTTAGTCTGCCTTCAATATAAACCGGCCGACCCTTGGTGAGGTATTGTGAGGCAGTTTCTGCTTGCCGTCCCCAGAGAGTTACACGAAACCAGGTGGTTTGATCTTGCATTTCGCCGGTCTTGTCCTTGCGCCGTTCGTTTGTGGCCATCGTGAAGTTGCAAACGGGGGTACCCTGAGGCGTGTAACGTAGTTCGGGATCGCGACCCAGGTTGCCGACGAGAATTACTTTGTTGAATGACATGATGAGGAACCTCTCTCAGTGTCTTAGGTTACGGAAAATCGTGGGCGATACTACTAGTCGCAGAATGAGTGGTCAAGTACAGTATTTCTGGTAGACTAACCCGCATTCAGTCTTGTAATGATTCCGGGATGAAAAGCACAGTCTATATAGAGACGATGGGATGTCAGATGAACGTCGCGGATAGTGAGCGGGCGGCGACGAGTCTGCGACAAGCTGGCTATGATCTGACATCATCGCCAGAAGCCGCGGATGTAGTGTTGGTCAACACGTGCTCGGTACGCGAGCGGGCTGAACAAAAGGTATATAAACGCATTAGACAACTCCGCAATCTCTCGAACAAAAAAACCTTGATCGGGGTCATGGGCTGCGTAGCGCAGCTCGAAGGGGAGACAATTTTCGCTAAAGCTCCGGACGTTGACATGGTTATCGGCACGCGCGCCACGGATCGCATTTCTACTTTGATCGAACGCCGAAAGGACGGGGAAGCAGCGGTCATTGATCTTGAAGAGCGCGCAGAAGGGGAATCGTGGGACGTCTCGCCATTTGAAAGACACTCTCCTTTCGTGGCTTTTGTGCCGATTATCGAGGGCTGTAACAAGTTTTGCTCCTTCTGCATCGTCCCTTATTCAAGAGGCCGAGAAAAGAGTCGCACAGCCAGAGAAATCGTTGATGAGGTAAAACAGTTGCGCGAGCTCGGCTACCAAGAAGTGCACTTGATCGGACAAAATGTAAACAGCTACAGGCCCAGATCAGAAGAGGGACTTGAACAGAGCAGAGGAGCGACTCCCTTCTGCCGGCTGCTCAGAGCCGTTGCCGAAACGGGAATGGAACGAATCAAATTCACCACGTCGTTTCCTAGAGACTTTCATCCTGATATAGTAACGGCGATCGAAGAATGTCCGAATCTTTGTGATTGGGTTCACCTGCCGGTTCAGTCGGGCAGCGATCGTATTCTGAAGGCTATGCGTCGGGGTCATCTGGTAGAAGACTACTTTCGGAGAGTAGATGCGATTAAGAATTCCAAGCGGCGACTGTCCTTAACCAGCGACATTATTGTAGGCTTTCCGGGTGAGACGGAAGAAGATTTTCAGGACACCATGAAGCTGGTTGAAAGATGTAAGTATGACGGTCTTTTTATTTTTAAATACTCAAGGCGCCCGGGCACACCGGCGTCCAAGTTAGTTGACGACGTTCCTGAGAGTCTTAAGAAGACGCGCTTCTTAGAGCTTGAGTCTCATCAATTCGAACTACAAAATAGGATCTATCTGGGCTATGTTGGGCGGGCCGTGAGTGTGCTGGTTGAAGGTCAGAGCGCTCGATCAGAAAAGGATCTAACTGGACACTCAACATGCCATAAGGTCGTTAACTTCAAGGGGGGCTCAACTCGGCAGGGCGAGATTGTGAATGTGCGGATAACAGAAGCCAAGTCCTATAGTCTCTATGGCCAACAACTTAATGATCCGGCAGTTCGCGAGCCCATGCGGGCGCCCCGTGTGGGGTGCTAAAGGGATTTATCAAGAGAGGGGATGTAGCTTTATGGAAATAGAGGTTAAGATCAGAGCTCTGATGATGGATCCGAACAGTGGCACTCCCATTATTATTTTAAAGGATATCGAAAGCGATACCATGCTCCCAATTTGGGTGGGAGCTTATGAAGCCAACGCCATCGCTCTGGAAATTGAGAAAATCGCTCCTCCTCGACCTATGACCCATGACTTGTTACGCAATCTGATCATAGAACTCGGAATCCAGGTGGAGCGAGTAGTTGTAACCAGTTTGAAGGACAACACGTTCTTCGCAGTTATCGAAATGCGTACCAGTGAAGGCGATCCAATGATTCTTGATTCGCGGCCTTCCGACGCTATTGCGCTGGCCTTGCGCGCTGATTGTCCGATCTACGTTGACATGGAAGTAATCAAGGCGTCTCGCAACTCTGCGCCAAAAGAGGAAGGCGAGGAGCGGGCAATTGGTGAAGAAGAGTGGCCGGATGTTATCGGAGAAGCCGGCGATCTCCCGATGTGATTTGTAGTAGCTTGAACATTGGTAGTTGGAAATGATGCTTAGTCTGGATTTACCACGGAATACTGTTCCTATGCCCTCGTGCAGCGAATGCTAATCGCGATTGCAAATCAAAAAGGTGGCGTAGGAAAGACCACTACGGCCATCAATTTGGCCGCCGCATTCGCCAGGCTCGGAAAGCGCACCCTGCTCCTCGATCTTGACCCCCAGGCCAACAGTTCTATTTCATTCTTAGACCCACTTACGGTCGAGCGTTCCGCCTACGAGTTGATGATGGACGGCGACGCGCCCGTGGAGCAGTCTATTTATAGAACTTCGGTGGAGAACCTGGATCTCGTGCCGGCGCGGATCAGTCTGGCAAAGCTGGAGTCGAAATTGGTAGGTGATTTCGACGCTCCATTCCGCCTCAAGGATCGTTTGGAGCCATTCAAGAAGGAGTATGAGGTTATAGTCATTGACACACCGCCGACGTTGGGCCTCATCACTGTGAACGCGCTGGTTGCGGCCTCGCACGTTCTGGTTCCGATTCAGTCGTCTTATTTTGCTCTTGAAGGTACTGATGATCTGCTCGAGACAATCGAGAAGGTGAAGGCGCGTCCTAATCCAAAGCTCGAGTTGCTGGGAGTTCTGGTTACCTTGCACGATAAGCGAACTACGCTTGCCCGCGAGGTGCACGAACAAATTCGACGAGTCTTCGGGCCCAAGTTGTTTGACACTGTGATCACCAAGAGCGTGAGACTCGAAGAATCGCCGGCATACAAAGAATCAATTTTTACCTTTGCGCCCAACTCCTCAGGGGCGCTGGAATATGCAAAACTTTGTGAAGAGGTACTGAGCCGTGTCTAAAAGGGGACTGCCAACTGGCCTGCAGATGCGTCATGACGCGCACTACGTAGAGGAGCTGTCGCAGCCACAGCCCGCGGCGGTGGGTCGTATGATAGCGGTAGATAAAATCGATCCCAACCCGGAACAGCCACGCACGGAGTTTGGTGATCTAACCGAGCTCACTGCTTCAATCGCAGAAAAAGGCGTACTGGAGCCCCTCCTGGTGAAGCCCTCACGCTCAACGGGACGATGGATGATTATCGCAGGCGAACGCCGTTGGCGAGCAGCGCGACAAGCTGGACTGCGAGAAGTGCCGTGCGTGGAGATGGAGGTTGATGAAGGCGCAGTTGCAGAGATCGCGCTCATTGAGAACATGCAGCGAAAAGACCTGACAGTCTGGGAAGAAGCCGATGGGTTGCTGGCCCTGTGCGAGCGCTTCGGTTATACCCACGAAGAGGTTGCTCGCAAAGTAGGGAAGAGCAGAAGCACAGTCACGGAAGCGCTTTCCATCGCCGCGATCCCTCCGGACGTCCGGGAAATCTGTCGCCAGGCGGACGTGTCAGCAAAGTCAATGTTGCTACAAATCGTTCGACAGCCTGATGATGATGGAATGAGAAGGCTGGCAAAGGAGATCACCTCTCGTGGGTTAACGCGCGATGATGCGAGGGAAGTCAGACGCCAGGAAATGGGCCCGCGGATTGCTCCCGATGCCAGGCCCTTCACTTTTAAATATGTTTCACCTGCAAAAGAGTTTAGCCTGGAGCTTCGCTTCCGCCGAGCAAATGTGGAGCCTGAAGATGTAGCTGCAGCGCTTATCTCGGCGGCGGAGAGCATTGAGAGTACATGAGGCAGTTGTGACGGCCACCCGAGGCTCTTACCGCCGTGCGATTATCGCTTCATTCCAAGCGAGGTCAATATTGATGAGCGTTCAAACTGCGGATTACCTTGATGCTGCCACTCATCTGCCGCCCGGCGGACGGTTGACCTTCTACGATGTCGGCTGGGATGAGTATGAACAGTCGTTATCCTGGTTCTGGCTGTTATCGAGCGAATACCGGGATCCAGCGCAGCTACTTCGAAACAACAGTCTTTTTCTTTTCTGCCGCCGCTCGTTTCTGTAAACCTTTAGCCCAACGTTCTAGAGTAGGTTGCAAGGGCTTGAAGAGGCGTGCGCGGAAAGTGTGCTTCTTCTCATTCCACACTTTAAGATATTTTTCCGTGTAGGCTCGCACTGCCGGTTCAAGCTGGGTCTTCTTAAGCGAGTGCCGTAGCGTCAGGTGATAATGCTGGCCAACGAGGGAGAAGAGGATGGCGGTCAGGTTTCCTTTGAAAGACATACGAGGCACTATCCGTTTGTGGAACGGCTTGTTTCCAGGAAGCAGGACGCCCACCGCCACTTCGAGCCAGGGACCTTTGGGCCCTTGCCGTGGATGGTAGAGTCCTGGTAGTTCGGACACCTGAAAAGTATTCTTGAGCCTTGGATCGGATATGAATTCTACGAGTCTAATTCGCTCTATCCCACGCGTATGTTCCCTCGGAAGACTGTCAAAGGCATCTTCAACATGCGAGAGTGTCTCCTTGGGCAGTTTTCTCTCACACTGATTCTCAATTTTTGTCGCCACTATTACGAATTCCTTTTAAAAGAAGTGAGCCCGTAATGTAGGGCAAGGCAAGGAACAGCGTCAAGCCGCGCGTTAGGTTTAGGTCAGAGCCGTAGGCGAGAACCGCAATGGATTTCGAGGACCCGGAAGAATTATGTTAAGCGGCATACCCAAGTCAAAAGGCAAACGCCATTGCGAGCCGCCTCCCGGTCCCTGTACAATCTCACTCAGCCTTCTGTTGGCATCGCATTTCATATGCCTTCAGCAATTAGCCGCCAAAGCTGCGCAGGATGAGTATGACTTCTCCAGAAACTCAAGAACTGGCCAAGCGATTACTCGCTTGCGCGGCAGCGCACGACAACACCTCCGACGCACGCGTAGAGGTCGCAGTGCAGGTCATTGAGCAGTTGCGTCTGCGCCTGGTCAGGCTCACGGGTGCGGTTGGCTTTCGATCTCTTTTATCCCGGGCTTTGACACTGGCAAAGGCGGATGCTCCTTCACTAACTATGGTGCGGGTAAGCGTGGACGGCTTTTTGGAGGGATTCGATGGAATTGAGCAGAGCCAAGAGGCTGGGGGGGCAGTGCAGGCCGGATTAGTGCTTGTGGCTCACTTGCTGGAATTGATGGTGACCTTCATTGGAGCACCTCTAACTCTGCACCTGGTGCGTGACAAATGGCCGGATGCGTCCATGGAGGGAGCGGATTTGAGATCTGAGGAAAAAACATGAGCGTGCAAGACAAGGTGAGTATTCAGACATTGCCAAC
>JALZJF010000120.1 GCA_030859905.1 Acidobacteriota bacterium
TTCGCCCATACCGCCGGCGCCAATCAGAGAGACGATCTCGTAGCGGCCAAGATGTGTGCCGAGGGTTACAGCCATTACTTGGCATTCCTGATTAAGACGATATCGGAGGCGGCAGTGCCGTGCGAGATAACAAGTTTGTTGTCGCGCGACCAATCAAAAGAAAATATGCGGTCCGATTTAAAGTTAGTTAGCTTTTTCGGTTCGCCGCCGTCAAGCGGTTGACTCCAGATGTCGGAAATACCGTTCTGACTTGCGACATAAGTAACCGCACGACCGTCAGGCGCCCAACGAATACGTGCCGGAAGATTTGGTTGAACATCGAAGACCTTGACGGGCGAACCGCCTTCTATTGAGATAACGGCTACTTTGCCAGGTAAGGGCGTACTCAACGCGTAGGCGATCACCTTACCGTCAGGTGAGATGGCGTTCCATACCATATTTTCACCGAGTCGCACAGGCTCGCCACCGTCAATCGACACCTTCCAGAGACCGCCCGCTGTTTGATAGATCACCCACTTGGCGGTGGCTTGCGGATAGCTTCCGCTGTCGGTCAATTGTTTTGGATTGCCCCCGTCAATGTCCATCCTCCAGATGTTTCGCCTGCCCGTGCGCTCAGAAACAAAGACGACGTAGCGTCCGTCCGCCGAGACCGAGGGGAAGAAGTCTACGGTCTCGCCGGTGGTTAGTTGTCTTCTATTCTTTCCATCCGCCTCCATGATCCAAATGCTTTCTTTGCCGCCCGCCATCGAGTGATAAACGATTTGGCCGTCGGGCGTCCATGCAACGCCGATAGACCCGTCCGTCCCGCTGGATATCGATGTAAGCTGCGTGGCGCGGCTGGCGTCGCCGTTCGGCGCCACCCAGATATTCGCATCTCGCTCTGCCTGCACCGTTACCAGAATGCTGGAGTCCGCGTTCATGCTGATATTTTGGTATTGCTTCAGATCATTTGTAATTTTTCGCGCTTCGCCGCTTGGATAAGAGAGATACCATATTTGCGAGGCTTGAAAGTCTGCCGCTTGCTCTGCCGCGATCATCAACAGTCCGCTGCCGTCCGCGAGCCATGCCAGCCGCTGGATTTGATGCCATCTCTGCGAAGTCAGGGGGCGTTCCGTTCCGCCTTCGACCGGTACTTCAACCACGTTCTGAAATCCACGATCCGTCTCGATACTAATTGCGATGGATGCGACCTTTTTTCCATCGGGCGACCATGCCGTCCCGCCTTGAAAGAAATTCCCAAAAGAGCCGCTGGCTCCACGCTGACGTATGGCGATCTTCCGCTCTTGGGTGCCGTCCGCATTAGCAATCATCAGTGCGCTTTCTGCCTCTCCGTTGCGCACAAAGGCAATCTGCTTGCCGTCTGGGGAAAAGCTGATCGGACTGCCTACGTCATCGACCACTTTTCTGGGATTGCCGCCGACAACCGGCATTTTGTACAGCACACGATTCCGAACGCTTGCGCCTCGAGAAGCGTAGTAAAGAAAATTGCTGTCGGGTGAGATAGTCAGCCCGATGTAAAAAGTATCTTCGGGCGCACGTAGCTGCACGTCAGTTGCCGTGGCAATTTGCCTCAGCCAGAGACTCCGCCGCCCTCCGTCATCAATCACATAAAACACCTGTTTCCCGTCGGGCGAGATCACAGCAGAGGTGGCTTTGCCGTTGGAGGTCAACTTTGTCATCTTCATCGCTTGAAAAGGCGCGGGCTTCGTGACTGATCTTTCTAGCCACCCAAACTTATAGAGCGCGAAAAGGACTGCGCCTATTGCCAGCAGGAGCGCGATAACGGCAATGCCGACGGCTATTTTATGACTTTTGATCTCGCTGACAACGTATTCGGCGCTGGAGGTTGAGCGCGCAATTTCTGTCTGCGTTGTGTTAACTGCTGAGGGCCGAGTACTATCTATCTTTACCTGTTGTGAACTCCTTACCAATTCACCAGTATTTGATTCCGGTTGAACGGAATACTCCAATTCGGCTTGGTCCTTTAACTCCTGCCGAAGTTCGTCGAGTTCAATCGCTACCTCCTTGATTGACTGGTAACGCTTCTCCGGTTCTTTCGCCAAACACCTGCGCACAATCCTTTGCATCTCGTTAGGCGCATCAGCATTCACGTCTCTAATCTGCGGCGTCGGCGCATGCACAATCTTGTGCAGAGAGTCCAACACATCCTTGCCTTCAAACGCCTTCCTTCCGGTTGCCGCTTCGTAGAGGATGCAGCCGAAGGAGAAGATGTCCGAGCGATGGTCAATCTCTTTTACGCGTCCTTGAGCTTGCTCGGGCGACATATAGCCGACTGTGCCCATGATCATACCCGGGGTGGAGTGCTGTAGCAGAATGGCCGTGGCAACTTCGCTTGACCCACCGTCCGTGCCTTTATGCGGTTCGATGAGTTTCGCCAGCCCGAAATCGAGAATCTTCGCGTAGCCGTCGCGCGTGATCATGATGTTATCGGGCTTTAAGTCTCGATGCACAATGCCTGCCGCATGGGCTTTGGCTAACCCTTCAGCCACCTGCGCGAGATATTTAAGGAGTTTGTTTAGTGGAGTCTTCGCGCGATGAATCTCTGTGCGCAAAGTTTCACCGTCGATGTATTCCATGGCGATGAAGTGTGTGCCTTCTGATTCTCCAACTTCATAGATGTGTGCGATGTTCGGGTGACTGAGGGCTGCGGCAGCTTTTGCTTCTTGTACGAAGCGGCGCATTCGTTCCCCGTTAGAAACAACATCAGGAGGCAATATTTTCAGTGCAACAGTGCGGTCTAGCTGTGCGTCCTGCGCGAGATAAACTTCGCCCATGCCGCCCGCGCCAATTTGCGAGCGGATTTCGTAGCGGCCAAGCCGAGTCTCTGGGGAAATGGCCATCTAGCTAGTTACCGGCAGGGCTGAAGCCAGAAGTCTCAACACTCTATTGTGGAATGGCTAGAAGTCAAGAGTTTGTTGGCTTGGCTTCGGGTAGTGAGTCAGTTTGTGTTTCGGTCCCACCTTCATCCCGAAGGGATACAAGTTAATAGCCGTGGGCGAGCGTTGCGCGACGACCACGGACGTGAACCCGTCGTTAGCCCGACCCTGGAAGGGTCGAACCAGCGGCCGAGGTTTGACCCTTTCAGGGTCAGAACCGTTTTCTTTCACACACCGTGGGCGTCGCGCAACGCTCGCCCACGGCTATTGACTTAAATCCCTTCGGGATTCGAAAACAATTAGATCGACCGCGTTCAAACTGACCCACCACTTTGGAGGAACAGAGTTAAGGATTCAAATGCCGTGGCTAGAGGTTGAGGTAGTTGTCATTTATAGGCCTTTTTCTCGCTCGAGATTGGCAGTGTGTCTCGTTACGATCTGCCAACGCCCCTCACGTTTCATCCACACGTTCCTCATACAGAACTGGCGATTGATCTCCGTTTCCTCAAATTGGGCTTTAGTAACGACGTCTGCAGATAGACTACGTTAGTGTTTCAAACCCGCAGTCCAGTTCACCACGACGCTGATCGGGCCGGTGCCTATTTCTTCAATCGTTGTGTTGATGAGAAAGCGCTGCCCGTCGGCCGTAACCGCATAGTGATTCCTGAAATTTGTCAAAGTAAGGACGCGCGTGCCGAAGAGCGTCTTGGGAACACCCGCGTCGAACGTCGCTCCCAGTTTCACATCCATTGCCATGAGTTTCCTATCCTGCACCTCCTGCTCGAAGCGGCGCAGTCGTTCTGAGTCTGAAGAGAAAGCAGCGGGGAGGACTTTGATCGCCACGTCACGGTTGATCTTCGGGTCACGAGCGAGGTAGACCTCACCCATCCCGCCTGCGCCTATTTGCGAGCGGATTTCATATCGGCCTAGCTGTGTGCCTGTGGTGATTGCCGTCACAACTCCAACCAGAGATTGACCATGAATTAGTGGTAAGCGTTTCGCTCACCGTTTAATGGCTCGTTGCGACGGTCCTGCGCACCACAATAAATGCTGCAAACGCGGATTATCCAGGATATGCAAGGCGCGTTAATCGCGCTATCAAATCGGTCAAATAACCGCGCAGTTCTTCGACTGAAACTCCGCCCGGCGGCATTAAATCGTCGCCCAGGTTAATTTGACTCAAAACCCAACTGAGTTGCGCGGGCGTGAGTCCCGTGTCTTTCAAAGCGGCGACCTCGAGCGCGTCCTCGACCCGAAAGCCTGCCCTTTCGAGTGCACGCGCGTCAACAAGGTCGCGGATTTCCGCGCGGGACAACAACGCGCAGAGCTTATTCGCCAAAATTTCTTCTGGCGGGTCGACGCGGACGCCGCCGATGACGGGTTTTTCCTGTACCAACTGAACAACTCGCTCGCGCACAAGGTCTATCACCACCGCCTCGTTTCCGCGCCGCACAATCATCCGACGAAAATCAGGCGAGGTTTGAATCGCCTCGACGCTCGCGCCCAATTGTCGCGCGGTCTCATTCGCGGCGGCGAAACCGCTTTCAATCGAATCTTCGAGTGTGAACAAATCGAGGTCATGCGTATGGCGATGTCCGAGATGAAAGCCGACCAGCGCGGCTCCGCCAGTCAGAAAGAAACGGTCTTCAAGCCCGAAAAATACTTCCAGAAAATCCTTCTGTAAATTGCTAAGCGTGCATCTCGCCAAGCAATCCCTCCTCGCGCCACCGCTCAAGCAAAAACTCCCAAAAGGCGCGCCGGCGCCCCATGTGTGGCGCAAGTTCTGGCCACCTGCGCGAAACTTCTTCCGGCGTAGTGAATTTCCAAACGTCCGTATCGCGCGCTTCGCGCAACATTTTGCTTAACAGCCGCGTTTGCTCCGCCGCCGCAGCGGTGGTCAATCGCCGTTTGAACTCTGCTACGGTTATCGGCTCATCCCAAAGGAAATAAGGAACGGATTGTGCGTTATCGAAATCGCTGGAAAGAAAATTGTTCATCTTTGATTCTCCAATCCAAAACATTTTTCATAAACTTACTGCGGAAAATTGACGCGCTGCAGACACAATTAGTCGGTTTCATCGCGCTTTTTGCCATTATCAGACGCGTTTCGGGGTTTCGGCAACGCTCTCAATCTTGATCAGACATCCGAGTTGCTTTAGAGCCGCCTCCAGCTTGATCGAGCGCGCAACGCGTAGTGCAGAATTGACCTTTACCCGCACGAGCGTGTCAGCATCGATTATCGTCTCCAGCGTCACATCACAGCTCCCAGGATTTGTATTTATTAGATGGAGAATTGCGTCAAACAACCGCTCGTGATCATCGCTCGCCGGCACACGGAAAACCACTAGCTCCCGATTCTTGAGAATGTCGTCGAGACTCTGCACCTGATCAGCTATTACATTGGGCGGGTTGTCCTCGCTGAGTTCGAGGCGACCTGTAACCAAAACCGGCGATTCGTTTTGGAGCATTGCAGAATATTTCCGGAAAGTTTCCGGCCACAGTACACATTTGGTTCCTCCCGAATCATCCTCAAGGCGAAGCAGTGCAAACCTATCCCCTTTTTTGGTCGTGCGCGGTTGCAAGTCGTTGATTATCCCGCCGATACAAATTCGACTGCCGCTTAGCAGCCCCGCAAGTTCAATGGACCTCACGGCCTTAAGACTCTGTAGGAGCCCAACGTAATCTCCCAATGGATGTCCGGTAATATAAAAGCCCAGGGCCGCTTTTTCATTCGCAAGCAACTCGGTATGCGTCCATGGTTTGGGGCTGTAGGGCAACTCTTCTGCTGGTCCAGCGTCATCTTCGACAACGGCAAACAGTCCATTCTGACCTTGGAGGCGCTCGCGTTTCGCTCGCAGTGAGCGTGCCAGCGCGGGATCGATGCAGGCGTGAAGCGCCGCTCGCCATTCGCGCACATCGCGCACTTCAGGTTTAAGCGAATCAAATGCCCCGGCGCCAATCAGGCTCTCGAGCGCCCTCTTGTTGATTGCGCCCTGTTCGATTCGCTCTGCGAAATCAAAAAAAGAACGAAAAAAACCAGTCTTACGTGCCTCGATGATTGCCTTGACAGTAGATTGCCCAAGCCCCTTGATCGCAGCCAGGCCGTACCTTATGGCGCCTGTAAGCGGAGTAAAGCCAGAATAACTCTCGTTGACATCCGGCGGTAATAGCAGAATCCCCTGGGCGCGGAGTTCCTTAGAATACTTGAATACCTTGGCGGCGTCTTGAGCCTCACTCGAGAGGACGGCCGAGTAGAAGTGCTCCGGGAAATGCGCTTTGAGGTACGCAGTCTGAAAGGCCAGGTAGGCGTAGGCCACGCTGTGGGCACGAGGAAAACCGTAATCCGAAAACTTGTTCATGAGAAAGAATATCTTCTCCGCTTTCTCTCGTTTGATTCCTCGTTCTATAGCGCCATTGACGAACTTAACTTCATGTATGGCCATCTCCTCACGCTTTTTCTTGCCCATTGCCCTACGCATCAGGTCTGCTTCCGCCAAGGTGTATCCTGCAAGTTTCTGAGCGAGTTGCATAATCTGTTCTTGATAGACCATGGTCCCAAAAGTGTTTCCCAGGATTTCCTTCATCTCGGGTACGAGGTAGCGGACGGTTTTCTTTCCGCGATGCCGCTCGATAAACTCGTCAACCATGCCGCCATCAATTGGGCCGGGCCGGTAGAGAGCGTTTAAGGCGGACAGGTCTTCAAGACTCTTCGGCTTTAGCTTTCTGCATATCTCCTGCATTCCCGCCGACTCAAACTGGAAGACAGCATCTGTACGCCCCTCAGCGAAAATGGCCATAGTTTTTTCGTCGTTAAGCGCTAAATCCGCCCAGTTAATCTCCTGCCCAAGCATCTGCTTAACTGAAATTAAGCAATCATTTATAACGGTAAGCGCGGTAAGCGCTAAGAAGTCCATCTTAAGCATGCCCGTTTTTTCAAGGTCGGACATGACGTACTGAGTAGTGACTTCATCCTTCCCGGAAACGGCAACAGGAATAAGTTCCTGAAGTGGCACGGGCGAGATAACAACCCCCGCTGCGTGCACCGACGAGTGGCGAGCACAGCCCTCCAAGCGCTGGGCAATCTCCATTAGTTCTTTAACCTGGGGGTTAGTTTCAACCTGCTTCTTCAGTTCCGAAACTTGTTCGAGGGCCTGCGCCAGGCTTACATTTCTGCCCCTAACCGGCGGTGGGATGAGCTTGGCAATCCGATCGACGTCAGCGTAAGGCATGTCGAGAGCTCTTCCGACGTCCTTGATCGCAGCCCTCGAGGCGAGTGTCCCAAAGGTAATAATCTGGCAAACCGACTCGCGGCCGTAGAGGTTGGCAACGTGATTAATAACCTCTCCGCGCCCCCGAACACAGAAGTCAATGTCAATATCAGGTAGAGATACTCGGCCGGGGTTCAGGAAACGCTCGAAGATAAGGTTATACTTGAGGGGGTCAATATCAGTAATCTCGAGGCAGTAGGCGACCAGAGAACCTGCCGCTGAACCGCGTCCCGGGCCCACAGGTATGGAGTGTTCCCGAGCGTATCGAACAAAGTCCCAGACCACAAGGAAGTATCCCGCGAAGCCCATTTGCTTAATCATGGCTATCTCGCTCGACAGTCGGGTCTGATAATCCGTGAGCGGATGGCTTAATTCGCCTCGCGATATCTGTCGATCCCACACCGTCTGGCGACGACGTTCAAAGCCCTCCCTGATCACCTTCTCGAAGTACTCATCAACAGACAGCCCGGCGTCGGACGCGGGAATGGGATAATTTGGTAGATAGTTAACGTTCTCCGGCAGGTGGAGGTCACATCTCTCCGCTATGTCCACGGTACGGGTTAGTGCATCAGGTAACTCGTCGCCAAAAATCCGCCACATCTCCTCAGGCGAGCGAACATAAAAGTTGGGGCTGGGATAGCGTAGGCGATTAGTATCTTTGACTGTTTTGCCGGAGCCGATACACAACAAGATATCGTGGGCTCGCGCATCTTCTGGCCTGAGGTAGTGCGCGTCGTTAGTGGCCACCAGGGGAATGCCGGTGCGCTTCGAGAGCTCAACCAGAGGCTTTCGGATACGATCCTGAGCTTCTAATCCGTGTTCCTGGATTTCAAGGAAGTAGTTGCCCTTCCCCAATATCTCTTCAAATTCGATTGCCGCAGTGGCGGCTTGATCGAATCTCTCGCGGGCCAGCATTGCCGAAGGAACTCCTGACATGCAAGCCGAGAGCGCAATTAGTCCTTTTCCATGTTCGGCCAGGAGTTCTTTGTCGATCCGGGGCTTGTAATAAAAGCCTTCGGTGTAAGCCTTCGAAGAAAGCCGGACCAGGTTTTGGTAGCCTTCCAAATTCTTCGCCAGCAGGATCAGGTGGTAATTCGCCTTCTCGCCTGGGGCACCCGCAGAACGATCGCCGCGGCTACCACGGGTGATGTACGTCTCGCAGCCAATTATTGGCTTCACTCCCTGCCCCTTCATGGCGTTGTAGAAAGAAATAGCGCCAAACATGTTTCCGTGATCGGTCATGGCGCAAGCTGACATACCGAGTTCTTCAGTGCGTTTCGCAAGTGGCTTAATCTGTATCGCCCCGTCCAGGAGACTGTAGTCAGTGTGCAGGTGTAGGTGAACGAATCTTTGATCCGGCATGATAGGAGGAAGCTAAGTGTTGGCTGTTAACCTAGCCAAAAAAGGAACAGACTTCTTGAATTCCGCGTGATCCGGGAGACTATATCATGTCACTCCCACTCAATCGTGCTTGGGGGCTTAGAACTAATATCGTAAACAACGCGATTCAGTCCCCGAATTTCGGATATCAATCTGGAAGAGATACGCGCCAACACGTCTGGCGGCAGTCTCGCCCAGTCAGCCGTCATTCCATCGACGCTCGTGACCGCGCGGATCGCAACCACTCGTTCATAGGTGCGCTCATCACCCATCACACCTACAGTGGAGATGGGAAGCAGCACGGGGAAGGCCTGCCAGACCGAATGATAGAGCTCCGCCAGCCGCAGCTCTTCGTCCAGAATTCTGTCGGCCGCCTGGAGCAGCCTAATTCGCTCTTCAGTCACCTCGCCAATGATCCGAACCGCTAGCCCAGGTCCAGGAAACGGATGGCGTGAAAGTATTTCTTCCGGGACGCCCAGTTCCCTGCCAATCAAACGCACTTCATCCTTGAACAGCTCTCGAAGGGGTTCAATCAGGCGCAACCGCATCTTCTCAGGCAAACCACCTACATTGTGATGGCTCTTGATTACTGCTGACGGCCCGCGCACGGAAACGGACTCGATCACGTCAGGATAGAGCGTTCCCTGCACAAGGTGGGAAACTCCACCCAGTCTATTTGCTTCTCGCTCGAAGACATCGATGAAGACCTTGCCAAT
>JALZJF010000126.1 GCA_030859905.1 Acidobacteriota bacterium
TGCTTGTCAGAACGGGGAGCGGTAGCGACCCGGTCTCAACCGGAGCAAACAACCGGTCGCTATTGCTACGTGCTTGTCAGAACGGGGAGCGGTAGCGACCCGGTCTCAACCGGAGCAAACAACCCGGTCGTTATTGCTCGCGGTTCTGACGCTGCGAGACTTATCGCGACTATTTCGCTAAGCTAAGAAAGAATGATTGAAGGTTCAGCAGCTTCTAATCTTTATGCGCGTGCCGAACACGCGGCGCGTACTATTCGCGCCCGGACAGCTCTGGACCCGCGAATTGCGGTGGTTTTGGGTAGCGGACTCGGCGGTTTCGCGGACCAGGTTGAAGAAGCGGTGCGCCTTCCCTACGATCAGATTTCGGGGTTCGCGACTTCAACGGTTGCCGGTCACGACGGCAGCCTGGTTATCGGCAAGGTTGGACCGGTTCCGATAGTCGCCATGCAGGGACGAGTGCACTCTTACGAGGGCTACTCCCTCGATGAAGTTACCTTTCCGATTCGAACATTCAAGGTGCTCGGGATTGACACGCTTTTGTTGACCAATGCTGCGGGGGGTATCAACGTTCAATTGAGCGAAGGTACGCTAATGATAATCAGCGATCACTTGAACTTGATGGGTGTTAATCCGTTGCGCGGTCCTAACGACGAGCGCTTTGGGCCCAGGTTTCCGGACATGACTGAAGTCTATTCTCGCGCGCTCCAGGAAACCGTAGTCGAAGAAGCACAGGTGTTGGGGATCGAAGTGAGACGTGGCATCTATGCCGCTCTTCCTGGTCCCAGTTACGAGACGCCGGCGGAAATCCACATGTTGCGCTCATTTGGCGCTGACGCCATTGGCATGAGCACTGTGCCGGAAGCAATTGTAGCGCGTCACATGGGAATGAGAGTTTTGGGTATTTCTTGCATCACTAACATGGCTGCTGGAATCAGCGACGGCCCAATCAATCA
The DNA here is from genome assembly GCA_030859905.1 of Acidobacteriota bacterium. Lineage (GTDB taxonomy): Bacteria > Acidobacteriota > Blastocatellia > Pyrinomonadales > Pyrinomonadaceae > PSRF01. The sequence goes on from JALZJF010000126.1 coordinate 954, forward strand.
CGAGGAAGTAATGGCGATAGGGAACAAGGTGAGAGACACTTTTACCCTACTGCTGCGTAGCATCATTGGCCGACTCACGTAACACGAAAAGCATTAGCCACGGATTTACGCCGATGAATGCGGATCAGAACAAGACCTCTAACAGTTTTGCTTAAGGGCTTTTCGGATCTGTATACATTCGTGTTCATCCGGGGCCTAAAATTTTTGGCAAGCGCTTTTACCTCGGTGGGAGGCTACGGTTGAGAGAAGACTCTTTAAACTCTCTTATAGAGATAGCGACTGAGGCGCGTCTGCAATCGGTAGCGCCGTTTTCCAACTTTCAGGTGGGCGCCGCCGTAAGAATGGAAAACGGCAAAGTGTACACCGGTTGCAACGTCGAAAGCGCGAGCTATGGTCTGACGGTGTGTGCCGAACGGGTCGCAATTTGGAAGGCCCTCTCGGAGGGTGAGCGACAATTCACGGACTTGGCGGTCGTGGCGGACACCGAGTCTTTGACGCCTCCTTGCGGTACCTGTCGCCAGATCATTTGGGAGTTTGCCAGGCACGCAACGATCGTCCTGAGTAATCTTCGAGGACAACAAGAGACAGTGTTCATCTCGGATCTCTTGCCGCGCGCGTTTGACGCCAGATTCCTCAAAGAAATCATGGGACACAAGTAGTATTCGGTCATCTGGCGCGGTTTCGTGTGCTTTCGTGGATCGTGGTTTGAGCCCAGCCTATTCGGACCTTGATGCTGACACAGCCTCGCTAATGCTGGGCCCTTACGTCGTCTTTTTTGCGGAGTCCGAAACATGTCAAAACGTCTCTGGTTTTTGCTCGTCTTGTTAGCCATAATTCTCAATCATTCTTTGCCGGACGCTTCCGCGCAGAAGCGAAGCGGCGGCGAACGTGTCGACCTGGTAGTCCTCGGCGGCGCTATCGTCACCATGAACGCTACGCGTCAGCTTATTGAAAATGGCGGTATCGCGGTCAAGGGCGGACGTATTGTGGCGGTGGGTTCGCGCGCTGACATTGCCAGGAGATACCGAGGACGTCAGACTGTCGATGCCACGGGCAAGACAATCATTCCGGGCCTCATCAATGGGCATACTCACATCCCCATGGTTCTGTTTCGTGGGTTGGCCGACGATTTGGATCTGCAGGAGTGGCTGACGAAGTACATTTTTCCTGCTGAAGCTAAAAACGTTACCGAAGAATTTGTGCGTGCCGGCACCCGTCTGGGTTTGGCGGAGATGATTCGTGGTGGTACTACAACCTACTGCGATATGTACTACTTCGAAGACGCGATTGCGGACGAAACTGCTAAGGCCGGCGTGCGTGCGGTTCTCGGCGAAACAGTCATAGACTTTCCCGCGCCTGACAACAAGACCAATGCCGAGGCGATGGCCTACGTTGAGCGCTTCGTTAAGAAGTGGCAGGGCCACGATCTGATCGTGCCCGCGATCGCGCCTCATGCTCCTTACACTGTTTCCGAAGAACACTTAAGGGCCGCGCGCGCGTTCTCCGATCGCACCGGAGCTCCTATCGTGATCCACATTTCCGAGACGAAGAGAGAAGTGGACGACAGCATTAAGGCGAAGGGCGCGAGCCCCATCGAATATCTCGCGCGCATCGGTTTTCTTAACGACCGGCTGATCGCGGCGCACGTCGTTTGGCCGACGGCGAACGAGTTGGGCCTCCTGAAGCATTTTGGAGTTGGCGTTATTCATAATCCTCAATCGAACATGAAACTTGCCTCCGGCGTGGCGCCCCTGCCACAAATGTTAAGAGATGGTTTGTGGGTCGGGTTGGGAACTGATGGCGCGGCCTCGAACAACGACCTCAGCATGTGGGAAGAGATGGACACGGCTGCCAAGCTGCACAAGGTCTTCAGCGGGGATCCAAAGGTGATCTCGGCCCAGGAGGCTCTGGAGTTGGCTACCATTCGGGGAGCGCAGGCGCTGCACCTTGAGAAAGAGATCGGGTCGATCGAAACCGGAAAGCGGGCGGACCTGGCGCTCGTTGAGCGCAGCGAGTTGAACCAGATTCCGTCGTACAACCTTTATGCCGACCTGGTTTACGCGACCAAAGCTTCGGGCGTACAGACCGTAATCATCAATGGCCGCCTGGTCATGCAAAACCGGCAGCTACTCACCCTCGACGAGGCGGCCATCAGAGCCAGCGCCCGCATCTTTCGTGAGCAAGTTCTGAAGAGCCTCAGGGCCCCTGGCGAGGCACCCAGGTAGGTATCAAGCCAGGAACCGCGAGCTGGAGAACTCCGAACGGAGTTGGTAAACTCAGCTTGCGTGCTGGGTCTAGGAAACATTTCACTCCTAACGGAGTGGTTTGAATATATTCTCCGTGTCGGTGAAATAGCCAATCGTCACTTTCCATGTTTGTCGACTCCCACGCGCACATTGATGGGCCTGAGTTTGACGCCGATCGCCATGAAGTAATTCAACGGGCTCGCGATGCGGGAGTGTCCGTAATACTCAACGTCGGCACGGGAGATCCGCATAGCGGCGCACTGGAACGCGCGGTTGAATTAGCTCATAAGCACGAAGGTCTCTACGCTGCGATCGGTACCCATCCCCACGATGCTCGCCTCTTCGATGACCAGGCTGAACAGAGAATCACCGATCTCATCAGATGGAGTGCGCGGGTAATCGCCTGGGGAGAAATAGGCCTCGACTTTCATTACGACAATTCGCCCCGCGATGTGCAGATAAACAGGTTCCGACGCCAGCTTCAACTGGCGCGGGCAGCCTGTTTGCCCGTAATCATTCATACACGTGAGGCGGAGGTGGAGACGATCGAGATACTTGGGTCGGAATGGCAGGGCTCGGAACTGCCCGGCATCATGCATTGTTTCAGCGGCACGCGTCAGCTTGCAGAGAAGGCAGTTGACCTGGGGATGTTCATATCTTTCTCAGGTATCGTCACTTTCAAAAATGCGAACGACCTCAGAGGTGTTGCGACTGAAGTCCCGTTGGACCGGTTGTTGATTGAGACTGATTGTCCGTATTTATCACCGGTGCCTTATCGCGGGAAAAGAAATGAGCCGGCCTATGTGGTGGAAGTGGCCAGATGTTTGGCGGAGCTTCGGGGAGTTTCGCAGGAAGAGATGGGGCGAATTACGGCAGAGAACTTTGCCGGTCTTTTCAAACTTGATTTGACTCAGGCCTGACGGCACTGCCAATCGCTGAATGACTCTCGCATGCTGGACCACGCGCTCAATGCGGCAAGCGGAGAACTGACAATAGCCCCCAAACTGAAGTTTGAACTCCTAAACTGACCCTTGTCCGCCCAAGAGACAAGTTTCACATGCTGGCCTATTGATGCTATCCTCGCGGCATAAACAGGAACCTTGAGCATGGCCCAGCAGAATTCATTCGACATCGTCTCGGAAGTGGATCGCGCGGAAGTGACGAACGCAATCCATCAAACTGTTAAAGAGGTGCGGCAGAGATTCGACTTCAAAGGCAGCGCCGCCAATGTGGTGCTGGAGAAGGGCGCCTTGGTGCTTACCGCCGAAGATGAAACAAAGCTGCGTAATATGAATGACATTCTCCAGCAGAAGCTGGTGCGCCGCGGCGTTCCGCTCAAGGCCCTTACTTATGGCGTTGTGGAACCGGCGGCGGGCGGCACGGTAAGGCAGGAGGCAGCAATCCAGCAGGGTATTCCCCAAGACAAAGCAAAAGAAGTCGTCAAGTTTATTAAGGACTCTAAGGCAAAGGTGCAGGCCTCGATACAGGCGGACGTAGTTCGCGTTTCCGGAAAGGATCGCGACACGCTTCAGGACATAATCGCCAAACTAAAGGGAAAGGATTTTGGCATCGATATGCAGTTCACGAATTATCGCTCAAACTGAGGTCATCGCATCCGGCCAGACCTAAATTTAAGTCTGTTGGATGAAAACGCTTTAGACAGTAGGTAGTTAGAAATGCAGACGGCCAGCGAAACACTTGCACCCGACAACGTTAAACTTGCAGCGAAGCGCATCTTTAGCCTAATCGCTTCGGAGCTTGGGCAGGTTGAAGTAGAGTTTGAGCGGCAGGCGCAGTCTAATGTTCAGGTCATCACCTTTCTGGGAGACTACCTGCGCGCTTCTGGTGGCAAACGCGTGCGTCCGGCACTAACGATTCTCTCGAACTACGCCGTTGGTGGCGAAGGATCTCGTTACAATTCTATTCGCATGGCTACAGTGATGGAGTTCCTGCACACTGCCACCTTGGTCCACGACGACATTATCGATGATGCTGGCACGCGCCGGGACCGGCCTACCGTGAATGCCCTCTACGGCAATCAGACAGCGGTGCTAATGGGCGACTGGCTTTACATGTCTGCCTTTGAAACGAGCCTGGGCGAAAGATCGCTTCCCATTCTGGACATCCTCACCGCGGTTACGCGCAAGATGACAGAGGGTGAGTTATTGCAGCTTAACCTCCTGGGCCGAACGGATGTTTCAGAGTCGCAGTATCTGGATGTGTTGCGACGGAAGACTGCTTACCTTTTTAGTGCCTGTTGCGAAGTGGGGGCTGTGCTCGGCGGCGCGGGCGAAAGGCAATGCCAGGCGCTGGCGGATTATGGTGTAAATCTGGGAACCGCTTTCCAGCTAGTGGATGACCTGCTCGACTTTACCGCCAGCGACGGCGCGCTGGGGAAGGCCTCCGGCGTAGATTTGATCGCCGGCAAAGTGACTCTGCCGCTCATCTATTTGCTGGAAAGAGATGATTCCGGCCGTGAAATGGTTGAGACGGTGGCCAGGGAAGGCAACTACAACACAGTCTCGCGTATCGACTTAGTCCAGGCTGTTGAGCGGGTGGGAGGCCTCGAACAGGCCCGCGCGCGGGCTGACGGCTTTGCCGCAGCCGCCCGAGCTTCGCTGGATGTTCTGCCTGAGTCCGAGTATTGCGATGCCCTAAGGTCAATTCCTACTTATGTCCTCGAGCGCGAGCGGTAATCCCTGCCGTATCCCTGTGACGCGGGGTAATTGTTCATCGTCTTAACCTGTTCCCAGGAAACAGGTTTTTTATTTCACACGCACACGGTCGCTATGTCCGCGCCCGAAGGTTTCAGGAGCGTACATTTCCTCTGCCTTCGTGGGCGGGACAACGAACAGACCGGGCGTCGTCGCACGCGCAAAGTAACTGTACTCATGCACACCCTCCCACAGGAGCTGCGTAAAGGCCTCGGCACGTTCGTCGCGCAGGTTCTGATGTTCATACCACGTGCCCCGCCATAACCAGTAATAGTCATAGATGCCGCGCCCTCCACGGTTCATGCGTGCTTCAGATGACTCTCCAGGCAATCGCTCCGTCGTCACGAGTGCAGGGTTGAGGACTTCGAGTCCGGCCGGCAGCGGATCGACAAGGGCGACGTGATAGCGACGCGCCGGATTCGACATTGTAAGCCTTACCCGGACGCGCGCCCCGGCTCGCATCTGCCACGTCCCATCCGTTTCGAGACGCACATCCGCGGGGTCATCAATCGCTTCATACTTGCGCTCGACCTTGAAGCCGTAGTCGGCGGCGGCGAGTTTCAAGTTTACCGGCGCATACTGAGTACCGATGCGGAAGTAAAGACGTCCTGCGCCCTCTTTGCCTATGGTTAGATTCGCCGGAGCGTCAGCGGTACGTTCTGCCAAAATCGAGATCGGCAGGTTGAGTTGCCGACGGTCAATTGAACGTCCTTTGAAAATCTGCTCACCGGCATAACCGTTGCCAAGCCAAACACGCGCGACGAAATCCGGCGTCACCCGCTCGTAAGTTGCGAAGTAGCGGTCGAGCCCCAGGAGAATAAAGACGTTCTCCTGAGTGTTGGTCCAATGTCCGCGGTTGCGGCCGGAGAGCAGGCCGCGTACGAGTTTAGGAATCAGATCGCTCTGCGGCTGATCGCCGATGATGGCTTCGAGGATGACACCGTCAGCGCGACGGTCGGAGTGGAGGATGGTGTAGGCGCCGTCGCTGTAGAAATCGGCGAAGTGTGCCGCGCCCGCTGTCTCCGTGACACGGTTGTTCAAGTGGCGTCGAATCATTTCCACTTCTTTCGCCGATGCTGGGTCTCCGGATAGCACGGGTAACAGCCAGCCCAGTGACTCGAGTGAAAACTTCTCGACACCGCCTCCGACTACCAGAAGCTGACGGGCCTTGGCGGCGTCGCGGTCGCGCATCAGGAGGCGAACATAAAGCGCATAAGCCTGAATTGCACGTTTCGATGTGACGCTGTAATCGGAAGGAATCTTCTGCTCGATTTCGCGAAGGTAGGTCTGCGAAAGCCTCAGTATCTGCCCCGGCACTGTGAAGCCTTTGCTCTGGGCGCGTACCAGGGCGTGGGCAGCGTGGACGGAGACGTAGGGGAACGAAGGTTCATCGCGCCGCCAAAAACCGAAACCACCGTCTTCGTTTTGCAGACCTTGCAGCAGCTTGATATCGAGAGTGACTGAATCATGCATAGCTTTGGGCGAGGGAAGGCCCTTCGCTTCGAAGGCGGTGAGCACGTCCTTGAGCGCCGCAATGCCGATGACGCGCGAAGCAATCTGTTCGCTGCACGAGTAAGGGTAGTTGACGAGATAGATGACGGCGTCAGTGAGTTCCTGAAGTTGCGTAGAAGTGGTGGTGATCTCCAGTCCGCCGAAGGTCTTGACGGCATCGGCGGGGGCTTTGACTGGTTGCGCTATGCTGCCGTTATCAATCACGCCGTAGGTGGCGAAGGCTTCGGTGGTGGCCGGCGTGTAAACAGGGAGCGAAATCTCCGCGGCGTCCGCTTTCGTGCCGGAAGCCGCGACGATCTGGAAACGCGCGGTGCCGGGTCTTACCGCCGAGATGGGGAATCGAACTTCGACGCGGTTGTTGGCCGGAACCCTGACGCGGCGACCGGCGCCCACGGTTAAGTCAGCGTTGGACGCGCGCACGGCGACACTGACGTTCATTGCCTGGTCGGTTTGATTTTGAAGTACAACGGGAAGTTCCGCAGCGTCACCGTAGTTGAGGAAGCGCGGAGCGGAAGGGCGCGCCATGAGTTGTTTGCGAGCAGTGATGGCAGATTCCCCGAACCCGGAGAGTTTGCCGCCGGCAACGGATACAGCTATCACTCGGTAGCGCGTCAGATTATCGGGCAGCTTAACTTTAACCTGCGCGTGGCCGCTGGCGTTGGTAGGCAGTGATGCAGCGAAGACGGCCAGAGCGTTGAAGTTTTGACGCGCAGATACTTCACCCTCCGCGTCGGCTGTAACCATCACCATCATACTCTCACGCTCGTTTAGTATATCCCCACTCGTTGCCAGTTTTAGAAAGCCTTTGACGTTACGATCGCTGACGGGCAGACTTTGCAGGTCACCCGTTGCAATACCTCCCCCGGCACCTACTAGGCGCTTAACCACTTCAGGATTCGCCAACGTCACCTTCTCGCGCAGATGATAGTCGTTTACATTCTCACTGCGTTCCGGGTAGAAGACTCTCAACGGATCGATGAGCTGATAGTTCGCGAGCGCCAATACCGATTCGTCGACCACGACTACCGCTGTATCTGTCCCCGGCACGCCCCGCCCGCTCGTGTCTTTCACTTCTACATCAACCAATGTTTCGGAGCCCGGCTCAAGCACAGTCTCGCGCGGCGTGGCCGTGACGCCCAGACGTCGGCTGACGGGCGGAATCTCCAACTTGATTTCGCCGGAAGCGAACGCGGGACGTTTCGGCAAGCTTGCCAACGGATTCCCTTCATCGTCCATACGTACCGTCGCCCCGACGAGATCGACTTGTACGTGCACGTTTGGCGTCATCGCCTCTGCGAGCGGCACTCGCAGGGTGTAGGAGCTCTCGTTCATCGTAAAGCGCTCGGCACGCAACAGGCCGGATCGCCGGATCGTCATGACGCCCTCCGCCGGTGAGAATGGAGCCTGGACCAGGATCTCTGCCACGGCATTGCCATCGTAATTCTTGCGATCCGGAACAAGTTCGACTTTCTCCTGCGCGACCTCACGCTTCGGCGGCAACTTTCCGCCGGCGACCCACAGAGACAACTCACTCTCGTTTAAGCGCTCGCGGTCGTCGCGCACGCGCGCTGTCAGGCGGTACATACCGCCCTCTTTTGTCTGAAAACGAGCGCTCAGTGCCTCTTCGCCACTCTTTAAAGTCTGCTCCTGCGGGTCACGTTCCTGCTGCTTCCACTCACCCTTCACGTAAACGTAATCGAGCCTGACGAGCCTTAGATGTACTTCGCGGCCAGCGAACGCCTTGCCGTCCAGATCAGTCACAATTGTTGCCACGTCAAACGGCTCGCCCCTCTGCACGAAGACACGCGAAGACTTCAAGCCCACATACACGTCTGCCGGATGAACTAACAACATCGCGGTCCCAGTGAGCGTCTGACGGTTCACGTCCTGCACTCGCGCTTGCGCCATAACGCTCGATGGGCGGGGTGGGTCCACGCCGTCGAAATCCATCCTTAGCGTATGTTTGCCCTCCGCGTCGGTGCGGCCTTTGAACGTCCGCTCTCCTGCGTCGCTCTCGTCACTTTCGTCGCGCCACCAGGCGTAAAACTTGCCAAACGTGTAACCGTCGCGATTCGGCGGAGTGTAATTCGTCGGCCTCGAGGTGACCGTCCACTCCACTTCCGTATCGGCCAGTCCCCCGCCTGAGTAGTAAGAGGCGGTCGTGGTGGCAGTCGCAAAAGAGCCTACGAAGTGCGGCGCTTCCGATGTCCTGGCCGTGATTTCGAATTCGGGCCGGCGAAATTCCTGAACCTGGAAATCGTGAGTGTGTTCACTGCCATCCTCCCCGAATTGGAACTTGACGGTCGCACCACCGAGATTAATCGTCGCAGGGAGTTGCACTTTAACGTCGAAGCCGGCGAAGGCATTGAGTTTCACAGTGCCCTTGGTAATCTCGTTATCCAACGAGTCTTTCAAAATATAGTTAAGAGTCTCTTCAGGCTCGACCGTGTACATCTCGGTGTCGCCCTTTGGAGTGAGATTGACCTTACGAACCCAGCCTTTGATATTCACCTCTTCACCAGGGCGGTAAAGCTTGCGATCGTCGAACACATACCAACTGAGCGAAGTTTGAGGTTCGCCACTGCGCCATAAGCGGCGGTCGCCGGCGCCATAGGAATAGGTGGAATACTCTAGCGACAGTATCGCTATGTCTTTGCCGCGACGAGCGACTATTAAAGGTTGCTGTTTCTCTTTTGTTTTTGGCGAAGCTTTGAAAGCAAGCCGCGCCAAGCCATCAGCGCCGGTCACGCCGGTGAGATCGTCGGGTAACACACGAAGCTCGACGCTGGCAAGCGGCCTGCCATCCTTGAGCGAATTGGTCCAGGCCACAAGTTCGTTGTGGTCGGAGAAAGCGTCCAGGCCAATCTCTGTAGACTGCACCCATGCTTCGGCTTTGTTTCGCCGGTAAGCGTAAACGGTGACCGGCTGCTTTTTATCTTCAGGGCCTTCGACCGGTTCGACCTTGACGAAGACCTGTCCATAGCCATCGTTGAGCGCAGGCGATAGATCAATCGCGGTCTCGATGAGTTGGTCAGTGCCGGCCTTCACGTCGATAATTTTGTCGGTGACGAGCGTGCCGGGCGGCGCCGGGAAATTTTTGGGGTCACTGTAGCGAGCCGCTTTATAAAGGCGAAACTGTAGCCAATCGTCGGGCGTGACTCTATAAATCCTGGCTCTCAGCCGCGCGTAGTTGATGCTGTACACGGTAAACGCGCGCCGGCCCGCGGGGTCGAGGACAATGAAGTCGTTGCCCGTCGCAAACAGGGTTGGATAAGCGGTGGTTACTTTGAAGGTGAGCTGGTTGTCGCCAGTGAGCGTCTGCCCAAACGTGTCTTTGATACCACGGTCAAGGGTTACGGTGTAGGTCGTGTTGCTGTGCTTGGCGCCTTCTATATTTATCCCGTTGTAATACCCATTAATCTTGACGTAGGGAATCTCTGGCGTGATCTTGACATGAGCGGGCTGGAATATCTCGGTATCGAGCTGGTTGCTGAAAGTGATACGAATGTTATCAAACGGGGAGCAGCGTGTTTGGTAGCCACACTGCGCAGCGACGATTCGCATCGGGCCGTAGGTCTTAAAGGTAACAGTTTGGTCGTTCAACGTCGTACGCGCGCCTTCCGAGGAAGGCGTGCCCTTCGCGATCACGACCCGGACGTTGGTGTCGGAGGGAAATACGTCTTTCGTTGAGCCATCTGCACCGACGGCGCGAACGACGAGCCAGCGTCCTTCCTGTGCCTGTTTGACCAGAGCTTGAACTGACTGGTCGGCCGCTATCTCTTCGGAAGTGGCGAGGCGCAGGCGCATGCCCGCGCCGGCGGGTTGAAGTTTGAGACGTTCGAGCACGCGCGCCGCGTCGATGCGCTGATCAAACTCCAGGAACATCAACGGATCGCGAGGTTGGAGTTCGCCGCTGGGATAGGAGTTCTTCAGTCTCGGTGGCGGAGTAGAGAAGGTGAAGGTTTTAGCTTCCGGCAGCGCGTCGCCTAGAACAGATCTCGTTCCGGCCGGGATGTTGAGAGTGTAAACGGTGGCCATCGGCAAGCGGCCGCCTTCCGCCTCCGGCTGGAAGATTAGTGTCTGCGTGCCGAGCCAACGCCATTTCCCCTGCGGTTGCGGCGTAAGCGTCACGGGCACGATCGCGGCGGCTTCATCCTGCGACGAAACCGCGACCATTGGCTGTGAAAACGTAACACTCAACATCGGGGCTAATGCGACTTCGCCTTCCGGCGCGAATCGTGTGACTTCCAGTGGAGCGTTGGTCTTGGTTGGAGGCGGCGGCGCGTTTGTAGTTGGCAACGCGAATGCCGCTTGAATAGTTTCACCGGCGCGCGGCGGCGGAAGTGAACGCTCGCGGAATTTAAACGAGAGCGGGTCGCCCTCCTCCGGTTTGAGCGCGGGCAAACGTGCGAGCAGTTTTCTGGTTTCGACTTCGGACAACGACGTAGCGGCGGCGACCGTAGGGTTGGGCGTTGGGGCTTCGACCTTCTCGGTCCCTTCACTCAAGCGAAAACGCAAGCCATCTCTATTGTCAACCGTTTCGTCGATGTCTTGTCCCATCAGGATGTGTGGTGGAAGGAGCGTAAGAATCGTCATCCAAACCAGGATGAGCGAGAGCGAGGGCTTGAGTTTCATGGGTGTTGATGCCCTTTTTTTAATCTTGTCTAATTAACATCGGCTTCGGTGAACTGATGCCTGCGGCATCAAGGCCGTTGTCCTGCTATTGGGAGAACGCCACCTGGGGGTTCCGCTTGCAGAAAATTTTAACTCACGCTTAATGACCTGCAAGAAGGCGCGCTCGAGTACTTCAAAGCGTCGCCGTCCGAACCGCCACTATTTTTCTACCGGCAGTCGGAGTTCATGGTTCCCACTTCCCTGTGGTGAATAAAGTGTTGTGCAATTTCTGAAATCGCATTAACATCCGTCCCATGGACCGGCCGCTCAACGAAAACCTGCTTTCCCGTTTAGAGCAAAACTTGCGGCAATCACGAGCTGCGCGCATGCATCTGGCCGCCCGACTGCGGGAGCTGGAAGTGGAAGCGGATGCAGTTCGGACGGAACTCGCGGAGATGGATACTTTAGCCAGCCAGTCTGAAGCGGCCATCTATCGTATGCTGTCTTCCGTGCTTGCCTCGAGTAGTCTCGCAGCGGGACTGCCCTCAGACGCTGAACTTGAAACAGCGATGGGCCGTTCGTCACCACCGAGTCGCGGCGCCGTTAACCTGGACGCCAGGCGCCAGCAGATTCCGCTCGTGCGCACCGATGTCGAGGCTTTGAGCGACCGCTTTATGGACCGTACTATCCCGCAGGCTGTTACCCTGCTCCTGCGCGAAGAGGGAGGACCCCTCCACGTCAACGAACTCTACAACCGTTTGCTGGAGGGCGGGTTCCGCTTTACCGGCGAGAATCCGACGATCAGCGTAGCGGTCTCTCTCAATCGCAACAGTCGATTCCGAAAGGTCGCTCCCGGCACCTTCGACCTCATGATTCGCGACGCGTCCAAGGCTTCTTAATCTAGTACCGTTTCGCTTCGTTAATTCGCAGGTTAGGAAGGGGGCAAAGCGGAGCACGCCCCCGCTCGAGATTCGCAGCCACTGATCCTTGAATTCAAAGTTCATCAAGCTTAAGGACTTTGCCGCTTGAGCGGGGGCGCGCTCCGCTTTGCCCCCTTCCTGACCTGCAAGTTAGCGCGGCTTGAGCCGTTCTTTTGGGCTTTCTCCCGGCTACAACAATTCCACTCGTCACACTTAGAATGCCTCTATGCGCGCAATGATCCTTTCTGCCGGGTACGGCACAAGGCTTTGGCCTTTAACTGAAGACCGCACCAAACCCGCTATCCCGATCCTCGGTAAGCCTCTGGTTGGCTACGTCGCGGAATATCTAGCCGGCTTCGGATGCGATGAGATTGTCGTTAATCTTCATCATCGCCCGGAATCCGTTCGTGCGGCTTTGGGCGATGGCAGTAAGTTTGGTGTCAAGCTTCATTATGTCGAGGAGCCGGCGATCCTGGGAACCAGCGGCGCGTTAGACAACGCCCGCGAACTGCTGGAAGGCGAGACGTTGATCGTTGTGAACGGAAAGATAATCACCGACATCGACTTGAAGGCGGCGCTCGAAACGCACAGACGCACCGAAGCCATCGCCACGCTGGTGTTATTGCCGAACCCGGATTGCCAGAGCTTTACCGTAGTTGTAACCGCGGACGGATGTCTCAAAGGGTTCGGCTCAATGCCAGTTCACGCCGAGTACGTTGGTAAGGAAGCGCCGCTGATGTTCACCGGTATCCAAATTCTGGAACCGCTAATCTTCGACTACATCCCACGTGGCAGTTTTTCCCACTCGACCACCGACGTATATCCGCAAGCAATAGCCAAAGGTGAGCGCATTGCGACTCATGTGGCAACAGGGAAGTGGTACGAACTATCTACGCCCCAACGCTACCTGGATATCAGTTTGGCGATGCTTGCGGAAAGAGGCGAGCACGTCGCGATCGGATCCGCGTGCGTTATCTCGGACGGCGCCCATCTGAGTCACTCTGTACTTTGGGACGGCGTCGTCATCGAACCCGACGCGCGCATCAGACGTGCCGTGCTTGGGGACGGCGTCCGGATTTCTGCGGGGGAAACCATCGAGAATGCGGTGGTAGTGCGCAACTCGCTTGTTCACGGAAGAAGTTCCCCGCCTAAAGCGCTCAAAGGAGTGGTCAGAGGTGACAACTTTGTCGTGTCTCTAAGCCAGTGATACAATCTGCCCTTCACTACTCAAGCCTGGGCGGGACCGATCTCGGGACCGATCTACTGTCCCGCTTGCTTTTGAAAAGGACCCGAACCCGGATTCCCTTCAACACATGACGTCAGTAAAACAGGTGACTACCAGCGCTTTCGAACTCTCACCCGCTGACCGGCTTTCGAATTTTCTTAGAGCCCAGGGAATAAAAAACTCTAAGATCCTGGCTCTAACTCCAGACGCCTCCACGCGTAACTACTTTCGCATTCCCTGGAAGAGGGGTAAGGCAATAGCAGCAGTCTACCCAGAGCCGTTTGATCCTCAGTTTCACCCTTACCTCGACGTAACTCACTTGTTCCTCGAAAGCGACATTCCCGTGCCCCAGATCTATGCGGTTGACGGAAGGACTGGAATTATCGTGCAGGAGGATCTCGGCGACCAGCAGTTGTGTCAGATTTATGAAGTCGCGTCGCAGGAGGAATGCGAAGACTACAAGGAGCGGGCAATAAGTATTATCGCTCGCATTCAAAGAGCGACGGAGAAGGCCTACGAGTTAAAGTCTATCTCAAGCCGGCTGGCCTTCGACGAAGCGAAGCTTTCATGGGAGCTCGACTTTTTTGTCGAGCATTACTTCCAGAGCTTCCGCGGCGAAACTCTGCGCCGCGCCGAAGCTGCTGAATTGAAAGCTGAACTCAATGACATTGCCGCGGAACTTTCCGCGGCGCCCCGGGTCCTGTGTCATCGTGATTTTCACACCGCAAACCTGATGCTCGACAGTAGTAACCAATTGCGTGTAGTGGACCACCAGGACGCGCGCATGGGCCCGGCCAGCTACGATCTGGTTTCGTTCTTGTTGGATCGCCAACCGGTGCCCCCCTCTCTAGCGGAGTTACGGGCGTATCGGCTCCATCTTTTGGAGGAGCGCAGGCTGCAAGGTCTCGAGCCCCTCGACCCTGACGACTTTGCCCGGGAGTTTCGTCTGATGACGATTCAGCGTGGTCTTAAAGCTGTCGGCACCTTCTCCTATCAAACAGCTATCAACGGACGCGGCGCGTTTTATGAACATTTCATTCCGCCGACGTTTCTGATCGTATTGCAGGCTGCGGAATGGCTGGAACGCTTTCCCACCCTTAGAAAAACGATCACCGACCGGCTCAACCTTGCTACTCAGCATTGATATCAACCTGATGGCCACAGAATCAGAGTCATTGGAAATAACCAAAGCTCCGCAGACCTATATTTCAGAGCTCTCGAAGCACGTGGGCGAGGAAGTGGTGCTCAAAGGCTGGCTCTACAACTTGCGCTCGAGCGGGAAGATTGTTTTTCCACAGTTGCGAGACGGCACCGGGATAGTCCAGGGAGTGGCTTTGAAGAATACCGTCACGCCCGAAGTGTGGGAGGCGCTGAAAGGTCTGGGCCAGGAATCTTCTCTCATACTTCGCGGCACCGTGCGCGCAGATGAACGCGCTCCGGGCGGTTACGAAATCGACGTCGTGGACGCGCAGGTGCTGCAGAAAGTTCACGACTATCCCATCACCCCAAAGGAACACGGCACAGAGTTCCTGATGGACCAAAGGCATCTCTGGCTGCGTTCCCGCCGCCAGCATGCAGTTCTGAAAGTGCGACATACGGTCGTGCAGGCCGTACGCAACTTCCTCGACAACGATGGATTCACGCTCGCAGATGCGCCCATACTCACGCCTGCCGCGTGTGAAGGAACCACTACGCTTTTCGAAGTTGACTACTTCGAAGGCGAAAAGGCGTACTTGACGCAGTCGGGCCAACTCTATAACGAAGCGACAGCCGCAGCGTTCGGAAAGGCCTATTGTTTTGGTCCTACTTTTCGGGCTGAGAAATCAAAGACGCGTCGACATCTCACTGAGTTTTGGATGGTCGAGCCGGAAATGGCTTATGCGACTCTCGAGGATGTAATGGCCCTTGCGGAAAGGATGCTTTCGAACCTGGCTGAACGTGTAATGGAAGACAGGGCTGAGGAGTTAAAAGTTTTGGAACGGGACATCTCGAAGCTGGAATCCATCATCGCCCCTTTTCCCCGCCTGCACTACGACGATGCGGTAAAGATACTTCAGGAGGGACATGCTGCCGGTGCTCTGGAGAGTCGTTTCGAATGGGGCGGAGATTTCGGCGCGCCCGATGAGACTTTTATCTCCAGTAAGTTTGATAAACCGGTAATGGTCCATCACTATCCCGCTGCTGTTAAAGCGTTTTATATGGCGCGCGACCCGGAGCGGGAGGAAGTGGCGCTGGGGGTCGACGTGTTGGCGCCGGAAGGTTATGGCGAGGTGATTGGTGGCGGAGAGCGTGCCACATCGCTCGAGTTTCTAAAAGAACAGGTGGCCTTGCATGAACTGCCGCAGGAAGCGTTCGAGTGGTATCTCGACCTGCGTCGCTATGGCAGTGTGCCCCACGCAGGTTTCGGCATGGGCATTGAGCGGTGTACGGCATGGATGTGCGGCATCGAGCACATTCGGGAAACAATTCCGTTCCCGCGGATGCTTTACCGTATCCGTCCGTAGGGGACTGGGGGGCACGCTCATGTCAGAACCGCGAGCGGTAGCGACCGGGTCGATTAATCGCCGTGAGCGCATCATTACGAGCGAACCCGGTCGCTACCGCTCGCGGTTCTGACATGAGTCTTCTGGAATGACTGACGATACTCAAGAACGAATCGTGACGATCTTTGGCGGTTCGAAATGCTGCGAGCCGGATCCTGAATATGTGCAGGCGCAGCGGGTGGGTGAAATGCTGGCCAATGAAGGCTTCACTATCTGTACCGGGGGCTATCTGGGCGTTATGGAGGCTGCCAGCCGCGGTGCGCACGAGGTCGGCGGTCGCGTTCTGGGCATTGTGATGAACCAATTCCAGCATGAGCCCAACCGCTACCTCACGGATAAGGTCGCTACCCCGCACTTTTACGAACGACTGCAGCAGTTGATTACGCGCTCGGTCGGATTCATTGCTATTCGGGGTGGCATGGGCACGGTGACTGAGTTGTCGCTCGTCTGGAACAAGATTCAAACACGCGTGATTGGGCCCCGGCCGCTCGTGCTGCTCGGCGAATGTTGGCCACCGATTGTTAACGCATGGCAGCGGCACCTCGCAGTCAGCGACGCAGACATCACCGTACTCGATTTTGCAAAAACTGCGGAAGAAGCAGTCGCCATCATAAAAGAAAAATCTAGAGGGGTTATCTTATGAACTGTCCCAAGTGCGGCACCCAAATGGCAGAGGGTTCAAGTTTTTGCGGTAAGTGCGGCAATCGAGTAGACATTGCCAGCGCGCCACAGTCCCAGCAGCCGCCCTCGCAGCAACCCTCCAGTCACTTCGGCGCTCATGGAATTCACATTGACGAGGATTCCCGAGGTCAGGGTGGCGGCTACAGTTATGAGGTTCTACATCAACCCTCATTCTCCCTGGCAGTAATCAAACTCCAGGCTGAGCAGTCAATCCAGGCAGAGGCTGGGGCAATGGTCTCGATGTCGGCGAACATCGAGTTACAGTCACAGATGAAGGGCGGGCTCTTCGGAGCAATCAAACGTGCGGCCGGTGGAGAGTCCGCATTCATTTCCACCTTCACGGCCCGTGGGGGACCGGGGGAAGTTACTCTTGCTCCGGGCACTCCGGGCGACGTAGCCGCGCTCGAGTTAAGCAATCAATCTTTTTTCGTTCAATCAACTTCCTACCTGGCCGGGGACGCCAGCCTTACCGTCGATACGAAATGGGGCGGGGCGAAATCATTCTTTGGCGGGGAGGGTTTGTTTGTGATGTTGGTGCAGGGCCAGGGCTTGCTGCTAGTTTCTTCCTTTGGGGCGATTCACCGTAAAAGGTTGCAGGCGGGCGAGCGATATGTGGTCGATACGGGACATCTGGTGGCTTGGGAGGGGACAACGCAGTACACTCTCCGCAAGGCCGCAGCCGGGTTCTTTCGCAGCATGATGAGCGGCGAAGGCATCGTTGCCGAGTTTACTGGTCCCGGGGAACTGCTAATCCAGACCCGCAATCTGGCAGCTCTGGCGGGACTATTAAAACCGTTCTTTCCGTCCCAATCAGGTGGGAGCGGGTTCAGTATCGGCAGTTAAGGTTATACGTGAACTTATGAGTAACCAGGCAACTACGGAAACCTCGCTGGCCAACAGTGCAACGGTTCTGGAACCTGGCCGAACAGTTCGGATTCTCGGCGTCCCGATGGCCTACGGAGCCAGCATGGCCGGGGTGGACATGGGTCCGGCCGCTTTGCGCGTGGCGCGACTTCACGAAAGGATCGCAGAGCTTGGCTACGAAGTTCAGGATTCCGGCGACCTTCGGGTTGAGCGACCGAAGTCGCGTCCAAAGCCCGACGACAAACTAAAATACCTCAGCGAGATTAGTGTCTCTTGCGAGCAGTTGGCTGTAGAAGTTCATAAGGCTTTGACTGCGGATGAACTGCCAATCATCCTGGGCGGAGATCACTCGATAGCTATAGGCTCAATTGGGGGCGCGGCTTCATTCTGTCGCGAGCGATCTGAAACGCTTGGGTTGATATGGTTTGACGCGCACGCTGACATGAATACCCCTGAAACCACTCCTTCCGGAAACATTCATGGAATGCCATTGTCGGCCCTCCTGGGTTACGGCGCGCCTGCACTCACGAACATTGCGGGGTTTGCTCCCAAACTCGATCCGAAATTGTGTGCGCACGTGGGAGCGCGCTCCATCGATCGCGGTGAGCGCGAGCTTGTTCGCAGACTTGGAATGCGCTTCTTTACCATGCGGGAAATCGATGAGCGTGGGATGAGCGCGTGTATGGACGAGGCAATCGCAATCGCCTCCAGGGCATCCGCCGGGTACGCAGTGACGTTCGATGTGGACGCACTCGATCCCGGAGACGCTCCAGGTTCGGGTACACTCGTGCGTGGGGGACTCACCTACCGTGAGTCGCACCTGGCTATGGAGAAGATTGCGGAGGCGGGTGGGATGCGGACACTTGAGGTAGTGGAGATCAATACTGCGCTTGATGTTAACAACAGGACCGCCGAGCTAGGTGTAGAGATGATTCTTTCAGCGCTCGGGAAAACGATTATTTAAGGTAACGGAGCAGGCCACTTGGTGAAAAAACTCCGCGTGGGAGTAATCTTCGGTGGAAGATCAGGGGAACACGAAGTTTCTATTCGTTCCGCTCGCGCAGTCATAGAATCGATCGATCGAAAAAAATATGACGTTCTGCCCATCGCCATCAGCAAAGAAGGGAAGTGGCTCCCACCGGCTGAGGCAGCGAAATTGTTGCCCCCAAGTTCGCAGTCCTTTCTTCCTGCTGATTTTGCCTCAAAAGGCGGTGGAGATGTGGCAATCCTCGGCGACCCCTCGCATCAGGGCCTAATCTCTCTCGCAGCAACCCGCTTGCCGCCAGCTTCCGAACAATTGGATGTAGTGTTTCCTGTGCTTCATGGGCCATTCGGTGAAGATGGAACGGTGCAGGGGCTTTTGGAGATGGCTAACATTCCCTACGTCGGTTGCGGCGTGCTTGCCTCGGCGTGCGGCATGGACAAGGTCGCAATGAAGTTGCTATTCCGTCAGGCAGGCCTTCCCATTGGTGAGTACATTTGGTTTCTCCGTTCCGAGTGGCAGAGTAATCCTGCGAGTGTGACCCGCAGAGTCGCCCGCGAAATCGGATTTCCGTGCTTCGTGAAGCCGGCCAATCTTGGTTCCTCGGTAGGTGTTTCGAAAGCTACGAATAAAACCGGGCTGGCCGAATCCGTGGAGTTGGCTGCCCGATACGATCGAAAAATCATTGTTGAAGCAGCACTGGACGCGCGGGAAATTGAATGCTCTGTGATCGGTAATGATGAGCCTCAAGCCAGTCTTCCGGGCGAGTATGTTGTTTACGACGAAGCAGCGCGTTTTCTTGATTACAACGAGAAGTATGCCGACACTGGGCACGTAAAATTCGTAGTCCCGGCGCCGCTATCAAAATTCATGATCAGCAGGATCCAACGCATGGCCATCCAGGTCTTCAAATCTGTAGACGGCGCCGGTCTGGCGCGAGTGGACTTCTTTCTGACGCGAGCCAGCCAGAAACTGCTGGTAAATGAATTGAATACTATGCCGGGTCTGACGGAAGTTTCGGGGTATCCTAAGATGTGGGCAGCGTCAGGAATGCCTTTTCCACAAGTGATTGACCAACTCATTGCACTCGCCTTCGAACGCCACAAAGACAAGTCGCTTAATAAAACGAGTTTGTAGTTGTGCGAGGGGTGGTCTCCTAAGTTGAGCGTTGGATTAGTGGGAAGAACGATCCACGAAACTACACGAACGAACACGAAAATGTTGTTAGTGTTTGTTTCGTGGCATTTTCGTGGATCGTTTTGATTTCCGTGTCTACCGCCTGGGCAAGCAATGACGAAAGATGAAATTCGTAACTACCCACAGAGGCACTGCTCTTGTGCCATGCTTCATGCGAGACTCAAAATGGGCACGCTGATAATTCGCAGGTTGGGAAGGGGGCAAAGCGAAGCGCGCCCCCGCTCAAGCTGCCAAGTTGCTGGGCCTAGTTTGTCAATTCAAGGTTTGGTTGCGAATCTTGAGCGGGGGCGCGCTCCGCTTTCCCCCTTCCTGACCAGCAAATTTGGAAACTAAACATACTTGACTGACCATTGGGGTTCCGGTTAGCCCGTCCATATCGCGACGCGCTTGCTGTACTTGGGGCTATTTGCCTTGTCATTGAAACGCGGTAGGCGATCAAACCGCTCGACGTATTCGGCCAGACACAAATATTCGAATCGTGCAACATCTCCCATTTTTCGGAGACCGGCAGGCTGGTTCGACTTTGGGTTACAACTAAAGCGAGCCACGTCGACATAAAGCGGCGGCACAAGGCGATTGTAATATGAAGCCTCAGATTCGCAAGTGAACCTCGGCGAATCACCGTTTTGGGGAGCGATAACCTTTGCGCGTGCGAACTACCAGATCTTCGCGGGAGAGTTTCACCTCCAAAGAACGCCATCGTCCGTCCCGCGTCTGATTCACCGGTCGGTAAGCGATCGTGTACTGGTGGCCCAATTCCCTGGCGATGCTGGCGAACGCATCCCGCAAGGCTGGCCCACCCGGCGTGGCCACAAATCGTCCGCCACTCTTCTCCGCAAAACCCTTCAGGACCAAGGCGTTTTGCCTGTTGCGAGGGCCAGCGGCGTCGCTGGCCGACATGTCGACTGCGTAGATGCTGGCCCCAATCGCCATGGCGGATTCCAGAGCTTTCGAGGATGAAGTTTTACTGTAAGTATCCATTCCATCAGACAACACCACGATTGCCTTGCGCGCTTCCTGACGCTCTACCAACGCATTCGCTGCTTCGAGAATGGCATCGTACAGCGTTGTCATCCCTCTTGCTTTAATACCGAAAGCCATTGGAGCGAGATCCCGTCCGGAAGAAAACTCCTGCACCCGCTCGATCTTGTAGTCGAACTTGTAGACTGCCGCCACATCCTCAGGACGAAGTCCATCGAGAAACCTGATTGCTGCGGAGCGGCCCAGAGACAGACGGCTCTCCATGCTCCCCGAAGTATCCAGCAGGACAACTGAAGCAAAGGGCGCCTCGTGTACACCGAAATTCGAGATCACTCTTGCCGGAACCTCCTTGCCATCCTCATACACTTTGAAGTCGGACAACCGAAGCCCCGGCACATATTCACCTGCTTTGTCGGTAACGGTAACGTTAAGAACGACGAGGTCGGTGTTGACCCGAACTACCTCGTCGTCATCCTGTTGAGCGAGGCCTTCGATAGAACGCGACAGAAGGGCACAGCAGAGCAGAAGGGTATGAAGCAGCGTAAAGAGAAATGTACGTTGGCGGCGAGTCAAGGGCTATACCTTGCGGGAGAAGCTGCGAACAATGCGGATGAGTTCAAGTAATACGTTAGCTTTGTCGATAATCGTGGCTGATACTACTTGCCGGGGAGTCTCCTGAACCTTGTCATTAAGCAAGGCTGATATCTTGGCTACGCAATTCATGGCTTCCACAAGATCGCGTGGTTTTTCTTCGATGCTAACCTCGTCCTCCGAACCCCCCGCTTCACTTCGGATGCGCTTAGCGAGTTTTTCAAGCTTCTCAAGCTTCTTGATATCTTCCCGGTCCAGCGAATTACTTTTCTTGAAAGAATCGGCCAACTCCTGACCCAGGTCAGAAACCTCTCTGGCTCTCTCAAGGTTTTGCTTATGGTCCTTCTCAGCGGATCTGATTTCTCGTTTGATCCGCATCTCTTCCGCCATCGAGTTTCCCCTTTGGTTATCGGGAGAACCGGGCGAACTCTTGTCTGCGCTGATCGAACTGAGAGGATCGACGGGCGGCCTTGAGACCTGGCCCGCAGCAGCAGAGAATGCAGTGGCGACAATGAAGATCATCAGTGTCAATCGCCCTGCGTTCCGATTAGCTCCAAGAGATAGCAATTTCACCCTGTTAATTTGTGTATCCGAAGTCTAATATAACCAAGCCATCACTGGGACGAGCGCAAACTTTGAATGGTTGTACCCAGGTCCTGAGTTAACTCCGCAGGGGAGCTCGAAAACAATTCACCAGCTCAGCGTTCGCTAGAGCAGATCTACGTTCTTTCAAACACTTGGCTGTTTACACTTCACGTTAATTGTGGGGACGCCGACTTCTCAAGCACAACTTGAGAGCCGGTCGCAGATTTTCGCGGGGAATGACCGCGCAGGGAAACCGTTGTATCGGCTTCCAACGTAGAGTTGAGACCGCTGATTAGGTCTCATTCGCGCCTAAGCCGGCGGAAAAAGTAAGAACGATCCACGAAATCAGGAAAGAGCCTCATAGTTCAAGTCATTTCGTGTGCTTTCGTGATCGTATTCCTAGAATGGCCACCTCTTTTTTTAGCAGCTTCTAAGGAACGCGCGCCGGATCGTCGGGTGAATTCAAAAACTCACCTCCGCGTGACCCGGGCCGCGGTACGGTAACTACCTTGGGCTCATTTCTCTCTGGCGGGCGTTTCTGGCCGGATGCGCTGGTGTAAGCCAGCAGTGCGGTCTCTGCCCCGCCTTTTAAACCCACCAGACGCACTGAGATATACTGCTGCGCTGGTAACTTTAGTACGTAGCGGCCTTCCTGATCCGGCGCCAAATCACCTGGCTCGACGGCCGCCGAAGTTTGCTCCAGAAATCCGTCCTTGCGTCGTCGAAGTTCCAACGCCACTGTAAGAGCGCTCAACCTTTCCGCGGAAATGTTTCTCACGGTACCACCTATGATTGTTTGTCGACCTTTCAGGAGGGCCTCATTTACCAAAATATGAGCTTTGGCGGGGCCCTTTGGAGCATTCGAAGGCGGGGGTGCCTGGGCGGCGGTTGCGGCAAGCCGCTGCTGGGCGTTGCGCTTTCGCAGGTATAAAAACCCCCCAAACAGAATTGCCGTGACCAGAAGAGCGCAAAGGGTCGCCACGAGCTTGCTGCCTGCTGAACTCTTTTCGTCAACCGGTAAAAGGGAATGGGTTGAGTCATGCGATAGCTGGTTCCCGATGCGATCGTCCAATTCGCGGTGGATTTGTGAGCGTTCCTTTCTTTCCTCCAGCAAGCCGTACACGAGCCATCCACACCCCAATCCGACTCCTGCCGCTATGGCGTGGAATGCCGCACCCAGCCCAAGCGCGGCCGAAATTCCACTTGCTATCACTGCGCCAAGCGCAGAAAGGAGTATCTTCATACTTTTAGTTGGCTTACTACTCGCGTGGCGTCTACTTCAAGCGGCTATCTTTACAAGTTAAGACATTACCTTAAGTCCGAAAACTGGACTTAATGTTTATCGAGCGATAGTCCAAAGAGACGTCCAAGCTCCGAAGGAGCGAAATTTGACGCTCGCTTGCACATGGGGGTCAGAAACAACATTTCGCTCCTACGGAGCTGGCATTCTATCCTGTGGGCTAAACGTCTATAAGCATTTCATCCCTACGGGATTGGGTTGTGTGTTAACAGATCATACTCGCAAGGGAAACTGAAACTAACCTTGTTAACGATTCAAATCCCGAACACGTTAAAGCATCACTTGAGGTTGCTCGCAATTAAGGGTTGGGAAGTGCGCGCCCCGGTGGTGGTGTGCCGGTGATGGCCGTTACCAGGGCCGAAAGAAACTCTTCTTCAGCTACCCCGAGGCTTGGCAAAGTAACCCATTCGGCGCCTGTCGCGCCGTCCGTTCTCCCCTCGATCTTCGCGTTAACTGCTACGTTCGCGCTACTGCCGTCGATCGGTTGGACTTCGACGTTAAGCGTGTAACGACCACGAGTCCAACCGCGAGCATCAGAAACCGGCACTTCGGCATACCGATTCAACTCGGACTGCGAAACTACCGCTCCCTTGATAAAAGTGTAGGGCTGGCTGGCGATAATGCCTTCCGATGGCTTGGAAGTAGTCTCATCCATTACCAGCTTTTCGTTGCGCATTACATCTTCGATGGCTTTGAGGATCACATCGCGGCGGGCACTAAAGCGGTAGGGGTTTGGAAGCGGCGACACCTCCGGAGTGCGGCCCTTTCCAAAGTCCATGCCGCGACCCGTACCAACGTCAGTCTTGCTACCATTGTTTGCGGGTGCCTTGCTTCCGCTGTCACGCACTCGTTCGTTCGACTTGTCAATTCCTTTACCCTGTGCGAGAGCCACAGAAGCCGAAAGACTAATTACCAACAACACACCTGTTAGCCGGAACATAATTCATACCTCGGATAAACCAGTAGAATCGCAAAGGGAGATCAGTCATCGAGAATAGATTAAGGTCCGCGCAAATTCAAGCGAGCAACTCATATTGGTAGACGCCCAAAAGGGCGACAATTGCTCGTCGCCCTGTAGAGGAAATCGATTGTTATCCGAATTACTTGTTGCGTCGGCGACGACATGCCCGTCCAGCCGTGCCCACTAACCCCGCGCCCAGGAGAAGTAATGTAGCCGGCTCCGGCACCGGCTGAAGCTGTCCCCGAATCTCGCCGCCCGGAAAAAGATTAGTGTGGATGTTGAAGTAGGTTTGCCCACCCTGTAAGCCCGCTAAGAAGGCGGCTTGCGCTCCAGCCACCGTTCCGCCGTGGGCGGTAATGAAGGCAGGGTTATAGGTGGACGCGAGAGTCAGGTCAAAACTTTGCGAGTAGGATCCGGCGGTTGCGCCGGCCGGGAAGCCTGGGAATGTCGGTACGGCGGTGGCGACCCCAGCATTTGCCTCCGGTCCGGTGCAGCAGTGGATGTGCGCTACTGTGGTGTTGTCGAGCAAGCCGCTGAAGGTGGCAGTGACACCCATCATCTGAGTAACTGTATCCACGGTCACAACTGCGTTCCCGGTACCGGGGGAAGCGTTTGGCGGCACCTCGTTCGCGCCGGACAGGGTTGTTGTAAATACCAGAGTGTCTGCTCTCGCCACGCCGGACAATGCCGAAAGGACCAGCAGCAGGGCAAGAAGACTAAGTATCCTTTTCATTATTTGCCTCCCATCTCTCGTCGAACGTTTCGCGTCGCACATCAGGTTAGAACACACTGATAGGCAGTCTCGAGGGGCTGAAATGAGCGTTTCACGTGGAGTCCGCACACTCGGCGTGATGGACGGTTTGAATCTGTAGGGAACGGGCGCAGTCTACTGTCACTCAGTCCTTTCTGTCAATTATATTTCGAGTGGTTTAATAGTGAGGCAACGGAGCGACTGGCGTGTCACTGTTACTGTCCGGAGTTAGCGCAAACTCCCCTGGTCTGCATTCTTTCGCGCATTTGCTAAATCCCTTTCCTGTTCCCAGCGTCGTAGGGCCTGCACACCGGTGAAGAAATCATTCTCGTTACTGTAGAAATTATGAGCGCCATCGTCTCGCGATGGCTCGCGCACGTAATACAAATAGTCAGTTTGATCGGGATTGATCGCTGCCGTCAGCGCGCTTTCACCGGAAGACGCGATCGGACCCGGAGGCAGTCCTAAGTTCAGGCGTGTGTTGTATGGTGATCTGCGGTCGATATCGCTCTGGTAAACTTTACCGTCATTCCGCCACTTTCCCTCGAGCTTGGAGGCGTAGATCACACTTGAATCAATTCCCAGCGCCATGTTGAGTTTCAGACGGTTGTAAATGACCGACGCGATGATGGGACGTTCGGTCTCAAGCTTGGCCTCAGTCTCGACAAGGGAGGCTATGGTAACGATTTGTCGCGGCGACATACCTAGGCTGAGCGCTTTCGCAGTCCAGGCTGGTTTCCACACTGCTCGGAAGCGCTTCACCATGATTGCAATGAGCTCAGCGGGTTTCGTATCAGGCGGAAACTCGTAGGTGTCCGGAAACAAATACCCCTCCAGGTTCTTCGCGCTGGGATCCAGATCTTCAATGAGCGTTACGTCATCCATCAGCGCTAACGCGGCATTGGAGTCAGTGAGCTTCAATTCCGGGACTCTGGTAATTGCATTGGCAACGTCCCAACGGGTCCATCCCTCAACCACCGTCAGACGAATCAGCCGCTGCTCGCCGGTTTGAAGTTTGGCTAACACAGCTTGGGGAGAAACAGGGGAGGGGAAGTCATACTCCCCCGCCTTGAAGCGTTGACCTACTCCGGTGAGTTTCAGGTATATCAGTACGGGTTGTTCATGCTTGATTATTCCTGCGGCTGAGAGCTTCTTAATTACCGCGCCCGGGGAGGTACCTTTGGGTATATTAATATATTGACCGCTTCGTCCGTGGTGAACCGGCGTGCGCATATCTCTGTAGCCCCACACAAAAGCTCCAACTGCTCCCACAACCAGAATTAAAATAATAATTATTGGAAAGCGTTTCACGATGATTTTACTGCGCGGCGTGACTAACCACCGCCCTCTTCTTAACGCCTTAAGGAATAGGAACCAAGATCCTTGGTTGTCCTGCAGCGATAAAGTCCCAGAGGATAATAGCAGCCGCTTGGCAATCCACCAGATCCCGCATCTCCGGGTTAGTCGTACCGGCGGCTCGAAGGTGCTCTTCTGCCTCCACGGAAGTTAGCCGTTCATCCTGCAGATATACCGGGATTTTCAACGACCTGGCAAACTTCCCCGCGGTATATTCGGCCTCCAGAGCAGCCGAACCTCTACCTCCATCCAGGCTTAGTGGCAAACCAATAACCAGTATTTTGGCGTCCAAGTGGAGGACTAGTTCAGTGACATCGCGAAGCAGCCGCTTCCAGTTAGAACGTCTCATTGGGGCAAGTTTAGTAATTGAGATTAGCATCGAGTCGGAGGCGGCGACCCCGACCCTTTTTCGACCGAGATCGAGAGCCACAATCGGCCCGACTAGATTCCATTTGTGCTCTGGTTGATTCATTAATACTTTGATCAGAATCCATTGCACTTGAGATTCAAACGCAGCAACAATCGTAAAGCCCGCAAGACCTTTGACTTGCACCCTTTAGTCGCCGACTGTATGATGCTTCAGGTTCAGTTGAGCGTGCTCGCTGCTGATGCAAACGAGAGGTAACCAATGTCATTTCGCGCCAAGTTTGCTTTAATTCTCTTATCCGCCACACTGGCTCTTTATACTGTTGTTGGCGGCTGGATTTCCACTCGGGCACAGCAGCCGGCCAACGATCCCAATGCGCAGTTACGCATCTTCGAGAGCGTTCTTCAGCACATCCAGAACGATTATGTGGATGAGCCAAACATGGACAAGGTTCGCGCGGGCGCACTCCGCGGCTTAGCTTACGGCCTGGATCCCTATTCGACATATCTCACTCCGGACCAGGTTCGTGATTATAGCGGAACCGGAAAGGGCAATCAGGTTGGAATTGGCGCCGAAATGTCGCAGGTTGCCTCCTATCTCTATGTCATTGCGCCCATGAAAGCTTCTCCGGCCGATCAGGCAGGAGTCCGGGCGGGAGATATTATCGAGTATATCGACGGCAAGGCCACTCGCGATATTTCCCTGTACGATGCGAAGCAATTACTCAACGGCGCTGCGGGGAGCGAAGTGAAGTTGCGGATTCTGCGCGCAAATAGTCGACCGCTTACGTTGGCAGTGAAACGCGGCTCTTCCCGTGCGCCGGCTGCCGAATCAAGAATGGAAGCGGGAAAGATTGGTTTGCTGCGCATTAATAGTCTAGCTGACGGTGAAGCCGCTGAAGCGCGCTCACGACTTCAGGAACTACTCAAACAAGGCGCGCAAAAAGTGGTTATTGATTTGCGAGGTACGGCGGGAGGCTCAATAAGCGAGGCGGTAGCCGTCGCTAATCTATTTATCAAGGACGGGACGATAGCCCAGACCACTGGCCGGGAAGGAAAAACGCTGAAGACCTTCACCGCCGATCCTCAGGCGATGATCTTCGCCGGCCCAATGATAGCACTGATTGACGCTGGAACTGCCGGAGCTGCCGAAGTCGTTGCCTCTGCTTTGGTGGAGCGCAATCGCAGCCAGCTTGTGGGTGAGAAGAGTTTTGGCGCCGGCGCCGAGCAGCAATTATTTACCTTACGCGGAGGCGATGGGTTGCTGCTGACCACGGTTAAGTGGGCAACGGCCAGCGGAAAGCCGTTCCTCGGTGAGGATCGGGCCCATTCCGGTGTGACCCCTTCCGTTGAAGTGAAACGACCCGAACTTGCTGAAGCTATAGATCCAGAAGACCTTACGGGCAACGACACTGACCCGGTTGGCAGACCCACGCAGCCGCAACCCAACGACAAGCCGGAAGCTACGGTGGCGCCGAATGTTGCCAAGCCTCCCGTTGAGGACGTCCAAATGAAGAAGGCACTCGAACTGCTGCGAGAAAGCAAACCGGCGGTTACGCAACGGGCAGCCTAGGTAAACCGCATAGCGTATAAAAGACGGTCAGGGAGTTCCGTGGCCGTTTCTGTTTTCTCCTCAGGCCGCACACGCGGACGCTGACAATAGCCCAGTTAAGCTGGCAAATCCTTTCCAGCGTGGAAGATTTGATTCAGGCTTGAGCGCGTGAAGTGCCATCCCTGAAGGGGATGAAGTTAATAGCCGTGGGCGAGCGCTGCGCGACGCCCACGGACAGGCAAAAGAAAAACGCCTGACCCTGAAAGGGTCAAACGATTCATTCGGAAGATATTGCGCCAAGGTGACCGTGGGCAGGTAACGTTTTTGCCGCCTTTGAATTCCGCGGGTTCGACCCCTTCAGGGTCGGCAACGTTCGTTACTCTTCCGGGGGCGCTGCCCCCGGCTATTAACTTCCACGCCTTCAGCGTGAAGACTCCTATCCACGCACGGCCGGGGAATTCCCCTAATCGTTCTGTTTTCTGGTTCGCAGGGGCTTCAAGTTGTTAACTACGGTTTACACGTGTGGTGCGACTGATCATTTCGCATACACCACAACTCGATATCGGGTACTGAAGTTTAAGCGCCCCACTCCAGCCGCATCATCTTTAATTGCAAATTCCTTATATCTAGCAATATTGCCTAGCAATCATTGGTGTTTTTGACAGGTCTAACGTTAGGTGCCTGAACAAAACCCGCTAAGGAACACCTCTTGCCCTTACTACGTGCAGCTTAGTTGGCGGCATTGACACTTTAAGGCGAAGGAGAATTTGAGCGATGATTATGACTAATAAGCTACTACCGGTTGCTCTGATCGCAGCCCTTGTGGGCGGCTCGGTTGGCGCGCTCGTAATGCACTCGAAAAATCAGCCTACGGCCGTGGCAGGAACAGTGGCGCAGGACACGCCCCAATACAACACGGGGGCTTCCCAAGCCGACAATGACCAGTTTATTCCCGCTGAATTCAACACATCAGATGAGCAGACCGCGTATAAAGTCGGGTTTGCTGATGGATTTCGCGCGGCGGAAGCTGGCGCTACCGGCACTCGCTCATTAGCTCCGGCAGCGGTTGTTACTCAACCGGCCCGCGTGGTTTACCGCAACCGCAACTCAGGTCGCCGGTATGCGCACAGTTCCAACGCGCGACCTGTCTATTCTTCTAGTCAGCAGCAACCGCGTGGCCGAAGCTTCTGGCAGAAGCATCGCGATAAGCTGACTGTAGCGATTGGCGCAGGGTCTGGCGCGGCCGTTGGCGGCCTCGTGGGTGGTAAGAAAGGTGCGGCCATTGGAGCCTTGGCAGGTGGGGGCGGTTCAGCCCTCTATACCTACAAGCTTCGCAAGCGCGATCGTCGTTATTAACCAATCGGCTAAGCCAATCTTCTGGGCAGTCCCCTTCGGGGGGCTGCCCATTTGAATGTAGGTAGCATAGACTTTAGTCTGTGTTGCCGGTTGAGTAGGACAGACCCCGCAATTGCCGACCCAGGACCACAGACTGAAGTCTGTGCCACTTGATATGCCTATGCTATCTAAATCAAAACTCATGTCAGTGATCGCGTTAACGATGCTGGCCGCCATCATTTCAGCCGCCATCTACGCGCAGACCAACTCCCAGCAAAACCAACGTCGCCCACGCACGGTGAGCTCCAAGCAACCCAATACCATTCCCGATTCTGTTAGAGAAGAGTCCGAACCGGAAGTTGTGCGCGTAGATACCAACCTGGTGAATACGGTCTTCACCGCAGTCGATCGAGATCGGCGTTTCATCACCAGTCTTCGAGCAAGCGATCTAAGGATTTTCGAAAACGACGCTCTGCAAACAATCAGCCTGTTTGAGCGTGAAACCGATCGTCCCTTGACGTTGGTAATTCTGGTCGATACCAGCAAATCGCAGGAACGTACGCTTCCTGAGGAAAAGAAGGCTGCCAGGGCATTCATACGCGCTGTCGTCAGGCCGGATAAAGACAAGGTAGCCGTACTCTCATTCACCGGCGTTCCCAGGGTTGAGCAGCAACTGACCGAGAATGTTTCCAAGCTTAATCGCGCGATCGATCAGCTAAGAGTTGAGCTGCCCGGTAACAATCCGAATTGCGACCAAGAGAGACCGGTGCAGGAGGATCCTTTGTGCTGGACCAGCATCTGGGACTCCGTATGGGAAAGCGCCAGCGAAGTGTTGGGGCAGGGTGACGAAAACTCACGCCGAGCAATAATTCTTCTGAGTGACGGCGATGATACCAGCAGCACCATCAAGCGTCGGGATGCGATTGACGCCGCGGTGAAGAACAACGTCGCCGTCTACAGCATTGGTATCGGAGATCCGGAGCTATACAAGGTCGAGCGGGACTCGCTGAGGAAAATCTCCGATCCCACAGGCGGGCGCGCTTTTTTCCCTCGCGATGAAGTTGAGCTGGGACGTGTGTTCGCGCAAATCCAGGAGGAGCTGCGCTCACAATACGTGATTGCTTACTCACCGCAGAACAAATTGCGCGACGGATCTCACCGGCGAATAAAAATGGAAATTGTGAATCCGGAGCTGCGCGAACAGAAGCTGCAGCTAATCTACCGCCAGGGCTATTACGCCCCGAAACCATAATATCCGGCTTCACCCATTCGACCGATTTCTCAAAACTGCTCAGCCACCGATTGAGGTATTCTTACAACTGCCAAAACTACAAGATGACCTGAGCCGCCGCTCGTTAATTATGAAGCGACGGTGCCAAATAAATGAACTACCGGACAATACCTCATTAGAATTGCCGGCCCTACCGATCCGTCGTCATCCCCAACGCCATCATGTGCCAGACAGATCTCACCAGTAACGCGCGATTCGAAGGTCGCTCCGCCGTCAGTCGTCTTGCTACTGGTGAACAGCACACCCGTCGCTCCGGCGAATCTTCCGGAGCTGGTGTTCGGATCAATCCGAGCGATTTCAGTGAACAATCCAGTCGCAAAGTCAAAGATACCGACGTTATGAGTCTTTAAGACTCCTCTGTTGGTTTTGACGGTAACGTCGGTAGTGTAGGAGACAATGGTTCTAAGGAGAACAAACAAAAGGTCGACACCACGGCCACGAGCGTCATAAATGTTCTAGTTTTTGCGTTCATCATCACCTCTCCTTTCGGGTTTCGAGAATTTCAAGCGGCCCTATTGCCGCTCTCATCTGTTAACGCGACAATCAGACCGAAACTGGCCGGAGCTTTTTTTTATTTCCCGGCGAAAGCTTTGTCAGCAAGCCGAACCTCATATTCGAAATTGACTTGACCATCGGTGAGGGGCATATACTCTGCTCGCGGCTACGGATAAACACCTTCGACCTACCAGAGGAAGCTTCGATGACGGAGCCGTCGCCACCTGACATCACGCAGATGCTCATTGACTGGAGCAACGGGGACCGCGAGGCGCTCGAACGCTCCAGTTGATCCAGAAAACGACAGGTTGCATGGCTAGTTTCGGGGTTTTAGGGGGGTGATAATTGTGAAGAGCTGGATTTACGAGGGATTGGCTATTTGCCTAATTGTCTTTCTGCCAACCCAGTTCGCGTCGCCTGCACAAGCTCGGACAAAGATCGAGTTTACGCCCAAGTTCACTTTACGGAAAAGCGGATTGGAGTTGGAGCGACGAACGCAGGCCGGAACCTTCTTTGATGTAGTCGGTCGTAAATCAGGAGTCTTTGGTTACGAGCATCGTGGGCTTGAATCCTGGGTCTACCCGATGAAACTGCTGGATGACTTCCAGCTCTCGTTTCGCGTCGAAGGCTATCCGCTGGAATTCCACGCCGCGGACTTCGCAGTCCTGATTAATGCGCGTCCGGAAGCCACGACCTTCACCTATTCGCACGCAGCCTTCACGGTGCATCACACCATTTTCGCCCCAGTGGATGAACCCGGCATCATCATGCTGCTCGACATCAAGAGCACGCTGCCCATGAGGGTGATGGTCTCGTTTCGGCCGAAGCTGAAACTGGCCTGGCCCGCCGGTTTAATGACAGGCAATCTGGAATGGGACAAGAAGGAACATCTTTATTACATCACTGAAGAATCCAAACGCTTTGTCGGTATGATCGGATCGCCTGCCGGGGAGGACATCTCGGTCATGCCCTACCAGGAAGAACCGAGAGATGTGCCGGCACATTTCGTCATCACACCCTCACCAGAGGATTTACGGTCGAGCTTTATTCCGATCATCATCGCCGGCGGCGTCGAAGGGCGTGAGAAGGCGAAGGCCATCTATGATCGCTTGCTCCACTCGGTGCCGGTGCTTTACGAAAAGAACGTCGCTTACTACGAGCGCCTGGAAAATGAAACTGTCAGCCTAAAGACCCCGGATGAGCGCCTCAACAAAGCGTTTAGTTGGGCCAAGGTTGGCGTGGACAAGGGAGTAGCTACCAATCCCTACCTCGGCACAGGTTTGCTTGCGGGTTTTCGCACTTCCGGCGACAGCGAGCGTCCCGGTTTCGCCTGGTTCTTTGGACGCGATGCTCTGTGGACCACTCTGGCCATTAACTCTTATGGTGATTTTGCAACTACCAGGACAGCTCTGGAGTTCTTAAAGAGGTTTCAGAGGGCAGATGGCAAGATCCCGCACGAGATCTCACAGAGCGCGTCACTGATTCCCTGGTTCACCGATTATGAATTTCCCTGGAACAGCGCCGATGGAACACCGCTCTATGTGATTGCCCAGGGCGACTACTGGCGTGCAAGCGGCGACAAGGATTTTCTCAAGACGAATTGGGATTCAATCGTCAATTCTTATCGCTTCTCTGCCGCGACCGACACGGACGGCAATCAACTGATCGAGAATTCAACGAAAACGAAGTTTGGTCACGGTTGGGTAGAGGGCGGCGCGCTTTATCCTCCACACGAAGAGATCTACATGCAAGGTCTCTGGATCGAGGCATCGCGCAGTCTTGCTGAGATGGCCGCTGTAATCGGCGATAGTGACCTAGCCGCGAAGGCGAGCGCTAATGCCGAGCGAACACGCGTCGCGATGGAGCAAACCTATTGGCTCGCGGATCGCGGCTTTTACGCCTTCGCCACCAAGCTACCAAGTGAAAAGCCGCCGGAAGCTGAACCAGGCCCAAACCTCGCCGTGCGGCAAGCGCGCTTAAATGAACTGAGCAGCAAGCGCATCTACGACGAGGATACTGTGCTTCCCGCTGTCGCGCTTTGGTTTGAGACGATGAAGGCGGAGCGTGCCCAGTCGCAGATAGATCATCTGGGCAGCGGTCAGATGGCCACTGACTGGGGTGCACGCATCATCTCGAATAAAAGCAGACTTTACGATCCCCTCTCTTATCATTATGGCTCTGTGTGGCCGCTCTTCACGGGCTGGGCCAGCATGGGCGCTTACCGTTATGGTCGCCCGCACGTGGGCTATCAATCACTAATGGCAACCGCTTTGCTCACGTACACGAGCGCACTTGGATACATGACGGAGTTATTGTCTGGAGATTTCAACGCACCCTTTGGTCGCTCATCTCACCATCAAATCTGGTCCGAGGCGATGGTCATCACTCCCGCCGTGCGCGGACTGTTCGGGATTGAAGTAAAGGCCGGAGGGAAAGAGCTGCGCTTTGCGCCCCAGTTACCTGCGAACTGGAAACAGGTTGAAGCGCGGAACGTCATAGCAGGCAAAGCGCGCTTTGATCTCAAGCTGGAACGTGGCGCGGGAAACTTAATGGTCAAGATCACCCGCCGAGGTAAGATGACATCCAACAACGCAAATGGCAACGACAGCGCCACCAGAATCACCGTTGCACCAGCTTTTCCTCTTGACGCACGCATCCGCGTTGTGAAGGTTGGGGGGCGGTCCATGAAATTCGCGACCAATATCATCGGCGATGTTCAACGCGCCGAAGTTACCCTCGATTCCACCCAACCGATGATCGAGGTCGTGTATAGTTACGACGAGGGAACAGAAGTTTTCGCTGATCAGGAAATACCCGCGCCGGGAGCACAGAGCAAAGGCCTGCGGATTCTTCGCTCACGCGCCGATCAGGACGCTTTGCATCTCGTGCTCGAAGGAGTCGGCGGGCGATCCTATGCCTTGGACGTGCGTACTCCGCATCAGCTCGGCGAAGTCCGCGGCGCCACAGTGGAAACGGGTGCCATGTCCGCAACGCGTTTGCTAGTTGCCTTCGAGGGACCAACAGATACTTACGTCCGCCGAGAGTTGACTATCCCTCTTCAGCGTCGCAAGAGATGAAGTCAGCAGTTACAAGATTACATCCGCGCCTCGAACGCAATCAGGGTAATTCACGCAAAGACGCAAAGGGGGCAAAGACGCAAAGAAGAATACGACTAGACCTTGCGTCTTTGCGTGTCATTCTTGCTTTGAAAACAAGATTCTGCATTCTTGTTTCACAGCGTGGCTTTTAACCATAGTGTAGTGTCTTCCGTTGACTTTACAGCCTTTTTTTCGTGGGCTTCGTGTGATTTCGTGGATCGAGTCTTTGCCGCGGAAGGCGATCCACGAAGTCACACGAAAAATCACGAAACGCAAAGCAAGGTGCGAGCTGATTGCGGACCTTATGATATCCAGGAAACACCAAGGCCATACCGAAACCGGCAAGCATCGGAAAACCACAACAAAGGAACTCCTCAATGAAAATCTTATATTTGGTAGTTGTGATCTTTGCCGTTTCACTGATTTTGGCGGCTTGTCAAACGGGGAATAAGACAACGACAACCGAACCGCTAAAACTGAGTGCTGACAATGTTGCTACCGCCAACGGCTACACAAAAAGATGGTGGAAAGAAGCCGTCGTCTATCAAATCTATCCACGTTCATTTAAAGACTCCAACGGCGACGGTATCGGCGACTTGAAAGGTGTTACTTCTCAACTCGATTACATCAAGGGACTAGGCGTAGACGTTATTTGGCTTAGCCCGATGTACGACTCCCCGAATGCGGATAACGGTTACGACATTCGTGACTACCGGAAAATAATGACCGAGTTCGGCACCATGGCTGATTTTGACGAGCTGCTAAAGGGCGTCAAGCAGCGCAACATGAAGATGATTCTCGACCTTGTCGTAAACCATTCGAGCGACGAACATGCGTGGTTCGCCGAAAGTCGTAAATCCAAAGACAATCCGTATCGGGATTACTATGTTTGGCGACCTGCCAAAAACGGCAAAGAACCGAACAACTGGACCTCATTCTTTTCCGGTCCGGCCTGGAAGAAAGATCCGGCAACGGACGAGTATTACCTTCATCTTTTTGCCGAGAAACAACCTGATTTGAATTGGGACAATCCGAAAGTGCGCCAGGAGGTTTACGACCTTATGAAATTCTGGCTCGACAAAGGAGCGGACGGTTTCCGCATGGACGTGATTCCATTTATCTCGAAAGACCAGAGCTTCCCTGACTTCCCGGCGGATTACGACGGCAATTACGGCAAGGTCTATGCTTCGGGCCCCAAGCTCCACGAATACGTTCAAGAGATGAATCGGGAAGTTCTGTCTAAATATGACGTGATGACCGTCGGGGAAGCCGCGGGCGTGACGCTCGAGCAAACGCCCTTGCTTGTGGATGAAAGACGTAATGAACTGAACATGATCTTTCAGTTTGATGTCGTTAGCATTGACCGCAACGGTTGGAGGTGGAAACCATGGACCTGGCCCGCTGTGAAAGCCATCTACACACGCTACGACAAGGCACTAGATGTCCACAGTTGGAATACTGTTTTCTTAACCAACCACGATAACACGCGCGTAGTTTCTCGCTTCGGCGACGACACGCAGCAGTATCGCGTGCCTTCGGCGAAAGCGTTGGCGACGATGTTACTGACGTTGAAAGGAACACCATTCATCTATCAAGGCGATGAGTTGGGGATGACCAATTATCCTTTCACGAAAATCGAAGAATTCGATGATATTCAGGTAAAAAATGCCTGGAAGGCGGAGGTTTTGACAGGACAAGCCGGTATTGGCGAGTACATCGCTAGCTTGCGGAAAACGAGCCGTGACCACGCCCGCACGCCTATGCAATGGGACGAATCGCCCAATGGGGGTTTCACTACCGCCGCAAAAGCATGGCTTGCAGTGAATTCGAACTACAAAGAAATCAACGCCAAGCAAGCTTTGGCCGACCAGAACTCGATTTATAATTATTTCAAGAAAATGATCGAATTGCGGAAGAAAACTCCCGCTTTGATCTATGGCGATTACAAAGACCTTGACCCGCAGCACCCCACCGTCTTTGCCTACACGCGCTCACTGGGAGCGGATCAGTATCTGATAGTTCTCAATCTCTCAAAAGACGATCTGGCGTACACGCTGCCCGAAGGCTTGAAAGCAGGTCAGTTAGCGCTTTCAAACTTAGACGGCAAGGAAGAGAATGTCCCCATCGTGAATTTGAAAGGTTGGGAAGCGCGGATCTATGAGTTGTAGTTTTGTCGCGGACCAGGAAGAGAGCAGTTAACATCGCAAGCGAGGCCGCCATTCAATACAGAACCGGGAGCGGTAGTGGCTGTGTGAAAGCCCAAAAGGCCCTATGGTAATTTGCAGGTTGGGAAGGGGGCAAAGCGGAGCGCGCCCCCGCTCAAGCTTAATTTGCTGGGCTTGAAATTGTCAATTCAAGGTTGAGTGGCTACAAATCTAGAGCGGGGGCGCGCTTTGCTTTGCCCCCTTCCTGACTTGCAAGTTAGCGGGGCTTGAGCCTCCTGTTGGGGATCGCTGAGGTTTCACAGGTTCAAACGCGCGCGGAGAAAATAGTGTTTGCCAATTACCGACCTGACCCGCGCTTCACTGACCTGTTTCGGCGGGCTGAAAAGAATCCTATTTTGACAGCGTCGGACTGGCCATATCAGGTCAACTCCGTCTTCAATCCCGGTGCGAGCCGCTTGTCCGATGGCCAGACTCTCTTGCTCGCTCGCGTCGAAGACCGCACAGGCATTTCACATCTGACTGCCGCGCGTAGTCAGGATGGAATGACCGCCTGGCGGATCGATCCTCAACCAACTTTCGCTGCCGATCCCAAGAATTATCCTGAGGAAGAATGGGGCGTCGAGGATGCTCGCATCGTTTACCTCGCTGAACTTGAGCAGTATGCCGTTACCTACACCGCGTATTCGGCCCGTGGTCCGCTGGTATCGCTGGCACTGACCCGCGACTTCAAAACTTTCCAGCGCCGCGGCATGATTACGCAGCCTGAGGACAAGGACGCGGCCTTTTTCCCGCATCGCATCGGCGGCAGGTGGGCGCTTATACACAGGCCGGTGCCAGCCGGGCCCGGCGCGGGCGCACACATTTGGATCTCCTTTTCTCTTGACCTGCAACACTGGGGCGAACGCGCTTTGGTGCTGGAATCGCGTCTCGGGAGCTGGTGGGATGCAGACAAGATTGGATTATGCTCTCCGCTCATAGAGACACGCGAGGGTTGGCTGATGATTTATCATGGCGTGCGCACCACCGGAGCGGGCGTAATCTATCGTGTCGGCCTAGCGCTGCTTGACCTTGAAGACCCAACGCGTGTCATTCGACGCGGCGACGAATGGGTGATGAGCCCGCGCGAGCCATATGAGATCATCGGTGATGTTGGTTACGTCATCTTCCCATGTGGTCAGGTTGTCGATGAGGCTACCGGAGAGATCCGACTATATTATGGCGCTGCCGATTCATCAATTGCTGTGGCCCATGGCAACATCAACGAAATGCTAGACTGGCTTATGAAGATGTAAAAGGGGTGCAACCGCCCACGCGACAGGTTAGCTGTCGAGACGCCTATAATACCCGCGGCTGACTCCAAAAGTGACCCTGCTTTACCTTACAGTACTTTCCTAAGGCTGCTGGAGCTAACGTAATCGACTACCACGCCGTTGATGAGCGTCCTGTTACCTTTGTGAGTAATTGTTCCTCCCGCTGGAGCTACCACGAGCACGGCTGCTGTGTTGGCAGCAAGCGTGAAGCTCGATACGCCCCTTACGTTCTTCTTCAGGAACCCATCTGTTGCGGCGTCGAAGAGATCCCGGGACTCTGGGCCGACGTTGATCTGAACCTCCTTGGTAGTGTCATACGGGTTGTAATAGAGATAGGTGGGAAAGGCAGGATCGTGGAAAAAGTCAGTCGCCAGACAGTCCAGTTGCAAGATCATTTCAACGTTAGTGCGCCTAACAATGCCACCGAAGAAGCCGACGTAGGAAGCGCCGTAAAGAGCAAAGTCAGTCGGGCCCCACCCAAGCCGGATGGGATCACCCGTAGCGTAGGGGCTTTTGCCTTTCCATTCTTTGCGTAGTCCCTCGTAGGCGATCACACCTGAATCCTCCTTCCAAAACGCGCTTGATTGATGATCATCTGGATGAGCGTCCGGATAAAACAAGCGCGCGTTGTTGGCCGCATTTAGCATCCATTTACCGATTGCCCGACTGTACCGATCGTCATAACGAACGAGAGGCACTAACGCGCCTGCGGTTGCAAACGTGTTCATGGCAAAGGCGTAACCGCCACCATCCGTAATGCTGCCGACCAACCCATGACAACTGTAACCGCCCCAATTTTCGGCGATAGTCCCCCAGCCCGGCCTCGCTTTGCTTTCATCGAAACACCATGTGAGCAACTTGTGGACATCATACTTTCGCCCAAGTTCACCGTTGATGCGCGCGGCAAGGTAGGCGCCGTAGGGCATCAGGATTTCATAGTGGGGATTCTCTTTTCGATTGTGAAGAAACTGCATTGACCAGTCCGCAGCTTGTAGATATTTCGGCGACCGCCACCTGACCCAGGCCATGTACTCCAACCAGCCGATCCCGGCTGCCGCATCGGGTTCTTTCCACTTTCCGTTATCGACGGGTTGCATGGTATTGAAGTCGAAAGCCGTGTGGTCGAAATCAGCAGTGCCATTCTTTCCGCCCATGGCGTAACAAGCGTCGTACCACCGATCAGCAGTCGTCTTCATGATCGCTTCCATTCTGCCGGTATTGGGGTAACGGTCAACGAGCGCATAAAAGAGAACGTGCGGCCAAACCTCGTACCAAAAGGTTTGTCCACTCCGGGTAGACGTTTTGTTTAAGACCAGGTTCTCCCCATTCTTTTGATTAAAATATTGCTCAACCATCAAGACCCAGTTATACGGCCCACGGGCTTTGTCGATTCCAGCGATGGTCGCTCCGAGGATTGCTCCCATGCAAGTGATCGCTTCATGCTCGGTGCTGGTGGGCCTCGGATCGCCCACATAACTTGGAAGACCGAAAGTCACTCCATCGAAGTTGGGCCGGCTATTGTCCCACCATATAACCGGCAAGTATTCGCCCTTAGCGTTGAAATCGAAGATAAACCGATCATAAGCCCGGGCCAGAGCTTTCCAGTCTTTCATAACGAAGGGCGACGGCTTACGAGGCATCAGTTCAATCCGATCGATTGCCACCCCACGCGGGCTGCCCGCGTGGGGACCCCGGATCGTCCTTTGCTCCGCCGGCGCTTCAGACCCAGCACCCCACGCGGGCTGCCCGCCTGGGGGCCCCGCCGCTTCAGACATAGGGGCGCCGATCACAGCTATGAGGATCAGGATCAGGTTCGTCAGACGAAAAGCGCGCATCAAGTGATTCCTCGCTCGCTTAGTACACGGTTTCTTAAATATGCTACGTATCCGCAGCCCTTTTGGACTGCGGTGGCAAGCCCGAGCGCGACACCGCTTTGGATTCGCGATTTGTTTCAAATGGGAAGCTCGGCCATATCCAAAGCGCCGTCGCCGCTTCGCTTTGCCGGCGCACTCCAAACATGTCATCGTAATTGCGACGTGCAGTGCTTAGTTTTTCATGCCGCTACTCGCAATGCTTTCAATCAGGTGACGCTGAAGAAAAAGGTAAGCGCCGATGATCGGCAAGGCGAGCAGCATCGCCGCAGCCAATTGCACGCCTAGACGTGCTTCGGCCTGGCCACCTACCGCAAAGAGTGTGACCATCAGCGGCATTGTCATTAGTTCGGGATCGCGAATGACCATCAGCGGCCAGAGCACATCATTCCAGACACCCATAAAAGTTAGGACGGCGACGGTCATGATGGCCGGCTTCGAGAGTGGATAGACGATAGTAAAAAGGATACGCCAGTCGGAACAGCCGTCGAGCCGGGCGGCCTCGATCAATGATTGCGGGATGGATCGGAAGAACTGGCGAAAAAGCAACGCCGCATAGCTGCTCATCATCGCCGGAACAATCAGCCCCAGGTAGGAGTTGACCCAGCCGAACTTGACCATCATCGTGTAAAGCGGGATTAGCGTGACCTGCGCCGGGATCATCATGGTCACGAGTGCCAGATTGAAGATCATCTCGCGCCCGCGAAATCTTAGGCGCGAGAGCGCGTAACCGACCATCGAGCCGAAGACGATTACCGAGACCGTTACCAGCGTGGCGACGAACAGACTATTGATGAAACCGCGCGCGATCGGAATTTTGCGGAAGACAAGACGGTAACTCTCAAGCGTGAACTGACTTGGAATGATACTGAAGCCACCGATCTCCATCTCAGGCTTGAACGTTGCCGCCAACATCCATAAGAACGGGTAGAGAAAGATAATAGCCCCAAGGATCAGAATGGCGTATAGGAGAAAACGCTTCATCACATAGCCTCTGTTTCTACGAAGCGCCGCTGAAAGAGCACGACGATAAAGATAATCGTGGCCCAGAAGAAGCCGATGGTTGTGGCGTAACCCATCTTGCTGAAGAAGAAGGCCTGCTTGTAAAGATACAGAATGCCGGAGAGCGTGCTATTGGCGGGTCCACCGCCGGTCATCACGTAAGGTTCTATGAACAGCGAGAAGCCGCCGATGGTTGACAGCACGAGCACCAGCATGATCGTCGGATTGAGCATGGGAACCGTGATCAAACGAAACTGTTGCCAACCGCTAGCGCCGTCGAGTTCAGCCGCTTCGTACAGGTGCGATGGGATCGACTGCAACCCAACCAAAAAGAGCACTATGTAAAGGCCGACGTTTTTCCATGTCGCCATGATTGCGATGGCGGGCATCGCAAAGCGGTGATCCGTCAGCCAACCGATTTTTGGTAAGCCGATTAGCTGGAGCGACACGTTAATAATGCCCGTCTCCACGGCATAGAGTTGCTGCCAGAGAATGGTCACGACGACGCCCGAAATAACGAACGGCAGGAAATAGCTGGCGCGGAAAAAGGCTCGCCCACGAATCTTTTGATTGAGCAACTGCGCCAGCCCAAGCGCAATGACCAACTGCAATGGAATATGGATTACCAAAAAGTAGAGCGTGTTGAAGAGCGCACGCCAGACCAACGGATCAGAGAGCAAAAGCTTGATATTCCCCAAGCCAACCCACTTCATCGGCGTATAGATGTTCCAACGGTGAAAGATTAGAACAAACGCGAAGGCGAGCGGGTAGCCGAGGAATATCACAAGATGGAGAAGATAGGGCAGAACCATTAGGTAGCCAACAGAATCAGGTGTCAGGTGTCGGGTGCCGGGTGCCGGTTGTCTGGCTTCGGCTGCAGGTGGAAGCGGAAGCAAAGCGGGTGACGATTCATTAGGGGCCTGCGATGGGACAGCTACGTTTTTCCCGACACCTGGCACCTGAGACCCGTCACCCGTTTTATTGTGCGTCGAGAATTTGTTGGCTTCTCCGGGCTGCATCGTGGACCGCCTGTTCTGGTGGTTTGAGGTTAAAGACGACCGAAGCTTCAACTTCCTGAGCGATAGCGTCAAAGATCTCTTTAAGCTCCGCGATCGATTCAATGCTGCGCGCGGTTGCCAGTTGCTCGGCGAATTTGACCAGCTTCGGGTTGCGCTTAAAATAATCTGCGAAAGTTTGATCCTCAAGGAGTCCCGCGCGAATCGGCAACTGGCTGCTCAATTCCAGCAAGCGCAGATCATTGCGCTTGGAAATGACGAATTTGACGAACTCCCACGCTTCGCGCGGACGTTGGCATGTCTTGAAGATGACAATGCTCTTCGGGTCGGCGTAACTGATTGGCTGTCCCGTGGCTTCGTCGGGACGCGGGATTGGGCCATAATCGTACTCGAAATCGGCAGTACGATAGCGCTCAAGGTGCCCGATGCTATTTGGCCCGACGAACCTCGCCGCCACACGGCCAGCGAGGAAAACATCGTCTTGAAATAACTGGCGCGGGATGTAACCTCTCGCATAGCACTCATGCAAGAAGCGGAAGATGGCGACGGAGGATTGATTGTCGAACACGACTTTACGACCCTCAAACAAGGTTTGGCCATTCGAGGCAGCCATGTAAAGGGGTAAGTAATCGAACAGCCGTTTATACCAGATGGGGAAGTAATCGATGTAAGCCATCCACTGATCGATTCGCCCGTCGCCGTCACGGTCACGTGTCACGCGTGCCGCCGCTGAGAGAAACTCCGAGTAGGTGGTGGGCAACGATGTGACCCCGGCCTCGCGCAGCATCCGTGTGTTGTACAGCACCATGATCGGATTCGACTTCCAAGGCACCTGATAATAGTGTCCGTCCGAAGAGCGATACTGGTTCAAAAGTTCCGGCGTCATACGCTCGTGCAGCACATCAAAGAAATCCGCGTAGGCATCAAGTTGGACGACTCCCTGAGCATCGAGTAGGTCTTGCATCGCGCCGGGGAAAACGCTGGCATAGATGTCAGGCGTGGTGTTGCTGGCAATAGCAGCCAGGATGACTTCTTCCGTCGACTGTCCGGACGGAACAGGTTCAACTTTTATTTGCACTTCCGGGTGTTGCGCATTCCACTCAGCCGCCATTTGGTTAGCGAACTCAAGCTCCTGAGCATTGGTCGCGCTCCAGTAGGTAAGCGTGATGTGACTGCCCGGTCGAACAATGTCACCTTGAGGCGGTGAGGTACAACTGACAACCAAAGAAATGAGCAAGACGATAGAGAGCGGGCGCATGTGAAAATTCATTTTCCCAACTTCGGCATGGGCTGCGAAATCCCACCGGCGGCAGAAGCTGTGAAAGAATTAAAGAATTGGATTCAGTTTCACTTCAGGATGCCACCGGCTTGCCCGGTGGAGTCTCACGTTAGTAGCTACATAGGTGTCCCCATGATTTCCAAGATGCCACCGGCTTGCCCGGTGGAGTCTCACGTTAGTAGCTACATAGGCGTCCCTATGATTTCCAAGATGCCACCGGCTTGCCCGGTGGAGTTTCACGTTGGCAGCTACCTAAGCGTCCGATCACTTTCAAGATGGCCCCAGTAAGCCGTCGCCTTTTAAGAGTTTTACTTGATGAACTCTTATAGCAGCTAACGTGAGACTCCACCGGGCAAGCCGGTGGCATCCTGAAGTGAAACTGAGTCCAATTAGTACAATTCTCACAGCTTCTACGGTTGGTGGGATTCTCTTGGCCCACAATGAGTTCGCTCTGTAGGTTGGACTTGAAAGCATCCACCAATTGCCGTTGGTGGGATTCTGCTTGGGCCCATAATGAGTTCGCTCTGTAGGTTGGAGTTCAAAGCATCCACCAACGCTAATAGCAAGTTTAACAAACCTCCGACTTGCGTCGGTAGTATTTAGCTCCGCTGAGTTGAACACAATCTTCGCTAACATTGCGAGCGGCAGTCGTGCACTCACGAGAGCGCCTCTCCCGTTGCCGGGTCGAAAAGCGTGGCCCGTTCCAGGTCGAGGACTAGTTCGATCACTTCGTCGCTCTTGGCGCTGGTTCGTGGATTCAAGCGAACAATAATCTCATGCTGATCGAGCGAGCAGGTGGCAAGTACCTCGCTGCCTAGAGGCTCCAGGATATTCACTCGCGCTTTGATCACGTTGCCATCAACTGGACCATGATACGACTCTCGCTCAAAAATGTTTTCGGGCCGGACACCTAGCACAACGGGAAGATGTCCTAGCACCCCACCCGGGCTGCCCGTGTGGGGAACCCGCTTTCTGCCGCTGACGAGTTCTGTAAGCGCTGCTTTCCGTTCAGCAGGAAGCTTGACGTGGAAACCTTCGGCGGTGAGAACGAGGTGACTATCATGCTCGACCAGCAAACAGTTGATAAAATTCATTGGCGGGCTGCCAATAAAACTCGCAACAAACTGATTGGCGGGTCGATCATAAATCTCGAGTGGTGCGCCTATCTGCTGCACGAATCCGTCTTTTAGCACGATCAATCGATCACCCATGCTCATCGCTTCCACTTGATCATGAGTGACATAGATCATCGTTGCTTCCAGCCGCTTATGGAGCTTAATCAGCTCGGCCCGCATAGAGACTCTCAGCTTGGCGTCAAGGTTACTAAGCGGTTCATCGAAGAGGAAGAGTTTAGGTTGCCGCACGATGGCGCGGCCGACGGCGACTCGTTGGCGCTGACCCCCGGACAGCGCTTTGGGTCTTCGGTCCAGGAAATTGTGCATACCAAGTATGTCCGCCGCCGCGCGGACGCGGCTGTCTATCTCCGACTTGGGGAGTTTGCGCATCTTCAAGCAGAATGCCATGTTTTCGTAGACGTTCATATGCGGGTATAGAGCGTAGTTCTGGAAGACCATGGCGATGTCCCGATCCTTGGCGGGGACATTGTTAATCAGGCGACCACCGATATGGATTTCTCCCTGCGAAACTGTCTCCAATCCAGCAATCATGCGCAGCAGGGTAGATTTCCCGCAACCTGATGGGCCAACGAGAATGACGAACTCGCCATCCTTGATTTCAACGCTCGTGGGCGCAACGGCGACGATCCCGCCAAGGTAGATCTTGGACACCCCTTTGAGTTGGAGGTTGGCCACTTTATCACCCCATCATGTAGCAAAAGCCGTAGATTCTTATTTATTGGAATAAAGATCTTGTCAACATCTATTCTAAAGCCAGTGCGTCAAGAAATTGTAGGTAGGCCTCTCATTCACACCCTGCTTTAGCTGGGTAGTACTGAGGGCGAGTGCTCTCATTAACCGTTTTAACGGTTTCGGCAGCGCAACGAAAACCGTTAAAACGGTTCGTCAGGTTCGTCGGTCTCGCCCACCACCCAGCTAAAGCAAGGTGTGAATGAAAGCAACTACAATGCTCATTAGACACCTACAAATTCTTGGCGCACTGGATTCCAGTGAAGCCGCTTCGGAATATATTGGTCAGAACCTGCAATCTAACTTATGCTTACCCAAGCCA
Organism: Acidobacteriota bacterium; assembly: GCA_030859905.1. Lineage (GTDB taxonomy): Bacteria > Acidobacteriota > Blastocatellia > Pyrinomonadales > Pyrinomonadaceae > PSRF01. Next base: position 45,944 of record JALZJF010000126.1, read on the forward strand.
GGCTGAGATCAGAATCCTTGTACGGTGGATTAAAAGCTTTCCAACAACGTAGGAGCTTAAGGAGGATCAGTATGACAGAGGAATTACGAGTCAGGAAATACTTTCTTGCTCTGATAATTATCTTAGTTCTGGTCGCTTCCCCTGTAACCTTAGCCGAATCCCCCGATAAGGCATCGGCGGAGCAACTGCGAGCTATCCAAAAATATATCAAGCAAAGCTGGCATACCTTGACACGCTCGAGCGGTCAACTTGCCCAAGCTGCACCTGATCCCAAATTCAAGCCGATGGCCGACGGGCGCTGGCCTGTTTACGTTTCTCGCCTGGAGAATATCAAGCTGATCGAACAGAAGCTGCGTGCACAGATGTCGGCAGAAGATTTCGCCACAATCGATATTCGGCAACTGCCGAATGATGTGAGCGAGGTGCGCGAGCATGGTCTGCTTTATCTGCCTCACCCGTACGTGGTTCCAGGTGGGCGTTTCAACGAGATGTATGGTTGGGACAGTTATTTCACCCAGGTTGGGTTGGTCCGGGATAATGAGATGGTACTGGCAAAGAACATGGTTGATAACTTTCTTTACCAGATCGATCACTATGGAAAAATCCTGAACGCCAACCGCACCTACTACCTCTCGCGATCACAGCCTCCGTTCTTGACTCAAATGATCCTTAACGTTTACCGCAAGCAGCGGAATGTTTCCTGGCTGCGAGCAACCGTCCCAGCCATCGAGAAATACTATCGTTTCTGGATCGAAGAACCACACCTTACAAAGGATACCGGTCTTTCCCGCTATTATGACCTGGGTGATGGACCGGCGCCGGAAGTTCTTTCGGGTGAACGCGACGACAAAGGACGAGACCATTACGATCACGTGAAAGACTACTACCGCACACATGAGGTCAAAGATTACGATCTAAGCCAGTACTACGACAAAGGCAAGGACCAATTAACGGACCTTTTCTACAAAGGAGATCGGTCGATGCGCGAATCGGGCTTCGATCCTTCGAATCGATTCGGGCCCTTCAACGTCGATATCATCCATTACGATCCAGTGTGCCTGAACTCCTTGCTCTACCTGATGGAGACGGATACAGCAGAGATTCTAAGAATACTTGGCCGCGCTCGCCAGGCGCGCGTCTGGACGAATCGCGCTAAAGAGCGACGTCTGAGGATCAACCGCTTGATGTGGGATGAACAGGACGGTCTTTACTACGACTATAACTTTGCCAGGAAGGAGGTGCGGCGTTATCCGTTCGTGACTACATTTTATCCGCTCTGGGTTGGCGTTGCTGATAAGAGCCAGGCAGCGCGAATAGTGGCGAACCTACATCTTTTTGAACGACCTGGCGGGCTGCTCACCAGCACCAACGTGACGGGCAGCCAATGGGACGCCCCGTTCGGCTGGGCGCCCACGGAGATGATCGCCATCCAGGGGCTGCGCCGCTACGGATATAACAAAGAAGCCGACCGCATTACTGCGAATTTTCTCTCCATGATTTTGAAGGAATTCATCCAGCACAACACCATTGTGGAGAAGTATGACGTCGAGCGCCGCGAATCGGAGGTTAGTGCGGGTCTAAAGTTTGGTTACAAATCCAACGAGATCGGTTTCGGCTGGACTAACGCTGCGTTTACCGAACTCTATGCTCAGCTGCCTGAGCGCGAGAAGCCTAAAGTATTGAAGCTGGATGGCATGGAACTGCCTAAGGGAAGTCAAAACAAGCTAGGAGAAACACAAACCCACGCTCTCCATTAACGCGCTGCCCTTTGCACGTTCCGTGCTGTAGCCCGACCGATAAGGAGGCTGTCGCATAACTCGACAATGATTAGCCCGAAGGCGTTCGCGAGTTTGAGTTTGACGGAGGCCCTTACGGCCGGACTACTGCCTCTTTAGCCGCTCAGCGCCTTTCCTAATGCTGACACTGAGTTTCAGGATACTCTTAAGGTCGCCGCTTGCTTTGGCTGAGTGCTGGACATCAATCACTCCGGGACTTTCGAAAAGAGAACTCTTGACGAAGCTCTCGATCCGATTGCACAGTGTTAAGAGTGCCAGTCTCATTTGCGGCTCATTGAGCTCGCCCCCATTTTTCGGACTCTTTTCATCTCCTTCAGGGTCAGGAAGCGCCAAGTTGCCCTCAAGCCGACTGGCGCGCTTTTTTATCTCTCCGGTCACTTCCGAAATGAACTTATAGTCGAGGGCTTTACCTGCAGAAGCGGAGCGTACGATCTCATTGCGAGCAAACTGTATGCGCTCAAAGTCCTGGTTGACCTGGGCGAGGACTGCTTGAACGTATCCCAGATTGGCAGCCCGGACAGGTCTTTCAGATACAGGAGAACAAGACACGAGTGGCTGGTCTGATTCGATCAAGCACAGACCAGCCACTCGTTTGGTAACACACAGCTTTTCAGCTACGGCTTTGTTAGAAGATGAACCTTAATCCGAACTGAAAGTTTCGCATCTGCGCTCCCGAGGCCAAGTTGAATATTCTGCCAGCTTCGGACGGGTTACACTCAACGCAGTCTCTGGGCTGACCAAGGTTGACATGGTTGAATATATTGTAGCCCTCTGC
>JALZJF010000138.1 GCA_030859905.1 Acidobacteriota bacterium
TTTGGAGTGCGGCGGCAAGGCTTTGCGCGACGCCGCTTTGGATTGGCAAGCCCTATGGACCTTAAGAATCCAAAGCGGCGTCGCGCAAAGCCTTGCCGCCGCACTCCAAAGCGGTTTTTTTCCGCAGCCTGCTAAAGCAACTCGCTGAGGGCGCGGAGCGTGTATTGTCGCGTCATCCGTTTGCGCCAGTTCATGACGAAGTCAGTATTGTCGAGTGGGCGGGCCTTGATATAAGCAGCTTCAGCAGCGGCTTCGATGTGTTCGTTGTCGAGTGGATGTCCGATAAGCGCGGATGCAGCCTCATCGACTTCCAGGGGTGAGGGTGCGATTCCCCCTAGAACTATCTTGGCGGCCCGGACGACCCGGTCGCTACCACCACCCCAGCCGGGCTGCCCGGCTGGGGACCCCGGTCCGCTCCCGGTTCTGACAGGTTCATCCAGGCGTACCCAGGCGGCAACACCAAGTACCGGAAAATCGAAAGCCCCGCGGCGACGAAGCTTTTGGTAGGAGGCGCGCCAGCCGTTTGTCGGCGGCAACTGAATATCGACCAGCAGCTCGTCAGGTCTTTTGTGCAGATAGTCGATACCATCGTCGTTGTATAGACCTGCGGCATCGATCATCCGTTCGCCAAGTGTCGAAGCAAATCGCAGCTTGGCGCCAATGGCCACCATCACGGGTACAAGATCAGAGGACTGCACCGCCCAGCACTTGGAACTTCCGGGGGCGACCCAACAGATGTCGCCGTCCTTCTTCAAGCAGAAGTTGATGCCTTTGCGCCACTCGTAGTTTTGATCGTAATAGTTGCAGCGTGTATCGAGCAGCAGGTTGCCACCGATTGTACCCATGTTGCGGAGGATCGGAGTGGAGATGGTGCGCGCGGCGTGGGCTACAACTGGATAATCGCGATTGATGATTGGGTTCTCGCAGACATCAGTTAGGGTTACCGACGCGCCGATCCTGACACCCGATTTCCCCTCACCTGAAATCTGATTCAACTCAGGCACCCGCATGACTGAGATAACGGTCTTGGGTGTCTGCTGCCGGCGCTTCATGTTCGGATAGAGATCCGTACCTCCAGCCACAAACTGACCTTCAGGACCAGCGGCCGCAATAATCTTCACCGCCTCCGAGATTTCTCGCGGCGCGCGGTAGTCAAATTTGGGCAGACGCATCATAGGGAAGTCACTTTGGTAGCTTGTACCAACGATTGCGCTGAAGCTCAACTAAACGCCAATCAATGTGAGCTCGACCTTTGATGACGTAGGGTTTTTCATTCATCATCTGTTTTGGCATTAGAATCCAGGCAGCCTTTAGCTCTTCGTGAGTCACAACGTAATACTCGAAAAAAGGGACAACCTTTAGTTTTTTAACTAGGACAAAAAACAGGTCCGGGCATAAGCCTTTATAGAATCGTCACTAAACTCCACTTCAAACACTCCGTCCTTCCATTCCTCAACTACCGTACCGACCTCGCCGCGGCGCAAGCCTTCCGACGGCAGGTTTTCCAGGAGGGCCACAACATCGAGAAGGTTAATTTCGTCCATCCCTCCTCCTATTTGAGAGGGGTCACGGGCGCGACGTCTGCCGCCGACCTCCCGCTGACTTCTTGCGAACTTTAGAGAACTGCCTTTTTGCAGCCTTCGCGATCACTCGCAAGGCTTCGTTCACCGATTCATCATCAGGAAAGGCTTGCCGCACGTCACGATCTAATAGGGCGAGGTTCGTGCCGGAACGAAATCGCTCGGCATAGATTCCACGCCCGACAAGTCTCATCTTGCTAAAGTCGTACTCTGGCAATAGATCGCCTTCCAATGCCGCCTTGTTTACTTTCTTCTTCATATGCTTTTATTTCGCGTCGTGTAGCTCTACGCGCGCTGATTATTCTGACTAGTTCACGCCGCGTCGTGTGCGCAACCACGAGGACGCGGCCTTGATCAGACATCCCAATCGTAACGTACCGTTGCTCACCTTGCGAGTGCAACGAGTCATCGTAGGTGAACGCGAGCACATCGCCGAAAACCATTGCAGCTTCTCTGAATGAAACATGGTGCTTTCGAAGATTCCGTGCCGCCTTCTTTGGATCCCATTCAAATTCCAGAAGGCTGTTTATCACTTCACTCTTTCACGAATGCAGCGCCACGCGCTGGATTTCCCGGCCGCCGGCAGGGCTGCGGCGGCTTCGTTTGATCTTTATCACCGGCTGATCTGGGTTCGCCGGATTGGGTATAACGCGCTGACTGACGCAATCAACCAGCAGGTCGAGGCTTTCCAGTACCGTTTGCCCGATGAGTACTTCCGAACCCAGAACCAGCGTCTCTTCGGTCGTGCGACGACCAAGTAATGTAATGCCGACCATTTCAGTGACGTCGACGTCTTCAGCCGCGTCATTGGCAAAGCGGGCTCTGGTCTTGCCGACCGTCGCCAGGCCCAAGCTTTGCACTACGTGTATGGGCAAAGCGGATTTGACTGCGCCTGTATCGACCAACGCGCCGGCTTCATAATGGCGAATCTTATCCGCAGCGAGCAGCCCTCTCCGAACCATGACTTCGTCGCCTGCATTCGTGAGCGCAACCTTTACTCTTACTTCGCCCATAACCATTTTTCCCTCGCGATCAAGATTTGTTTGCGGCGCTTTCCTGCCAATGCCACGCGCTACTATACGCATTCTGCTGAAGTCGTATTCTGAACGCAATTCATCTTCACTCGGTGGTTTTATTCTTTCTTCCATCGCTAGTTCACCTCAAATCTCTACGAATGCACTGCCACGCGCGGCATTTCGCGGCCGTCGCCGCCTTCTGACGGTGTTAGCACTCGCATCGGCGCGGGCCAGTCAACCCCAGGCACCGAATCAGGGCCGTAACGACCATCGCCACCCTTCGCTTTTTCACGCAGCGCTTTCAGGACCTTCTCCGGCATGATCGGTACTTCGTCGATACGCACCCCAACTGCATCGTAAACTGCATTCGCGACTGCCGGAGGAACGGGAAGCAGCGGACCCTGCCCGACTTCCTTTGCGCCAAACGGCCCATTGGGATCAGCGTCTTCGATCAGATACGTCTTGACGTCGCACATCTCCATCGTGGTGGGGCTCTTGTACTCGAGCATTGAAGGAAACTTATGCACCACGTTGCGATTGCTGCGGTAAGCCATCTCTTCCATCAGAATCTCGCCCAGGCCCATGTAGACACTTCCCTCAACCTGACCCATAACCAGCATTGGATTGATTGACTGGCCAATGTCGTGCGCAATCCAGATACGCTCAACGACGACGATGCCGGTCGAAGGATCGACATCCACTTCCGCAACTGCCGCCGTGTAACTGTAGGCAGGTGACGGCCCAACGCCGGCGCCTTTGTACTTACCCGGTGACGGTGGCGGCGAATACGAGCCGACGGTTCCGATCGTGCCGAACTTTGATTCCGCCAACACCACGGCCTCAGCAAAAGGAACTCCAACATCCGGAT
>JALZJF010000140.1 GCA_030859905.1 Acidobacteriota bacterium
AGCTTACGGGCATGGGCCTCTGCGAGCGCGTCAGCTATTTGCACCGCGATTGCGAGAGACTCGTCGCAACTCAACGGCCCACGCTTTAGGCGCATGTCCAGGGTTTCGCCATCGATGTACTGCATGGCGATATAGCCGATTCCGTCAACGTCGCCAACTTCGTGAATCCCGCAGATGTTTGGATGATCGAGCGCTGCGGCCGCCCGCGCTTCCCGTAGCAGACGTTTCCGGGCTGCTTCATCTCTGGCGCTGACCGAGGGCAGAACCTTGAGTGCAACGTTACGCTTCAGCTTCGTATCCTCAGCGAGATAGACCTTGCCCATGCCTCCAGACCCGAGCAGAGAACGAATACGATAGTGCGCGATCGTTTGACCGGCCTTATGTTCGTCATCATGAGTCAGCATGTCGGCTGCGGCCTGGTAAGCGGGCGCGTCCACAAAGTTACGCGTTTCTTGGTGCGACTTGAGCAAAGATTCCACTGACCCGCGCAAAGACGGATCGCCACCGCACGCCTGATCGAGATAGGCCGCGCGCTTATTCGAGGGCAGCGCTACCGCCGCGTGGAAGATCTCTTTCAGGTTTTCCCAATGTGGGCCAGCCATTGTCAGTTTTCCCAAGACGAGACTGCCAACACGCCCAGGCGCTTGGCGACGTCTTTATTGATAGAAAGCCAGATTGTAAAGACGTAATAGCTGTTCATACATTCAGATAAGTCGCGTGCAAACACCAGGAGGCAGTCTTGAAAGAATATTGATTTTATCTTTATCCGTCATATTCGGGCTACTGCCGCAGGCTATACGCGACGCGGTCTCGGGTTACGCATTCTCATTGGCCTTGAAGACCGGCAATGACCCACTATCACCGGCCTAAATTCCTTGACGCGCTTCCGGGTCTGAGATACCGTTCGCCTGCCGTAAAGCAAATTCCTATCGCGCGGATTCCTGGCGCGCAAAATTCCAATCCCAAGGAGATGAATATGAAGAAGTCACATTTAAGGAAGGGTGTTTCCTTTGTCGCAGCGCTGCTGTTGACCGCTGCAATATCAGTTGCTCAACAGCCCGCGCAGCCGCAGCAGCAAGCGCCGGCCCTTGAGCTTTACCACATCCACCTCTCGAAGGCTGCGCCGGGAAAACTGCCGCAGCTCATTGATGCTTATCAGAACGGACCTGCTCCTGAAGCAGGCCAGCCCCAGGTGACTCCGATCATTCTGCGGCATCGCGAGGGAGGCGAGTGGGATTTGATCACGATCACGCCGCTGGGCAAACAAACCACGCTGACGGCTAGTGCTCCCTCACAGGCCCTCCAGGACTACTTCACACGTTTGGGTCCCCTCTCTGACTGGCACGGCGATACCTTCGTCACGGGCCCAGTCTGGGCCGTCGTACAGAAAGTGCTTGTCCCGGCCAAGGGCGCGCAGCCCGTCTATGTGGTCAGTGACTACCGATCTCTGCCCGGACATCGGACGCAACTCCGGCAGATACTGGATCGCAACGCTCAGGACACGCCCGGCCGCAGTGTGCTCTTTGCTCACGTCGAGGGTGCTCCCTGGAACTTCCTTTCGGTCACGAGCTACGACTCATGGAATGCCGTGGGCGCACCGCCGCCGCAACCAGCATCAGGCGCACCGCGGCAGGAGCCGGGACTTGATCTACGCGAGCACATGGCCGTGCACCACGACACCATTGCGGTCTACGTCTCTGGGGGACAACCGATCCGTTAGGCGCAAAAGCAGGTTGGCCCTGGGCCAAACGCCAGGGTTACGGTAAATAAATAAGATTGTAGCGTTAAAGGCGCGAAATACGGGATCTGTTTCGCGCCTTTGTCGCTAAGAATATCTTGGGTTGTGTGATCCCGGGATGGCGCACTACGACCATCCCAAGCCGTTCGACAAGGCCCATCACACCCACTCGATTAGTTGAAGCGGTCCCGGGGTTCGCGCTCGAAGGCTTATCGGGTAGCTCAGGTTCGAGCGAATCGCAGGGCAGCTTATCGTTTGCTGCCTCACCCGGCCCGACTCAGCGCCCGAGTCGCGAGCGCCTGCTCTGGGGGCGGCTGGTCTGGCGATCGCCGCAGTTGTGGTCGGGATCGGCTTGTGGCTGCTGGCTGGCTGTTCGACATCACCGCTATCAACATCCAGGCTCGCCAAGCGGTTGACCATGAAGCTACCGGATGCTGAGCCGTTGGCGCTGGCGAGTTCGGGCCTATGGGCATCGGTCGTACTGCGGTTGCTCTTTCGTCCGACGGATCGCTGCTTGCTTATGCGGCTGAGCGCAACGGCAAGGCGCAACTCTATCTGCGCGCGCTCGACCACTTCGACGCCTCGCCGATTTCCGGCACGGAAGGCGCTTACAGTCCATTCTTTTCGCCTGATCGCCAGGCACCGGTAACTTCGATGCTGAAGATTATCCGTCAACTCGAAGCCGGCAATTAAGCTACAATGGAGTCGCTTATGAATCGTAGAGAATTCAATTCGAATCTATTGTTCGCTGTTCCCGCGCTGACATCACTAATTCCGCAAGCGCCATCACAACTACGCGTCAATGGAGAACGCGTCAATGCACACTTGAGAGAACTCGCGCAGTTTGGGAAAACGCCGGAAGGCGGCACACATCGCCTCGCCTATTCCGACGCCGACCTCGAAGCCCGCCAGTACGCGATGAGGCTAATGCGCGAGGCGAAGCTGGAAGTTTCGATTGACGCCGCGGGCAACATCGTCGGGCGACGCGTGGGCAGCGACACGGCGCTCAAGCCCTTGATGATCGGATCGCACATTGACTCCGTGCCCGCAGGCGGCAGCTACGACGGACAGGTGGGTTCGATGGGGGCAATCGAAGTGGCGCAAACATTGGCGGAAAATAACGTGCGCTTGCGGCATCCGTTGGAAGTTGTCCTCTTTCAAAACGAAGAAGGCGGAACCATCGGCAGTGCAGCGCTCGCCAGAGGGCTTACAGAAGAAGACCTGAAGATTGTCGCCAACAGTAAGAAGACAATACGCGAAGGTATCAAGCTCATCGGCGGCGACACGGACAAACTCGCGAGCGCCGTGCGCAAAAAAGGCGGCCTGGCGGCCTACGTAGAACTGCACATCGAACAGGGCGGCATCCTGCATCAGGAAAAGATCAACATCGGCGTGGTCGAAGGCATCGTCGGCGTGTTCTGGTGGGATGTGACGATTGAAGGCTTCGCCAATCACGCCGGCACGACGCCGATGAATCAGCGGCGCGATGCGCTGCTGGCGGCGGCGAAATATATCGACGCGGTCAATCGCATTGTCACTTCGTTGCCCGGTCGGCAGGTGGGAACCGTCGGCAAGATTCAAGCCTTCCCCGGAGCATTCAATATTGTGCCGGGCAAGGTCACAACCAGTCTGGGGCTGCGCGATCTGGATGCGGCGAAGATGCAAATGATTTTTGAGAAGATTCAAGCGGAAGTCCGCCAGATCGAAGCGGCGACGGCTACAAAGTTTGACTTCAAGCAGGTCAATGCGTCGCAGCCTGCGCCGACCGATGCACGCTTTCGCCGCGTGATTGACAATGCGGCCAAACAACTGGGACTAACGACGAAGCTGATGCCGAGCGGCGCAGGTCACGACGCGCAGGAGATCGCGCACCTCTGCCCCGTAGGCATGATTTTCGTGCCGAGCCGCGACGGCATCAGCCACAGCCCGCGCGAATTTTCTGAACCGGCAGACATCACGAACGGCGCGAACGTATTGCTGCACACGTTGCTGAAGCTGGATGCAATGAGTTTGAATTAATCAACGCCGCTGTGAGCAACCGACGCGAAGTCGAGCTTATGTCAGATTCTCTAAGCGTCACGAACTTCTTCAGCTTCGTCGTTCCCGTTGTCAGTATGGCGGACTTACGCAATAACGCTCCTAGCTACGCGAATCTGCTCAGCCGGTTGCGGCAGCCGCAATGAAACTGGAGAAGAATGAGTAAAGAACTGTGCTAGCACCACTCTCCGAATACCTGGAAGACGTCTCATTCACACCGCGGCTTTAGCCCGATGATAAATGCGAATGGGGTTGGGCGGAAGGTATCTGACGACCAGATGGATCTGGCCCGAAAGATCAACCCACTCTGACGCGGCCCCGTTCTGAACAGAGACGGATGCTTGAAACGGGACCGTTTCATCGCCACCGAGTTGATCAGAGGCGAAACCTTGCGCGAGCGTCTGCAAGGCGAGCGGCTAAGTCTACACGAAACGCTGGATGTGGCTGTGCAACGTTATATGTCGCCCGAACAAGCTCGCGGAAAAGAAATTGATGCGCGTTCGGACATCTGGAATTTGGGGCGTGGTCCTCTATGAAATGCTTACGGGCCACAAGCCGTTTTTAGGTGAAACTCAGGCCGACATAGTGGTTTCAGAGATTTATAGGGACTAGTTACGAGTATGACGGGTTGCGCGGTGATCCGCGCTTTGTCGACCTGACAAGGCGAATCGGCCTCGGGCAATAGTAGGCAAGTAGGCAGACCTATGGCCCTCTTCGTATCCGCCATTTGACTCGCTCCGCGACGATCCGCGATTCCAGGGTTTGATTCGGCGCATGGGTTTGGCGGAGTAGCGCAAACTGGTAGTTTGCGCCGCGCGAAGAACGCAAGGCCAGCAGCTTGCGCTACCAGAATGAAACGCTGCCCCCAATGTAATCGCGTTGAGTCCGACGGCGCCCTCACTTTTTGTCGCGCCGATGGCACGGCGCTAATCGGAGATTCTGGATCGGTTGGCGCGAATGCCGGCACCGCGAAATTCCAATTTATTGGAACAAACGCAGCGGAGAAAACCTCAGAAAAGCAATTGAGCAATTCACGACGGCGGTGGACAAAGACCCGAACTACGCACTCGCCTTTGCGGGTCTCGCCGATTGCTATGTCGTAATGCCTTATTACAGTGCTATGCAGTCGAGCGATTCATTACCGCAGGCAAAAGAATATGCGACTCGTGCCCTTGCGATTGATGAACAACTTGCCGAAGCTCATACCTCGTTGGCATACGTAAATCAAGGCTTATGGAATTGGGCTGAGGCGAAAAAAGAATACAAAAGGGCGATTGAATTAAACCCGAATTATGCGACAGCCCAATTGTGGTATGCCCGCTTCCAACTGCGCGTCCTCAATCGCGGCGACGAAGGACTGGCAAGGTTGAAACGCGCGCTGGAGCTTGAGCCTTTGTCGCTGGTCGTTAACGACAATCTGATCCAAATTTATCTGGCGCAAGGCGATGTGAACTCCTCTATGGAGCAAGCCAGACGGCTGATCGAACTCGACCCGAATTATTGGGGCGGATATTATTATCTGGCTTACCTGCATATCAAAAAAGGGCAGAACACGGAAGCACTCGCCGGAGCAAAAAGGGGGGTTGAGTTGTCAAAACGATCAAACCGTTCTCTTATTGCCCTTGGTTTTGCTCTCGTTGCGTCGGGTAAGCGAAGCGAAGCACTTGCTGTTGAAGGTGAATAAAGAGCTATCGGCTAACACCACTCTTTCGCATTACCGCATCGTCCGAAAAATCGGCGCGGGCGGCATGGGCGAGGTTTACCTGGCGCAGGACACTCGGCTCAATCGCAAAGTTGCTTTGAAGATACTGGCTGAAGACCTCGCTTCACGGCAGCAGCGCATGCAGCGCTTCGTGCAAGAAGCGCAGTCTGCCTCGGCACTCAATCACCCAAACATCATCACCATTTACGAGATTGATCAAGCTGATGCCGTTCACTTCATCGCCACTGAGTTTATTGAAGGCGAGACTCTGCGCGAACGGCTCCAGAACGTGCGGATGAGACTCGATGAGGCGCTGGAGGTCGCGATCCAGGTGGCAAGCGCACTTTCCGCGGCACATGCGGCAGGCATCGTGCATCGTGACATCAAGCCAGAGAACATCATGCTGCGCAGTGACGGTTACGTTAAGGTTCTCGACTTCGGATTGGCCAAGCTCACCGAAGAGCAGAACGTTGCTGTCGATACCGAAGCCCAGACCCGCGGTTTGGTTAGGACGGAACCCGGTACGGTTATGGGTACAGCCCGGTACATGTCGCCTGAGCAAGTGCGCGGCTTAGACCAGGATGTCCGCACCGACATCTGGAGCCTTGGGGTGGTGACTTATGAGATGGTCGCTGGAGGGCCGCCGTTCACGGGCGAGACGAAAAGTCACGTGATGGTTTCGATAATAGAACAAGAACCTCCGCAGCTCGCGGCCTTCGCACGGAACGCCCCAGTTGAACTACAACGCATCGTTCGAAAAGCTCTAACCAAGGACCGCGAAAGCCGCTACCAAACTGCGCGCGATTTAATGATTGATCTGAAGAGTTTGCGCCGCGAGTTGGATTTGCAGAGCGAACTCGAACGCTCCGCCGCGCCGCACAGAACCGACGCGCCGACAACGCAAACGGGTCGGGACGCGCCGACGCAAACTTTCGACAGAGCCTCAAGCGCGCCGCCGAAAGCGATAAATGACGCCGCGCCGACGAACGAGACGGGCGCGCGCCAGACATCGAGTGCCGAGTACATCGCTACTGAAATCAAGCGCCACAAGAAAGGCGCGATCTTGATTGCGGCGCTCGCAACGGTTGCCATTGCAGCTTCGATTCTTTTCCTTCACTTCCGCAGCGCGCGTGCCTTGACCGAAAAGGACACGATCCTGCTGACGGATTTCGTCAACACGACCGGAGACTCTGTCTTTGACGGAACGCTCAAGCAAGCTCTGGCTGTGCAGCTCGGTCAATCTCCTTTTCTAAATATTTTCTCCGAAGACCGTGCGCGCGGTGCGCTCAGGTTTATGGGGCGCTCGCCAGATGAGCGCGTGACCAGAGACGTGGGACGAGAAATTTGCCAGCGTCAGGGATTGAAAGCAATGCTCGTGGGTTCGATTGCGAGCTTGGGAAACCATTACGTTGTCACGCTGGAAGCTATGAACGCGCAGACGGGTGACGCGATTGGGCGCGAACAGGCGGAAGCTGAACACAAGGAGCAGGTGCTTCGTGCGCTTGGCCAGGCGGCGATGAAGTTAAGAGAGAAGCTGGGCGAGTCGCTGCAATCAATCCAGAAGTTCGACGCTCCGATCGAACAGGGCACAACCTCTTCGCTTGAAGCCTTCAAAGCCTTCTCCCTGGGCGTTGAACAGCAATTAAAGGGCAAGTACCTGGAAGCTATTCCATTTCTCAAACGCGCGACCGATATAGACCCTAATTTCGCGCTCGCTTATGGTCGAATGGCATCAATGCATTACAACAGCAGGCAGTATGACCTGGCTGCTGAAGCCTCGCAAAAAGCATTCGAGTTGCGTGATCGAGTCAGCGAGCGCGAACGACTTTATATTTCTGCGGGTTACTACGACAACGTAACTGGGGAGTTGGAGAAGTATCTTGAGACGTTAGAACTGTGGAAGCCCACGTATCCGCGCGACGCTTCGCCGCACAACAATCTGGCTGTTAAATACAACGAGCTTGGTCTATTCGATAAAGCCCTCGAAGAGGCGCGTGAAGCGATTCGCCTCAATCCGAGTTCGGCTTCCGGCTACTCTCTTTTAACTGGCGCCTTCGTAGGTCTCAATCGCTTCGATGAGGCTAAAGAGATCATCGGGCAGGCGCTGGCAAAGAAGCTCGATACCACACCAATGCGCAGACTTCTGTATCGAATTGCTTTTGTGCAAGGGGATGCGGCGACGATGCAGCAGCAGATCGACTGGCTGAACGGAAAGCCTGATGATCATCTTGCTCAAGGTTGGCAATCCGAGACTGCGGCGTTTTCAGGCCAATTGAGAAGAGCCAAAGAATTTTCTAACCGTGCTTTTGAATTAGCAGAGCGCCGCGACCTGAAGGAGGTTGCAGCGCAGATTGCCGTGGGAGGCGCAGGGCGGGATGCTCTATTCGGTGATTGCGCGCAGGTGAAAGAGCAGACCGGAAGGGCGCTCGGAATCTCAAAGCGTCCGCTAACGATGGTCAATGCGGGGAACGCACTGGCTACCTGCGGCGAGTTCAGCCAAACACAAACTATCACTGCTGAATTGACCAGGCGTCATCCGAAAGACACGGTGCTGAATAAAATTATGCTGCCGCTTGTTCAAGCCCGCATTGAACTGCAGCGCGGCAATCCCGCGCAGGCAATTCAGTTTTTGGAGACGACCAGACCTTTTGAAGGATACGCACTTTTCCAGATCGCCTACCTACGCGGTCAGTCATACCTCAATCAACAAAGCGGAGCGGACGCCGCCGCCGAATTCCAGAAGATACTCGACCACAGGGGCTCGCAACCCACTTCTCCTATATACTCGCTCGCTCAATTGGGCCTGGCCCGCGCCGCAGCCTCGAGCGGCGACACGGCGAAGGCACGCAAAGCCTATCAAGATTTCTTCGTGCTCTGGAAAGACGCCGACCCGGACATCCCCATTCTGCAAGAGGCCAGACGGGAGTACGAGAAGCTGAAATGAAAGACAG
>JALZJF010000154.1 GCA_030859905.1 Acidobacteriota bacterium
TATGCATCCGACGTCTGGCCGGAAACGGATCACGCGCCAACGAGTTTCTTAGCGCTAGTGATTCTCCTGTGCACCCTTGGGAGCCAAGAATCCGTGGCGGCGATTCGCTTGATCCACGTAGATTCCAACAATGCACCTCGCGGATTTACGCCGGTGTTAATAGTGGCCTGCGCATTGGGAAAATCGAACGAAGCGAACCTGCCGTTGCTTTAGATGAAGCCGCGGCAAAGAGCGCCTTGGGCACCGCATCGTTAATCTTCGACCTCGCGGGCAAGAAAGGCGTAGGTCACGCCGCCCAGCACGTAATTTCCGACAATGTCGCCCCTCGGATTGATGCCGAAGGCGCGTGTGACAGTCGATCCCGGATAATGGATCGTGGTGTAGGTCACTTCATCCGAGTCGTCGTCATCGTCGAGGTCGACATCATCGCCGTCTTCGGTTCTTAAAAAGCCACGTAGCGTAGGCCCAACACTATAAACGCCCACGATCGCGCCATCGGGATTGACATCCCAGGCCGCGGTCGCATTGGAGCCGGGCACCAT
Source organism: Acidobacteriota bacterium (assembly GCA_030859905.1). Classification (GTDB taxonomy): domain Bacteria; phylum Acidobacteriota; class Blastocatellia; order Pyrinomonadales; family Pyrinomonadaceae; genus PSRF01. The sequence continues at coordinate 543 of JALZJF010000154.1, forward strand.
AAATGAGGTGAAGACGCCGTTTTCAATCGTGTAACCTTGCGTTTGGTTGTCCATCATGTTGAACCAAAACCCGACAAGCAGCCGGAGGTCAGGCGTCGCTCCGTTGTGCATTGAGCCGAACGCATCAATCTCCGACGCGCCGTCTTTTCCGATGGTTATACCTCGCATCGTCGCCATCTGGTCGTGATCGTGGCGACAGCCGACGATCGTACCGTTGGGCAATATCCGCTGCGCTATCTCCCACGAATGTTCCGGATAGCGGACGTTAACGAATTCGCCTTTTTTTGTGCGCAGAAATCCGCGAGCTGCTACAGCAGGATCGCCAGGCAACCGATAGCTGCCAACAATTTCGCCGCGGGGATTAATGCCGCGGGCAATGGTGCCCTGGGCCCCGGGAAAATCGATTACCGTGAATTCGTCCTTCCTCAACAGGAAGCCGTGCTGGACGGAATTCTGATCTACAAACGTCCCTACAACATCGCCTCGGGCGTTGATCCCGAAGGCGGTGCTGGCCCGAGCTCCCGGAGGAGCAATCGTCGTATACTCCCGCTCCTGCGCCCGCACCGGTGCGACCAGCGTCAGCGCGAGAGCTAAGACAGCAAGAAGTCCTGAAATTCCAGACATTGACGACAGTGTTTTCCTGATGACTTTCATTTTTCTTCTCCTTTGCGCCGGACCAAGTCGGCGCGTCTGATGAGTGAAAGTTTGTTGCCTCACATATAGTTGCCTCACATATATAAAGCGAAACTAAGTTATGAAGGGGGCCAAAAGAAAATATGAGACGCTGCCCAATGGGTTAGGGTCTCGCCATAAGTAGGTGTTAGGTGGGCGGATGCCGGCAGGTTTGTCGCGGCAGGTTACGGGGCTAGACTTTCAATTGATTGGATATCGAAGTGAGGAGTAAATTGGTGCAACAGGAAAGATCGAATCACCAGAAACATTCCTGGTCTTATGGCAACACCTTCACGAACGGACGTGACCGACCTCCTCGTTGACTGGAGCAACGGCGATCAAGAGGCTCTGAATCGGCTAATGCCGTTGGTCTACGATGAATTGCGTAGGCTGGCCAGCCGCCATCTGCGTCACGAGCGGTCCGGTCATACTCTTCAGACCACCGCGCTCGTTCACGAAGCGTATCTGAAACTGGTGGACCAGAAGAACGCGAACTGGCAAAACCGCGTGCAGTTCTTCGCCGCAGCCGCGCAGGTGATGCGTCACATTCTGGTAGATTATGCGAGAAGCCGCAGGGCATTTAAGCGAGGTGGAGACTATTGTAGGTTATCGCTTGACGAGGCGGTGATATCATCTGAAGAAAAGGATCCGGATTTGTTGACCCTAAACGACGCGCTCAACACCCTGGCGGCCATAGACCCACAGCAGAGCCGTGTGGTTGAGCTTCGTGTGTTTGGAGGACTTACAGTCGAAGAGACCGCTGAAGCTTTGGGAGTATCACCACGAACGGTCAAACGGGAATGGAGCATGGCCAAGGCATGGCTCCATCGGCAGATCAGAAATCAGTGACATAGTTAACTCATAAGTAAGTCAAAACTCTTGACTTGCCACTGTCACTCGTCACTTGCCACTGTAAATTATGACACCAGAGCGGTGGCTGCAATTAAAACAAATTTTCCAATCCGCACTTGAGCGAGAGCCGGCGGAGCGCTCTGCATTTCTGAATCAAGCCTGTGCCTGCGACGCAGCACTTCGCAGTGAAGTCGAGTCTCTCATCGCGTCACACGATCAGGCTGGAGATTCTATCGAAGCAATGGCCGTTGAAGCGGCTACCGAGATGCTTTCCGGCGACCAGACAGTTTCAATCGTAGGCAAACACATCGGACATTACCAAGTGCTGAACCTCATCGGGCGCGGCGGAATGGGAATGGTCTACCTGGCCGAGCGGGCCGACGGCCAATACCGAAAAAAGGTTGCAATCAAGCTCATCCGACGTGGGATGGACGCAGACTTCATCATTCGCCGATTCCGCAATGAGCGCCAGATTCTCGCCGACCTCGATCACCCCAATATCGCAAGGTTGTTAGATGGTGGGGCTACCGAAGACGGGCTGCCATACTTCGTGATGGAATACATTGATGGCATGCCTGTTGATCTGCATTGCGACACCAAGTGCCTGCCCACTCGGGAGCGCCTCAAGTTGTTTCAAAGGGTCTGTTCTGCCGTTCACTACGCTCATCAACGCTCGATCGTTCACCGAGACATAAAGCCCAGCAACATCCTTGTCACTGCCGATGGCACGCCTAAGCTACTCGACTTCGGCATCGCAAAATTATTCGACCCGGAGTTGTCTTCTGATGCGATCGATTCAACGGCGACCACACTTGGGCTGATGACCCCTGAGTACGCCAGCCCGGAGCAGATTCGTGGTGAACCCATAACGCCTGCCAGCGATCTTTATACTCTCGGTGTTTTGCTTTATAAACTGCTGACCGGCCATCGCCCGTATAGAATTCGCACCCGTCAGCCGCACGAAATCGCCCGAGTCATATGCGAAGAAGAGCCCGAAAAGCCGAGCACCGCCGTCGCTCGCGCAGAGGAAGTTCCAAGTACTGACGGGAAGGCGGTGATAACGCTCACACCTGAGTCTGTAAGTAAGACCCGAGATTGTGAGGCCAAGCGGTTGCGCAGGCTTCTATCGGGCGACGTAGACAGTATTGTACTGATGGCGATGCGCAAACGACCCGACCAGAGGTATGCATCGGTTGAAGAGTTCTCCGATGACATCGGGCGACACCTGGCAGGCATGCCGGTGATCGCGCGCAAACAGATGCGCTGGCGCTTGCGAGGGAAACTATCGGCGCAATGGAAAGCCGCCTCGGCTGTAATACTCCTTGTTTTATTGCTTCTCGTTGGGGCGCGATTGTTGATTCGCTCGACGGATTCGAAACCGCAGGCTGTCTCGCCTAGCATCAAGACGGTTGCGGTGCTGCCGCTCAGGTCTTTAGACCCGAACGAAGACCAATCTCTTGGGCTGAAGCTGACCGACGCGTTGATCCAGCGGCTGGGTCGATTGCGCCAGATCGTCGTGCGGCCCACCAGCTCAGTGCAACGATACGAGAGCAAAACTCTGGACCCACTTGCGGCAGGCCGCGAGCAGCAGGTGGATTTTGTGCTGGATGGCAGCTTTCAGCGCGATGGCCAACGGCTGCGCCTGAGAGTGCAACTGCTGCGCGTAGGTGACGGGCAGCAGTTGTGGGCCAAAGCGCTCGATGAACAGAGCGCGGACCCCTTTTACCTGCAAGACGCGCTCGCCGACCAGGCGGCGCAAGCCCTGGTGCCGCAATTGACCGGCGCAGAGCGTAAACTGCTAGCCCGCCGTGATACGGAAAACGTCGAAGCCAATCGCCTCTATACCGAAGGCCGCTATTATTGGAACAAGCGCACACAGGAAACGGCGAAACGAGCAATCGACTACTTCCAGCAGGCAATTGACTTGGATGCTAACTACGCTTTGGCTTATGCCGGACTCGCAGATTCGTACATTATACTTGGCGTGTATAGTGGCCTTCCCGCTCAAGAGGCTTTCACAAAAGCAGAAGCCATGGCACAGAAGGCGCTCCAGCTCGATGAGTCGCTCACTGAAGCTCACACCGCATTAGCCTATGTAAAGTTTCGTTATGACTGGGACTGGCCAGGTGCTGAAGATGAATATCGGCGAGCAATAGAACTGAATCCCAACTACGCGACCGCTTATCAGTGGGCCGCCCTCAATCTGGCCGCAGTGGGGCGGCTGGAGGAAGCAATCTCACAAACGAGGCGAGCTGAGGAACTCGATCCCCTTTCGCTAATAATCAACTCGAATACGGAATGGGTGCTCTATCTGGCGCGGAAGAATGACGAGGCAATTGCGCATTGCCGAAAGACGCTTGAGATAGACCCGAGTTTTTTTGCGACCCATAAGTATCTTGGTCTTTTGTATGTGCAAAAGCGAATGTACGAACAAGCCATTGCCGAATATCAGAAGGCAAGAGATCTTTCGGTAGACGATCCGCACATCATCGCTCTCATCGGACACTGTTATGCACTTGCCGGAAAACCCGATCGGGCCCGAGCGGCGCTGAAGGAGCTCCAAGGATTAGCAAAGCGAAGATATGTACAGCCATACTCAATAGCGGTGATCTATACGGGCCTGGGAGAGAAAGATCAGGCTCTTGCGTGGCTCGAAAAGGCTTACGACGATCGGTCTAGCTACATGGTGTACCTCAAGGTGGAACCAATCTTTGATAGCCTTCACTCAGAGCCGCGCTTCAAAGACCTGCTGCGGCGCGTAGCGCTCGCGGAATGAAACAAAGTAAAAAGTTACCACTTCGGCAATGATGCCCGTCATCCCATAAGCAGCCAATGCCGCAGAGGCGAGTTATGACACCAGAACGGTGGCAACAGCTAAAACAGATTTTCCAATCCGCGCTTGAGCGAAATCCGGCGGAGCGCTCTGCATTTCTGAGTCAAGCCTGTGCCGGCGATGAAGCGCTTCGCAGCGAAGTAGAATCGCTTATCTCATCTCACGATCAAGCTGGCGATTCCATCGAAGCAATGGCCGGTGAAGCGGCTACCGAGATGCTTGCGAATGACCGCGCAATCGTAGGCAAGCAGATCGGCCATTATCAAGTTCTAAGCTGCATCGGGCGCGGCGGCATGGGTGAAGTGTTTCTGGCTCAGGATACGAGCCTGGGTCGAAAGGTGGCGCTTAAACTGCTGCGCACCGCTTCACCAGGAACGAAGAGCGGCTGCGCCGCTTTCAGCAGGAGGCGCGCGCCGCTTCCTCCTTGAATCATCCGAATATCCTCACCATTCACGAGATTGGACAAGACGACTCTTTGCACTTCATGGCCACGGAGTACGTGGAAGGAGAGACGTTACGCCAACAGATTTCGCGGGTAAGAATGACTCTGGGCCAGGCGCTGGATGTAGCAGTTCAAGTGGCGAGCGCGCTCTCCGCAGCACATCAAGCGGGAATAATCCATCGGGACATCAAGCCTGAAAACATCATGCTGCGCACCGATGGCTACGTCAAAGTACTGGACTTTGGGCTGGCCAAGCTTGCCGAGCCGAAAGCAATCGACTCTGTAGCTCCGACTCTGCCTAAAGTGGAAACGGAGCCGGGCGTGGTGATGGGTACGGTCAGTTATATGTCGCCGGAGCAGGCGCGAGGACTGGGTGTAGATGCACGGACCGACATCTGGAGCCTGGGTGTAATGATCTATGAGATGGCGGCAGGCCGCCAGCCGTTTGAGGGGCAAACAGCCGGCGATGTCATGTCGTTGATACTGCAAAGAGAGCCTCTGTCGCTTACACATTCCTTGCCGGAAGTTCCGGGTGAGTTGGAGCGCATTGTCAGGAAAGCACTCCGTAAAGACAAAGAGGAGCGGTATCAGACAATCAAAGACCTGCTAATTGATCTGAGGAACTTGAGAAAGGAGTTGGAGCTCGAGGCCGAGATGGAACGCTCTGCGCCGCCAATGAGTGGCAGGGCGACGAGCAGCGGGCAGTCTGCGGCCGCAACAGCACACTATGCGTCGAGCGCTGAGTACATTGTTGAGGGGCTCAAACAGCACAAGCGAGCAGCAGTCGGCGCTCTCGCTCTTCTACTGATAGCGTCAGCAGTAGCCGCCTTCTTTTATTTCAACCGAACGCCAGCGCTGACTGAAAGAGACACCATTCTGCTGGCCGACTTCGATAACGAGACGGGAGACGAAGTATTTGACGGCGCGCTTAAGCAGGCGCTGGCCATTCAACTGGAGCAATCGCCTTTCCTGAATATCTTCCCTGAGCAGCAAATTCGAGAGACGCTGCGTTACATGGGACGCTCGCCCGATGAGCGGGTAACAAAGGAAGTCGCGAGGGAGATCTGCGAGCGGCAAGGCCTGAAAGCGATGTTGATCGGCTCGATTGCCCCGCTCGGCAGCCACTACGTCATTGCACTCGACGCCGTTAATGCCCACACCGGTGATGTGCTGGCGCGCGAGCAGGTGGAAGCTGAAAGCAAAGAACAGGTTTTGGGCGTGCTGGGGAAGACAGCCACCCACCTGCGCGAGAAACTTGGCGAATCACTGAGCTCAATCCAGAAATTCGATGCCCCGATTGAACAGGCCACCACACCATCGCTGGAAGCGCTGAAAGCCTTCTCCTTGGGGGATGAGCAGCAAGATAGGGGTAAGTATCTTGAAGCCCTGCCGTTTTATGAACGCGCGATTGAGCTGGACCCCAATTTCGCACTCGCCCATGCGCGCCTGTCAACCGTTTACAATAACAACGGGCAACGAGAACTTTCCATCGAACAGGCACGAAAAGCGTTTGAGTTGCGCGAGCGCGTGAGCGAGCGGGAAAGACTCTTCATCTCCTCGTATTATTACAATTACGCGACGCGAGAGATGGACAAGGCCATCGAATCGCTGAACCTGTGGAAACGGACATACCCACGCGACTTTTTACCGCGCAGTAACCTTGCTCGACAATACAACCGGATCGCTCAGTTCGAGAAAGCCATCGAGGAGGCGCGCGAAGCCATTCGCCTCAACCCGAATTCGGCCTCTGCGTATGCAAACTTGGGACTAGCTTTTCAGCGTCTCGACCGTTTCGATGAGGCCAAGGAGATTAACGAACGAGCACTGGCGCAAGGGCTCGATTCGGTAAGTTTTCACGCCGGCCTTTATTGGATCGCCTTTGTTCGCGGAGACCAGGCGGTGATGCAGCAGCACATTGACCAAATGAGCGGAAGGCCGGAAGAGTACGTGGTGCCCCACTGGCAAACTGCAACGGCAGGCTTTTACGGCCAGTTGCGCAAGGCTCGTGAATTCTCCAGCCGTTCGGTTGATCTAGTGGTGCGCCGAAATGTGAGGGAACTTGCAGCCGCGTATGCGTCCGGAGATGTGCTGAGGTATGCGGTTGTCGGTGATTGTCAACATGTAAAGGATGACACAACAAAGGCTCTCGCCATCGCGCGGACTGATATTTCTCTGATGCATAACGGCACCGCGCTGGCCTTATGTGGCGAACTCGGGCAGGCGCAATCTCTTACTGACGAACTTCTCAGGCGAAATCCAAAAGACACCCTAGTCAATGATATCTGGGTGCCTGTGTTGCGGGCTTCCATAGAGATTCATCGAGGCAACTCCGCTCAGGTGATTCAGTTGTTACAATCAGCCAGCCGGTATGAGGGGGCGACTTTCTCCTGGCCCGCTTACCTTCGCGGGCTGGCATATCTGCAACAACGCGCCGAGACGGAGGCGACGGCTGAATTCCAAAAGATCATAGACCATCGAGGCTGGGATTTACCTTCGATCTTATATCCGCTCGCGCACCTCGGGCTGGCGCGCGCCGCGGCACTCACAGGCGACACGGCCAAAAGTCGCAAGGCATATGAGGATTTCTTCGCGCTCTGGAAAGATGCTGACCCCGATATTCCCATCCTTCAACAAGCCAAGCAAGAATACGATAAGTTGAAATAGGTTTAGCCTAGCTCGTCCTTGCCGATTTTAGGCAATGTGTCCTGGCGAGCGAACGTGGCGTGGACAGCCGGTCGAAAAAGGTTCGCGAGCTTCTCTCTGTGGCT
>JALZJF010000165.1 GCA_030859905.1 Acidobacteriota bacterium
GACGCATAGATCTCGGGCAAGTCGCGCGTGAAGATGATCTGATCATCGGGGAAGCGTTCTCGAATACGCGCGGCCACCTCTTCCTGTTTCGCCGGATCGGTCGATGCCACCAGTATCGCTGAGGTGCTTCCCTCAGCGCCTTCCTGATCCTGCATCGTGGAGAGGGGAATTTTGACGCGACCACCGCCCGGTGGTTCGTAAACACCGACAATCTTGAAAGGCCGTTCGAATATCTGCACGGTGGAGCCCACCGCAGCATTTCTCTGTTTTTGCCACACAGCATCGATGATCGCCTGATCGCCTTTGGTTAAAGCTGAGCCCTCACGGATCTTAAGAGTCGTGAGTCGGGAGTAATCCTCAAAATCGATACCGTCGATAAGACGCGTCCCGAATCCACGGTCGCTGCGATCAAGCGCCTGGCCCAGAGGCGTGGCCGCACGCACGCCTTCGATCTGACTGATTTCAGCCGCGCGCGAGACCGGCAGGCCGAATGTCGAAACCCCGAATCCGAGCGATCCCGACGACCGCACCATTATTTCAGCTCCAAGATTCGATTCGCGCCTACCGCGTTCGCGCAGGACCCCGTGGGCCAACCCGACCGTAAAGACAATCAGCAATACACCCACGGCGGTCCCCAAAACGCTTACTGCAGTGCGCGCCGGACGATGTGCCATGTTTGAGAGAACTAGACTGTCCATGAGTTCTTGTAGATAGGGCTGCGATCCATAAGACGAGATCTTCCAGCTCGTCATTCTGCCAATCGTTTTCTTCCGAGGTCATCAAGGTTGCACTCGCAGCAACCCGTGCTTATGGGTTGCACCCGTCATGACCCGGTCGCTACCGCTCCCGGTTCTGACAAGGCATCAAGGTTGCACTCGCAGCAACCGCGACTATGGAGTGCACTCATCGACCCGGTCGCTACCGAGGCTGTGTCAAACTCAACGAGGCTAGGAAACACCTCAACATGAACAAATGTGGTCGCTCACTACAGAACCGAGAGCGGACCGGGGTCCCCAAGCGGGCAGCCCGCTAGGGGTGGTGGATGCGACCGGATCCTATATTCAACTAGCCTTGATTGCGGTTTTACCAGATGTTGAGTGTCGGATCCGGTCGCTACCGCTCCCGGTTCTGACCATCTCATCAAGGAGATGTACTTGCTTCAGTCACTGCGATTCTCTGGATTCCCGCTGCGCCCGGGAGGATTTCCTTAACAACGCGACCGGGAAACCTTCGAAAACCTTTATTCCACAAAACAGGAAGGGGGTGGCTATCATCGCGTAGATTTCCGGTTAGCGCCAGCATGGTGGGGACGAAACTCAAACTGTCATACGGTTCCTCAACCACAGCGCCGCGCGGCAGATGCGTCCTCTCACCGCCGGCGAGCATGAAGGTTGAATGCGTCGAAATGCGGAAGAATGAGCCATGGTTGCCGCCGGGATTGAAGCCTCTGACGTCAAAGTTCCAATGATTGTTGGCCACCAGCAAAAGATCGGTTTCGATCAGCTCGCGTTGTCGTTTCAGCAGACGACGGGCCAGACGCTCATCCGAGGAGATTCCCGGTTCGTCCAACGCAAGTCTTTCAATAGGATGACGGGCAAGTGCCTCGTACAGTCCGATCAGACCGTTGGCGTATTTGGTCTTGTGTAGCGCGCGGAGCCATTCAACTTCGGTGTGCCACTCGTCAAGCCAGGCCTCCCGATCTGCTTCCGGGATAGCGAGTTGTTCGTCCTCAAAAATGCGTAAGGGTAGGCCCGGTTGCCAGCGCACCGCCTCGAATTGAAGCCGGCCTTCCGCGTCCTGCGTCAGATTCTTTATCGGCAGGTAGCGGAAACTCAGACCGCCCTGCTGATCTTCACGGGCCAGGATCAGTGCCTGTTTCTCCCGCCCGCCATGTACCCAAACTACGTCAGGGTTAACAACTCGCTCCGGCAGCAGTGGCAGAACGAGTTGGGAGGAAATGCGCGTGGCAATGATATCAATTGGGCGGTTGGCCACCCGGGGCTGCACGTTATTCCTCACTGATACGTCGTGGAGCAGAGAAAAATAGTCGACCCGCACAAAGCTCTGCCGCATATCCAGTGAGCCGTCAGCCTTGAGGATCAACCCACCAGGGGCGACTCCCACCACGTAATTTTGTAATTGGTGAATACTATTGCGTTCGCCCATGGCATTCTTCGCGATCAGGTCGGCTATCTTGAGTTTTTCAGGGGCGAAGTCATCCCGTCTGAGCGCTAACAGGTTAGTCAGTGTGCGAGCATACTCCGTATAGCGCTTCTCCTGGCTCAGCCATCGATCGAGTTGCGCGAAGATGCGTCTCACTTCGTCGTCGCGCCCGGCTTCCAGATCTTCTTTTGAAAACTTCTTAGGCTGCCTCGCCCAAAGTTGGCGCTGCTGCTCAATTCGCCGGCGCAACGCGACCAGTTCTTCTCTTAGTTCAGCCAAATTGGTTTGCCAGCTCGCACGCCGCTGGTCGAGCGAATTGAAAAATGCCTCAGTTAACGCGTGACGAAGTGGTGGTGAAAGATGTTTGCGTTGCAGTCGGGTTAACAGTATCTGAAGCAGATTAAGGTCACTATCGCGCAAGTGAATAGAAGCTCGTTCGTTGCCGTCGAAGTCGAGGAGCGCGGTTGGATAATCGGTGCTCTGGCCTTTGAGGTAGAAGGAGTCGCGGGTAGTAGAAGTAATTATCGGAACCAGCGGATAGATGCTCTTGAGGGAATAATCCAGCAGTAGCCTGCGTTTAGTAACGACGTGATGTCCGCCACCTTCAAGGCTGCCCAGTAACGTAACTAGATTATATCCCTGGCTGTAGACACGTTCATCGGTATTGACGCCGTGGTCAGAAACCAGAATCAACGCGGTTTCATCGGCCATCGACGACTTTTGAATTGCCGTCCAGAGCTGGCCAATCGTGGAATCGATCTGTTTCAAAACTAATGTGTGCGATTCGCGATCATTATTGTGGTGACCGACGTGGTCGAAGTCTGTCATCACTAGCTCGGCATAGCGGACGCGGGGGTCATCGATTTTTTTGATTACATCCCTTAGCAACTGCTCAGGAACGGAGTTTCGAATTTCTAGTCCCATAGTCCATTCATCAAATAGTTCCTTAGGTCCCCGCTTGAACTTGTTTTCCAGACTCTTTTTAAAGGTAATTAGTCGCCCCCCGCGCTGAAATAGAGACATGCCCACGTAACGCTCCCGGTGCGGGTAGGCATCGGAAAGCATCGGAGTGGCCACTGAATCGAGCACCTCGACCGCGGGCATGTCCACTCTAACGCCGCCTATTCGAGCTATAAAGAAGGGAATGAAGTTTAGATAGTCGTAGGCTTGAAGGGTGTAGCGATCAAATTCTACGTTCCCCTTGATCTGAAGGTGCTGGCCCGTCTCGAGTAAGGACCATGAAGGCGCGGACAGACTCAAACCGCGCACGTAGAAGTTGGCGAGCCGGGTACCTCGTTGATAAAAGACATGTTCAATCCAGGGAAGCTGACTCTTGCCCGTTCGCGGGTCACGTTCGCGCACCAGTCTGTCAACATAAGCTGGAGGCAGGCCGTCGCACTTGATGATCACAATTCGCTTAGCCTGCGCGAGTCCGGAAACAGCCGAGAAAAGGATTAGGGCGATCGCCGCGATAAGAGGCGACAAAAGAAGGATTGCCGATTTGCGATTGCCAGTTGTTGATTGGCGAGTCACACGGCGGTGGTTACAGAGCCAATACATGCTTACCGTTGTTCGACTCAGTTTGCGCCAGTTTTGTCCGCCGACGAGCCCATGGGATCCTCGGTGCCAACTTTGTTCAAATAGGAAGTGACTACCGCTTTCCAGGCAGGATCGAGACGCGTGTCCTCGGAGAGGCGCAGCAGTTCTTTTTTGGACCTGCGCGTGTTCATCCGCGCAAGACCATCCAGACATGCGCGGCGCGTATCACTGTCTTTCGTTAGCATAAAAATCTTTGCCGCAGCGCTGGCGGCCCCCGAATCAACTTCGCCGGCATGTTGGGCCAAAAACTGCAGCGAACGTTTCACCTCGTCGAGATTCCAGGCAATCTCGAGCGGAGTTGTTGACTTGCCGATCTTTCGCAGTAAGCGCGTGTGGTATGACAGACGGCGAGAGATGTCCAACCTCGCCTCCATTTCCGGGGTCGCCGTCTCTCGGTGCGCATATTTCCCAAACGAAATAATGTTCGCCACTCGCAAGAATACCTGTGTTGCTCGTCCGTGCTCCAGGGGCACCATCTCGGCGCGCCGATCTCTGTCAAGCTTTGCGGGCAGGCCGTCGACCCGCCGGGCATGGGTCATCAGCGCTTCGTACTGGCCTTTCGCAAGTCTGGCTTCGACAGCAAGGTCGTTTTCAAGAGGGTTGAGGGAAACCTTCTCCAGTCGGTCGTCTATCTGATGACGAAGCTGCGGGTTCAAAGAATCGGTTAGGGACAGCAGTAGTTTTAATTGAGAATAAGTTCGCAGCCGCGTGGGCTGGTTGATGTCCATACCTCGTTGGCCGGTCACGAAGTCGAACACTGTTCGGCCGAGGAAGTACGACAGATCGCCAAAAGGCGAAAGGGCCAGCACGTTTTTGGTTACATCCTCCAACGCGCGTCGCGACATCTCCCGCTTCTTGGGATTCAGAGTGTCGCGGAAATCAACCAGCAGCATCGGAATCTTAGGGTTGTCGAGACCATAAAGAGCCAGCGGTATCATTTCTACGGATCGAGCGCCGCCTGTTTCCGCGGTAAGCGGCCGGTTCTCATGATCGAAATATCGTGTCTCTGAATAACCCCTCCAGTCCAGCAGCCGCTGGTCAGCCCACGGAGCGGCAATGTTTAGAAACCGGCTGTTATATTGATGGCGTTGCCTGGAGACGAGCTCAGTTTTGGCGACCCACAGCATTGCGTGGGTGGCGCTACCGTCCGGCATCTGCAAGGGCTCGAAATGAAGCGACTCGGCTTCGGCGCGTTGGCGTAACAGTTCCCAGTTATGGCCACGCTGATCACGAATGCTGGTTAGTTGCTTTTCGTAATAACGCTGCACGCGCAAGTTGTCGACCAGGCCGCCGAAGGTCGTGTCCGCAAGCAGGAGACGACCTTGAATCTCAGCCATTTCAGAATCGGAGAACGCGGTGGGGCCTTTCATCGCTTCATACAGCGACAGCACCGAAAGGGCTCGAATGATGTGCGATCTGCGATAGTCGTCGATGTTGCGACGGTAAGATTCGCTCGAAGCTTTAACCGGCGCGCCGTAAGGATCAAGCAGGACATTCTTCAAAGCGGTCCAGAAAACCTTCTCCCAGACCTGGCGTTCGGGAGCAGCCAGATCCATCACCGGCGGCGGGGCCTTCCTGGAGGCCCTCTTTTTGTTTCCGACCCTCGTATAGAGAAAAGGGATGGCGCTGGCAACTCGCTGTTTGATCGTGGGTCGTGTGTAAGTTAAAGGCCAAAGATAACGGAGGCGATCATTCTCAGGATCCAGATCCCCGAGCGTATCGCGCAAGACGCTTACCAGAGGAACCCATTTTTGATCTGCTTCGCTTCGGAGCCCTGCCATCCGGGCATGGATCGTGATCAATTCGGCGCCACCTGCAACAGGCACTGTTTCAAGTCGAAATAGGTTTGTTGTAGCACTGGGATCTGGAGCGATCTCACCCTGGCCCCTTAAGGTTTGGGCCTGAGAGGCAATTTGCGCTAACGGTGAAAACAGAAAAAGGAGGGACAGAAAGATATAGCCGAGATGGCTAATCATTCCGAGACCTCTTAGAGGACGAAGCCTTATCGTTTTTTCATCTCTAATGATTTTCAACCCGTTAGAATATCCTTCCGATGATGCAGTTTTTACTGCGCGGGGCAGCTCTAAACCTTGCGACGCCTTAATTGCAGCCGATGGTTCGGTATTGTTGAGCAACCTTTGTGCCGCCGACCTTGAATCGCGCCAATAGTTCCATGCGCAGCTATTTTGGTACTCGAGCGGCGTGAGCATTCTGCTGGGAGACAGCAGCATCGGTCTCTTTGCCATCGTTCTCAACAGGAGCGGTCCATCCGGCGCGCTCGAGAAGCGCCAGCCCATAACGAATGGGAACTGCGAAGTTTGATGCCTGGTTTTCGGTGAAGACTGCAAAATTTACGCCGATTACGCGTCCCGAAGGCCCAAAGAGTGGCGCTCCGGATCCTCCTTCGGCGGTGCGCGCATCGTAAGCGATGCGGCGAACATCAAGGGCAGTAATACTGCCCTGCGTCGTTTGCGGCTGAATGCGCTGGGATTGAGCGAGATAACCGAGTAGTGATTCGAGCGAGCCATAGCGCTGTTGAATGCCTCGCGACTCGCTTTCGTCGAGCAGCGCCAGAATACGATCGGGACCCGATGTATAGCCCATCATCACTACGCTCTTGCCAACTGCCACCGCGTCTGGATCGGATTCGAGGGGCAACACGGAAATTCCGTTGGGGATCTCTCCAGCGTCGATCGTACATACGGCCAGATCATCCCGCGGCGCCGCGCGTTTGAACTTGAGCAGCATGGCTTGCGGAGTCTCAGGAAAGTAGGCTAACAACTTCTTCAAGCGCGGCTGACCCCGGACACTGCTACTCAAACTCTGCGCCCGATCGTCGGCCAGCCACGGCTGGGCGATGTGCCGATTGGTCATGACGTAGCCGTTGCCCACATAAAAGCCGCTGCCTACAAATTCGTATTCGGCGATTGCACCTCTCCCCTCTGGCGTTAGAACCTGTTGTTCACCGCCACTCTGCGCGGCGTCGCCCCCTTCACCCATTTGTCCCTCAGGATAACGAAGTGGCCGACCCGTTCCAGCTTCAACAAAATAGTAAGCACCGTAAATCAGGCAAACGCCATTGCCATACTGGCTGCGTAACTTTACCGCCAGTGAGAGGGTGAACAGTATATCCTTGTTTGAGCGATCTATATCCGAAAGCTGTTGATTGGTTTTCGAAACCTGGTCCCTCATCGAGGTGAGCTGGGCACGTTGGTCATCGATCAATCTGCGACTGCGCTGCATTTCCTTAAACATCGAGAATCCGATGTAAAGGACGCCGCCCACCAGTGTTAAGGCAATGGCCAGTGTAACCAGTTTTGTGCTGGTCTTTATTTCGCGGACTAGTTCGTGCGTGAACTCACGCAGGAAAACTTTCGCATCATCCCGTCTGGCAGTGGCCGCGGACTCGATGGCGGCCGCTTCTATGAATGGCGCGACGTGACTTTCTCGGGAATCCGAGGAGACGACTGCGGGCAATGAACGGATTGGAAAAAACTGAAGCGCCAACGTTGACGGTCGAATCTGAACTTCATCCCCATCGCGAATCTCGGCGTCGGTTTGCAGGCGCTGTCCGTTGTGAATGAGTTCCAGCGAACTATCGAAGGCGGCAACCCGGTAAGAGCCATTTGATCGAGCTAGTTCCAATACCAGACCGTCGCCGTCAGGTCTCTTCGGCAAATCGGATATGCGGAGACGCAAATCGCAGTCATCGCAACTGCCAATCCGAATGCGCTCGTCGGTTAGCACTTTGGTGTGCTTGTCATCACCTGAGGAAATGTGGATAACGAGGCCGGTTGCCATAACAATTGAGGAATAAAATCTATTGCTTACATTAATTCGGGCGCCCGCGTCAGACCGCTCAACTCTGAGCTCGTGGTCTTCCAGAGCGGTCGCCCTCAGGAGTTCATTCTACATCGTATCTGCGCCTTAGCAAAATGGCGAAGAATTAGTAGTGGATGTGTCAGGGGTTGGCTCGACAGGAGGTTCGTCGCTTTCAGGGTGCTACGTGCTAGCATACGGCTTCGTCGACCGAAGTACCGTCCGGATTCTATGGCAGAGAACCCCTTAATCACCGACCGCGCAAAGCTGGAGGCCCTGGCGCCGGTGGCGACGGCGCCGCTTCGGCATCACGTTTTCGTATGCACGGGGAAATCCTGTGCGGCCGTGGATAGCGCGGATGTGAAGGCTGCTTTCGAGAGAGAACTCCTGGCGCGCGGGATACTCTTCGGCAAAGAGAAGAAGGGGAAAAACCCCAGAGGCTCAGTCATCGTTACTGAGTGCGCTTCAGTGGGCTTTTGTGTGATCGGGCCTGCGGTGATGGTTTATCCCGATGGCATTTGGTATGCGCAGGTTGGCAAAGAGGATGTTCCGGAGATCGTGGAAGAACATCTCCTTAATGGCCGCGTAGTTGAGAGACTGGCTTTGCTAAAGCTCCCGTCGGCAGGGAAAGCGGAATCGCTGCAGGGTGATCGCTCACCAAAGTGGGAAGCGTAGACGACTTCGTTGAACTCTTTCTGTTGACGACAAATTCTGAAAGTTTGATGAATTCCTTAGATGTCGAACGCGATATCCTTTTGGCCCTAAACGGGCGGAGAGCCCGCCTTATATTAAGCGAGTATGTGGCGATTTCCGCCTGCGACTAACTGGCAGTGGCAGCTTGTTTGGGTTTCCAACGCAGCACTGGCTTGCGGGCCGCCGCAGCCTCATCGAGTCTTCCGATCCTGGTGGAGTGTGGAGCATTCAAGACGAGTTCCGGATCGTCAACGGCCTCACGAGCGATGGCCCGCATCGCCGCCACAAACTGATCCAACTCCTGATGGCCTACTGACTCAGTAGGCTCGATCAACATCGCCCCCTGAACAATTAACGGGAAGTAGATCGTCATCGGATGGAAGCCGTAATCGATCAGACGCTTGGCGATGTCCAGCGTGTGCACTCCTTTTCGCGACTGACGTTTGTCGGTAAAGACGACTTCGTGCATCGATGGCGCATTGAAGGGCTTCTCGTAATCGCTCGCCAGTTCATGCGCTATATAGCGGGAGTTTAGAACGGCAGCCTCGGTTGCTTCTCGTAGTCCGTCGTGCCCGTGGGTCTGAATATAGGCCAGTGCCCGCAGCATCATTCCGTAATTGCCGAAGAATGCTTTGACTCGACCGATTGAGTTCGGGTAATTGAAGTCTAGCCGGAAGACTGTTGACTTACCGGACGAATCGGTGGGGCCACTGGAAACCCCGTCGCTCCGGGTACTGACCACGATGCGAGGGATCGGCAAGAAGGGCTCCAACTCCGCGGTGCAACAACACGGCCCACATCCTGGACCGCCACCACCGTGCGGAGTCGAAAAGGTCTTGTGCAGGTTGAGGTGGATCACGTCGACCCCCATGTCGCCAGGTCGAGCAATTCCCACCAGGGCATTCATGTTTGCGCCATCCATGTAAACAAGTCCACCGGCGTCGTGAACGATTCTGCAAATCTCCTGGATGTTCCTTTCAAAGAGCCCGAGCGTGTTGGGGTTCGTGAGCATGAGACCGGCGACATCTCCGCGGGAGCAGAGCTCGCGCAAGTGTGCCAGGTCGGTTAGACCCTCCGCGGTCGATCGAATCGTCTTCACGGAAAAGCCGGAAAGGTGGGCCGAGGCCGGATTGGTTCCATGAGCCGAATCCGGAATCAGCATGGTGCGCCGGTTGGCTGACGCGCCTTCGCCGTCACGGGCATCGATGTAAGCACGAATAATCATCACGCCTGTCATTTCGCCGTGGGCGCCGGCTGCAGGTTGCAGCGAGACGGCGGGAAGTCCGGTAATTTCAGCCAGATGATGCTGGAGTTCGTAGATGACTTGAAGCGCTCCCTGCGCTTCCTTTTCGTCCGCCAGAGGATGCAGATCCGCGAAACCGGGAATACGCGCCACCTTTTCATTAAGGCGCGAATTGTATTTCATGGTACACGAACCGAGCGGATACATCCCGAGGTCAATCGAATAGTTCCAGGAAGACATGCGAGTGAAATGACGAATTACGTCAACTTCGCTTACCTCCGGCAACCCCTCCAGGTCATCATCACGCTGAAACTTCTTCGGTACGATTTCGTCGATTGCCGTTTCATCCACGTCCAGCGGAGGCAGCCGATAACCAATGCGCCCCGTCTGCGAACGTTCGAAGATCAGGGCTTCGTTGTGACTGATATGCGAAGTTACTTTTGTGATATTCGTTGAATCCATCTCAGACATAACTCACTAGCAAACGGAGAGCACGGACGCTCAATTGTTTAAATTCCGCTTTGTGCTCGCGTAAGAAGATTGAATTTTTTCAAGATTTGCGACCACACACTCAGTCCCGTAGGGACGCAATATTTATAGCTAGTAGGCTCTAAAATATTCCGCCGGCTCTGTAGGAGCCCTATGTGATTGTTCGACTCACGCACTGCAGGAACATCTCGTTCCTATGGAACTGGGTCATTGAATTGGTTGCCGTGCTATAAACATCCGGCTCCTACGGAGCTAAGTTCAGGGATAACTTGTAAGGCCGTCTATTCTTTTCTGGTTGCCGCTAAAATCCCGACGTGTCTTCTGAGCTATGAATCTATGATTGTTGCCAGCCCATCTAACAGCGCATCGATCTCAGTTCGTGAATTGATCTCGGTGACGCAGACGAGAAAATCATTGGGTCGGTCAGAGAAGTAGCGCGATAGAGCCAGGCCGCCGTTAATCCCGCGCTCCGTTGCCAGGCGCGAAAGTAACGCGGCAGCATTACCCGGAGCGCGTACTACAAACTCATTGAAACGCGGGGCAGAGAAGGGAAGCGAGAAGCCTTCGATCTCAGCAATCCTCCGCGAGGTGTAGGAAGTTTTTTGCGCACACTGAACTGCGACGTCCCTTAGTCCGCGACGACCCATCGTCTCCATATAAACCGTGGCTGCAAGCGCGATCAGGCCCTCGTTTGTGCAAATGTTGGAGGTGGCTTTTTCGCGACGGATATGCTGCTCGCGCGTTGCCAGAGTCAATACGAAACCACGCCGGCCCTGCTTGTCGTAGGCCTCGCCTACCAGCCGGCCCGGAATCTGGCGCGCGTACTTGTCTCGCGTCGCGAACAGACCAACGTAAGGGCCACCGAATGAGAGGGGCACCCCAAATGACTGTCCTTCAGCAATTACTATGTCTGCTCCGGAGGCGCCCGGCGACTTTAGCAAACCGAGCGACATCGCTTCGGTGATAGCAACGATCAGCAATGCGCCGGCGGCGTGGGCCTGTTCCGCCAGACGGGCGACATCTTCGAGGCAGCCGAAGAAATTTGGCGACTGCACAACTATGGCCGCAGTCTTGTCGTCGAGATGAGCGATGCTTGCCGGCACCTGGCCTGACGAGGGCTCGAAAGCCGCGTGCTGGAGTTCGATACCGGCATGTTGCACATAGGTATTTACGACTTCGAGATATTCAGGGTGTATGGCTCCGCAGGCGATGACTTTCGACCGCTTCGTTACTCGCTCAGCCATTAAGACCGCTTCGGCCAGCGCGGTTGACCCGTCATACATCGAAGCGTTTGCCACATCCATACCGGTTAACTGGCACACGAGTGTTTGGAATTCAAAGATTACCTGAAGCGTGCCCTGCGATATCTCGGGTTGATAAGGGGTGTAAGCCGTAAAAAACTCTGAACGAGATATGATGTGGTCGACTATTGTGGGGATGTAGTGAGAGTAAGCGCCGCCGCCCAGAAAGCTTGTCCTCTGTGATGAGGCATTAAGCGCAGCCATTCTCTCAAATCCTGCCAGCAGCTCAATCTCTGAAAGGGCCGCTGGTGTATCGAGAGCGCGAGTTAAGCGTAATTCTTCTGGGATAGAAGCGAATAGGTCGTCAGCCGATTGCAAGCCGATTTGGTGAAGCATCGCCGCTCGTTCAGCGGGCGAATTAGGAATATAGCGCAAGTTTACTCTGTCTCAGCTTTCGTGAAGTCTTCGTATTCCGCAGCCGTCAAAAGGCTATCAACCTCGCCGGGACTCGACATGCGAACCTTAATCATCCAGCCTTCACCGTAGGAATCTCCATTAACTTTTTCCGGTTCATCGTTAAGGGCCTCATTGACCTCGGCCACTATGCCCGAAACAGGCGAGAACACTTCTGAAACGGCTTTAACAGATTCAACTGATCCGAAAGACTCGTTAGCGGCAAATTGTTCGCCCACCTTTGGTAGTTCTATGTAGACGACATCCCCAAGTGAGTTTTGCGCATAGTCGGTGATGCCAACCACGGCGACGTCGCCTTCTACGCGTACCCACTCGTGATCTTTACTGTAATGTAAATCTTCTGGAACATTTGCCATAGTTCCTCCAAGAGATTTTAGATTGCCAATTCGAAAATGAACTTTGATCTTAGATCTTTGTACTTTGTTCTTTTGGTCCGCGTGGTCTTAACCTTTCAAAGTAAGCACAAACAAAGCTCAAAGCTCCAAGGTCAAAGTTCATACGACCCTTCAACTCGAGCGTTCGCGTTTATAGAAAGGAGTCTTGACAATCTGCGCCGCCACCAACCGCCCGCGCACGTCGATGTGAATCTGCTGACCCACGCCGGCAAGGTCCACCGGAACGTAAGCCAGGCCAATATTTTTTTTCAGGAGGGGCGCAGGACTTCCCGAAGTAACGCGACCCACTTTCGTCCCGTCAACAACCACGTCCTGTCCGTCGCGCGCGATGCCGCGCTCCGTGATCTCGAAACCTACCAACTGGCGCTTAACGCCCTCTTCCTTCTGTTTTGCCAACGCCTCACGACCAACAAACTCGCCCTTGTTAAATTTGCAAATCCAGCCGAGGTTTGCTTCTAGCAGCGTGGTCGTCTCGTCGATCTCGTGGCCATAGAGAGCCATGGCAGCCTCGAGCCGCAACGTATTACGCGCGGCCAAACCACAGGCCAGCACGCCTTCGGGTGAGCCGATGTTTCCGGCGTCGAGAATTTTGGACCAGAGTTGCTCCGCCTTGTCGGCAGCGGCATAAACTTCGAAGCCATCTTCTCCCGTGTATCCCGTGCGGGAGACGATCGCCGGTACGCCATCAACCTTCCCCTGGTCGAAATGGTAATAATTGATGTCTTCGAGGGGCAGATCGGTCAACTTCTGAAGAATTTCTAAGGCGTCTGGTCCTTGCAATGCCAGTTGGCAATACTCGGAGCTGACATTCTTGAGTTGGACTGATTGGTCGCGAGACTGCGACGCGATCCAATCCCAGTCCTTGATAGTTGTGCCGGCATTGACCACCAGCATTAAGTGGTCGGCCGCAAACCGGTAGACCAGGAGATCGTCTATCACCGTGCCCCGTGGGGTTGTCAAGGCGGAGTATTGGGCCTGGCCATCTATGAGCTTCGAAGCGTCATTTGAGGTGATGGAGTTAATGAACGCAATTGAGCCGGGGCCACGTACGTCAATCTCACCCATATGCGAGACGTCAAAAAGGCCTGCGTGTCTGCGGGTGCGCAAGTGCTCTTCAATGGTACCGGCAGGATATTGGACAGGCATGTCCCAGCCGCCGAAATCAACCATGCGGCCACCCAGGCGGCGATGCACGGCATTGAGCGGGGTCTTTTCTAGCTCCAGCGCAGGTGCAGTCAAGCGTATCTCCCGGATTCCGATAGCGAACCCGACACTCACAGAATTACTAAGAATGAATGAATCCGCAAACTAACATGCGAAGTTCGGTGCGTCAAGCGAGTCTGTCAGAGCGAGTCTGTCGGAGGGTAGTGTCTAATTTGAGAGTTGGTTTGGTGAAACAAACGATCCACGAAACCACACGAACGAACACGAAAATGTTGTTAGTGATCTTTCGTGGTATTTCGTGGATCGTTCTTGGCGAATCAGAAGTTTCGTTCGCGCACATCAACCTTCTGGACTGCGAACACCACTCGCATAGTGTCAGGCCGGCGATCCATTGCGGCTGGGACGAATGCTGCATCTCGACGCAGGGCTGTCTGAAAATCGTTGAGCATCTGTCGATCGCGAGGAGCGTGAACGACGTCAACCAGCGAGGCGGCTCCATTACTAAAGACATCCGCTATGACGAGCATGTCATCCGCATCCTGATGGCGACCGTGGTGCGGGTGTGCATAAGAACGAGTGAGCGTGGCGAGTGCGCCCTTAGGATTCAGACTGGGGGACTGCTCGGCGAAAGGAGCACGGCTGGCAGCATAATCCTCGGATCTCACCGGCGTGTTCAGATCGTAACTGGCGCTCAGGGGAACCACATAGACTGCGGAACCTTGTAAAGCAGCCTCGTGAAGCGCCTCAAAGTGGGGTATCAACGCCGCAAACATAGCGACGAAAAGAATGACTGAAGCGACTGAGCCAACGCTGTAGGGCATCAGACGAGGTTCGAGGAAGCGGGCGAGACGATCACCAAGAGAAGACTTCGGGCTTTGCCGGCGAGCTTCGGCCTCGATCATCAAGGCATCAGTGATGGACGCCGCCAAGTGGACGGGGGGCTGAGGCCTGGACAGCATGCTCAAACCGCGAGTCAGCGCCCGTAGTTCGATGAGTTCGTCGCGGCAAACAGGACACTTGTCCAAATGCTCGTCAACGGCGACCCGGGCCGGCAGCATTAAAGCGTCGTCAACGTATAATGAAAGCGACTGTTTTGTTTCTTCGCACGACATAAAATATTTCCAATTGCCGATTTCCAATTGCCAATTGAAAGAGCGAGAATCAACAAACTATTTCCTTCAATTGGCAATTGGAAATTGGAAATCGGCAATCCCTGCTGGATGGCTGACCGGCCCCGGCTGCTTCCATAAAGAAGCAATTGCGACAAAGTACCTGACAAGCTAACTGATGATTCGAGCGACACTTTTCAACGCGTGTTGCCGGCCACGTTTTCAAATTAGCTCTTGTCCTCAATTAGCTGACGTCTTCTACCCGCCGTCTCTCACTTCGACCCATTTGGCACCGAGTTGTTGTGAGCCGGGGCGGGTCAGCCATCCATGCCATTTCCGATTTTCAATTGCCGATTGCCGATTGAGGACCTTGTCGCAAATGCAAAAGTTTTTTCAATTGGAAATCGGCAATTGGCAATCGGCAATTACAAAGCTCATTCTTCAATCGGCAATCAAAAATCTAAAATCTAAAATCTAAAATTACAAAGATTCTTCCAATTTTCGTCGCAGCTCGGAGCGACCGCGTGCCAGCCGCGACTTCACTGTACCAACGCTAATCCGCAATGTTGCGGCCACTTCTTCATAGCTCAACCCTTCAATATCCCTCAAAATGACTGCCTCGCGATAAGCAAGCCCGAGAGTTAGCAGGGTCGCCCTTAGAACTCGCTCGCGCTCGTGCGCCAGCGTTTCCTGCTCCGGAGTATTTCCGCTATCGGCCAGTAGCGTGTCAGTTAGCGGTTTGTTACCCCGTTCGTCGTTGGAGTCAAGTGAAACTGTAGAGTCGCGTCGTCGTCTGCGCCACCATCGCCAGCGGTTTCTCGCCTGATTGATAGCGATGCGATATATCCAGGTTCTTAAGTCCGCATCGCCACGAAAGTGTTCTATGCTCTGAAACGCGCGGAGGAAAGTCTCCTGGGTCAGGTCGCGCGCCTCCTCACTATTTTCAGTCAACCGATAAAGCAATCCGTAGATTTCCCCCGAACGCTCTGCTACCAAGACCTCAAATGCGGCGGCATCGCCCCTCTTTAATCTTTCAATGAACTGTTTCTCAGTCGGCGCGCGAGGCTCCACCGAGGTTGCGGTCGCAACCTGCTCCAGATCCATCTGCCCGCCGAGGGCTATTGGCTCTGAGTAGCTCACGGTTTACCCCCTGGAGCGGGAATTGGAGTAGCTGACCAACTTAACCCCATTCCCGGCCAGGCGTACTCTTAGACATCCGTTGCACTCAGTTTGTTCCCGAGGAGTTCTCATTCCCGTCCTTTGATGCGATTGCCCACGTCGCAATGCTTCAGTTTCGCATGAGAGGTACTGGGTCAGTTGATTCCGGAAGTTCAGAGTTCATCAAAATTCAGGTTGCCGTTTCACCGCCACAAACTAAAGTTTGATGAACTCTAAACTGACCCACTACCCGCATGATAAGCTCGCTTGACAAGATTTCGTGACGCCCGTTAGAGTGCTTATTTCGCTTATCATACACTCAGAGAACGCAGTTAACCATAAAGACTTGCGAGAAGAAACAAGTGGCTGGATACAAAAAGAAGCGCGCGCGCGAACTGCAGCATGACCGATTTCGCGACACGGCTATCGGCGTTTTCGACCGTTTGGGCGATCTTCTCGAGGGCCGGGGGAAAGCGATTCTGTATGGAATCGCCGCCGTTCTTTTGATCGCTATCCTCGTGGGAGTATGGGTCACCTGGAGCCGGCGAAAGGCTGACGAGGCCCACCGGGCACTGGGACGGGGAATTGCGATCGCGAGCACCCCGGTCTCTTCGACGTCGCCTTTAGATCCGGCTAGCAGCTATGCAAACGAACAAGAGCGCGCTCAGAAAGCGATTGAAGAGTTTCAGAAGGTGGTAGCCAAATACGGAGACCCCTACCAAACCAAAGCACGTTATTTCATAGCTACGAGTCTTCTGTATGTAGATCGAGAAAAGGGAATCAGCGAGCTGGCAGAACTTGGCAAGAGCAAGTCCAGCGATATCGCCACGCTAGCCAGGTTTGCGCTCGCTCAGGCAAAGGAAGCCGACGGCAAATATGACGAAGCGGCCCAGCTTTACAGTCAAATCCTGTCACAGAACAGTGGGATCATCACCCCGGAAACGGGTAACCTTCGCTTGGCAATGGTTTATCAGAAGCAGGGCAAGAAAAAAGAGGCTGCAGATATCCTCTTCCGTATAGTCGACGACGCACGCAAATCAAAAGACACCGAGGGAGCAACCCTCCCGTTATCGGGGGCCGCCCGGGAAGCTAGTCAGAAATTGCAAAAGCTGGACCCCGATCGTTTCGCCCAGCTTCCAGCGGAGTCTCCGGCAGCCGGACTGACCTTCTAGAGATTTGAGATTTTCGATTGCGATTAGAAATTTCAAGTCAGTGGCTCGCTCCAATCGCAAAATCCGCAATCAAAAATCAAAAATCTAAAACGGTCTAATGGATAACCTTACCCATTCGCTGGTCGGAGTGGTTGCCTCAAAAGCAGGGTTGGAAAAGATGTCACCCGGGGCGACAGTTCTTTGCGTTCTTGCAGCGAATGTTCCAGATTCTGACATCGTGACCTTGATTGGTGGCCGCTGGAACTACCTCCACCACCATCGCGGTATCACTCATTCACTCCTTGGCGCCATTGTCCTCGGACTAACTCTTCCACTGATCTTCTATTTCGCGGATCGCCTGATCTCCAGGATTCGTGCGCGTCAACCCGCGGTCAGGTTGAAGGGCTTGATGATCGCGTCGCTCCTTGTTATCGCTACGCACCCCTTCATGGACTGGACCAACAACTATGGAATCCGTCCTTTTTTGCCGTGGAGTTCGCAATGGTTCTACGGCGACTTCATTTTTATTATCGACCCTTTTCTCTGGATGATTTTGGGAGGCGCCTGCTTCTTAGTGACCTCGAAATCGAAATTACAGTTGAGTTTCTGGGTTTTGATGGCGCTGCTACTCAGCTATCTGGTGCTAACAGTTCCGATCCAGCGTGGCCTGGACCATCCCATGGTGCTTAGAATCATTTGGATTATCGTTCTAATTGGTCTCGTAGTCTTATTTAAGTTGGGCGCCGCACAAAGATGGGGATCCCGGATCGCCGTCGCTGCTTTGGTGGTGGTTGCAGTTTATTGGGGCAGCATGGCTTCTCTTCATTGGTTTGCGGTCAATAAGGCAACGATCAAGGGGAAAGCCATTGTAAGCCAATACGGGGAGAGCATTACCGACATTGCCGCGATGGCAACTCTCGCCAATCCGCTTGTATGGTACTGTGTCGTGGAAACTGAGGGCGCGGCTTACCGGTTTGAGCTGTCATTAACAGGTAATCACGATGCTCTGTCACACCTCGTTCGACTCGATCGAGCAGACACTGCCGATTCACCTGCTGTCGAACAAGCCTTGCAGGATAAAAGGGCGAGAATCTTTTTAAACTTTGCGCGATTTCCAGTGGCTCGCGTAGTGGGAGCCGACTGCATAAGCCAAACGCTCGTGCAATTAGCAGACCTGCGGTACACTCAACCAGGAAGCGGGCGTGGAAGCTTTTCCCTTGATGTGCCGGTTGATTGCCCGACTCCAGATACGTCCCAAGCTAAGATCGCAAAGTAGATGAATGACACGAAGCAAATCGAGGCCTTAAAGTCGCTCGCCGATGCTGCCAGGGAACGGTCTCGACCCGGTAAGAGAGTGTGTATAGCGAGCGTTCGTGCTTCTCCCGGGGCTTATTTTGTCGTTTCGAGCGTGCTGACGTTTTCCGCCGGTCTGCTGTTGCGCTCTGAGCAGGATGGGTGGGCGCTACTGGCGATCATCGTGGCGTGGACGCTCCTGCCCGCGCTGGCAGTGACTGACAAGATCGTGTTTGACGGCCAGTCTCTGGTCCGTCGTGGGGTAGTGCCGCTCATATTTCAACTCATCTCAGGGCGAGAACAGCAGTTGAGCGTGACGGAAGTTGAGCGGGTTGATACGAACGCGGTTCGCACACTCCGGCGCGGCGGTAGAGTGCGCTATCGCTATCGCAGTCAGATAATTGGGAGAGGGATCGGTTTCGTTTTCGCTTCTGGTGGCCGGCGTTACCGCGAGATGGTACAGCGACTCTTCCCTCTTATTCATGACGACAAGATCGATTTGAGAACCCGTGAGCTGCGAGACTATCTCTGCGACCCAAAATCCCTAAACCGGGAGCTGGGCTGGCTCAAACTTGCATCATCTGACGTGCTGGACAATGCAACAGCGGAGTTCAAGCTTGGCGGAAAAAGAGTGCGTGCCGAAGAACAAAGCGACGCTCGCGAAGTTTTTCCTGGGGATGTTGAGCGAGCGATCCTGCTAAGGCAACTCGGAAACAAACTACGGATTGCGGGTCGCCTGAGAGAAGCCGGTGAAGCTTTCCGCAGGGCCCTGAATGTTCTGCCGCGGGACGGCTGGCTGATTTACGACTTTGCTCGTCTGCTCCGTTCGCAGGCAAGCGCTCGGGGAGATGCGCGTTTGCTGTCGCGCTCCCGCGCCGCTCTCCGGCTTTCAGCCATGAGAGCTGACGAGGATGCAGCCCTGCTGTCACTGATTGGTGAGGGTTTTTTGGAATGCAACGAAGCAGCGCGAGCTGAGCGCAGCTTCCAGCGAGCCATTGAACTCGAACCGCGCACGTTTCGAGCGCGGCTCGGCCTGGCCGATGTAGCGCTGCGAAATGGCAAGCTGGCGCATGTGATCCATCAGTATCGTGACGCGGCCTACGAGACTTCCGAAAAGGCGCTGGTCCGTTATGCCCGCCGCGAAGCGGATTATTACGTTCGTCTCAATGACGATGACGATTATCTTTCCGCTGAGCTAAGCCGGATCAATTGGTTGCAGACGTTGACACGCGTTCGACGCCTTGCCTCCCGGCTCACAAACGCGAGTGTACTGGTTGCCCTAATCGGGACTTATGCCGATCAAGCGATGGCAGGTGTGGCTTGGGCGGTCGCTTCCTCCTCCCTGGTAGCATGGCTAGCCAGTCTTCTTGCCGGCAGGTTGCTTTCCGCGCGACGCCAGCCACGCCCGATCGATTAACAAAACTTGAAAAACCGCCGCGCTAAGTCATCGTTTTCGAACGAGGCGTAGCTGGATTCTTCTCGCTCTTCCGGGAGGGCGCCTTACCTGATGTTTCTGATTTTGCCCTGCGCGCGCCGCGTGGCGCAGCCTCATCAGTTTGCGATTTGAAGCCGCCCTCAACTGGAGCCTTGGTTTCAAAGGTAGCCGACGCAGCACTCGCTTTCTGTTTACTAGGTGAAACAGCGGCTTCGGTTGGCATAGTCGCGATATCCGGGTTAGGTGCTATCGTCCGGTCCTGTACCGCAGACGTTCGCGTCGGTTCCTCATTGAGCAATGCGTCCCAACGGTAGCGCGGATGCGCGCGTAGTTCAGCTAGCTTCTGGAAAATAAAGTTAGTCATCGCAGAGACGATCCAGTTGTGGTAGAACTCGCCAACCGATGCCAATTCGGCATCCGGCGCCGGGTTCATGAAATCGATGGCGTAAGGAATATTGTCCTTGATCGCAAACTCGACAGTGTTGAGGTCATACCCAAGCGCAGTGCAAAGAGTGCGAACGTCCTTCGTCACGCGCTCGGCAAGCTGGGGAGCGAGATAGTCGGGGTCATGAATATACTGCTCACCGGATAGATATGGCTTCCGTGGATCGTAGGCCATGATCATCACTTCCTGCTGTCCTACGCAGTAGCAGCGCACGAACTGGTCGAAGTTAATAAACTCCTGCAGCGTCATGCAGAGCGTGCCGGTCGCGTCATACTCTGCCCACAACTCCTCGAGGGAATTGACTCGTGAAACGTTTTTCCAACCGCCGCCGTCAAAGGGTTTCAGGATAGCCGGTAGACCGACGTAATCAACTATGCCCTGCCAGTCGAGAGGAAACTCCAGATTGCGCAGGCTCTCGGTGACGATCCCCGGGATGTAATCTTTCTGGGGTAGCAGCACCGTCTTGGGAACCGCTACGCCAATCTTATGCGCCAGGGAGAAGTTGAAGAACTTGTCGTCTGCTGACCACCAGAACGGGTTATTTATGATGACGGCGCCATCCAGAGCCAGGCGCTTCAGCGTGGCCCGATAAAATGGGACTTCGTGGGAGATGCGGTCGACCACCAGATCATATTGGGGAGGCGCATCGTGACGAATGCCGCCCAACTTCATGAACTCGGCAATCGTTTCTCCCTTTCCTCGCTCGTTGATGGCGCTAATCAGAGCAGCGGGAAAAGTCTTTTCCCGGCCAACTAAAATGCCTACTCGGTTCATAATTTTTAGTGTCCTTTTCAAATTGAGGCGAATGCGCCGTCAGGGCGCAAAGAGCGATACGCGCAAACCACCAGTCGCACCGTTAGGTAGGTTCATGCTGTGAAAACTAGGCAAAATACGCCTCACCCCCAGGGTTGTCAAATGAATGAGGCCCCCGAGGCATCTGACCACCGGAAAATAAGCATCAATAGGTGAGCAAACAGTTTAGACCTCAGGCTTTAGGTTACGGCAGGACCGGTCTCTGGACTTCGAACGCGTTTGGCGGTGCGTGTGGTAGAATCCGCTCGCTCATGGTCGGCACTTCTCCCGTTTCGCCAGCCCTGACTTAACAATCAGACTCTCAGAAGGAGAACGAAATTCTTGCTTCGATCATTTTTAGCCCCACCGATTTTTGCCGCGCTCTTACTTGCGGGCATCTGGTCAACATTGACCGTGGATCCGACAGTTGCCACCCAGAACAATCAGAACAACCAGAGTAATGCCGCAGCCGGCAACCAGAACACTCGGAAGAGCGAAAAGAACGAGAAAATCGACCGGAATCAGAAGACCCTGACCGCGGAACAGGTTGCCGAGTTAACGGTGCTGGTCTATGGCTCGCGTCCGGTGCTCGCGCAAATACGCCGCAATGGCGTGGAACGCGGTCGTATCACCCGGTTCATGACCGATGGAAAGACCGAAGAAGCCACCTATGAACGCCGCTTCGTTACAGGGGAGAGCGCGGACAAGGATAAGATCAGGCTTGATCAGAAAATGCCCACGATGGAGTACTCCCTCATCTTCGGTGAAGGACGTCTGTGGGGTGTCATCAATGGCGCCTTTTTTAAGCCCCGGCAAGAAACGGCGGATGATTTTCTATCTCAGCATCGCCACAGCGTTGAGAGCATGCTCCGCTACAAAGAGAACGGAGCCACGATTAACATGGTGGGTAAGGACAAACAGAAGGGCCTCGACCTCTACATCCTGGATCTTACCGACAAAGATAAACGGACCACTCGTTACTACATCAGCGCCAGGACATTCCACGTTTTATGGCTCGAATATGAAGAAGCTCCGTCCGGCGCCGCACCGCTAAAATACTCGAAAAGGTTTTCCGATTACCGCTACGCTCAAAGCACCCTCGTGCCTTACCGCACAATTCTGATGGAAGATGGTAGGCAAACGCAGGAGACACGAATTCTCACAGTCACCTTTGGCGTCAAAGTTGATGACGCGCTCTTTAAGAATCCGCAAGCCTGAAATCAAGCGAATTGCCGCAGATAGGACGGATCTGCAAGGAGTCTCTGATTGCTATCGGACCGGTTCCCTTGAACCCTCCAGACGATTTACTCTTACCTGTGTTTATTCGCGAAATCCGGGCTGATCTTTCGGAATCTACCTGAGAGGCATCGTTTTCTTTCGGAACCTTCGCCAAATTCTGGCGTGTATACCCTGCGAGCGGTCGCTCGTAAGTTATAATCTTTGTTGCGAGCGCTAGCTGACCTGTCAGAACGGGGAGCGGTAGCGACCTGGTCTTCGACAGTGACCGTATGACCCGGTCGCTACCGCTCGCGGTTCTGACACAGACAACCCGGTCGCTACCGCTGGCGGTTCTGACACAGACAACCCGGTCGCTACCGCTCGCGGTTCTGACAAGTGAGAGCCTACCCACCCTGATGGAGACACTGAGTTCCTTTGACGAGCTAAGTTTCCCTGTAGCTTTGCCGCAGGAGGTGATTGCTGACCCGACCTCTGATCATGCGTTGCTGGAAGCAACGCGAACGGGCGACGAAGATGCTTTTGCCGAGTTGGTGAGCCGTTATCGTAATCAAATTACGAGCTACATTTACCGGATGACGAATGACTACGACGGCGCAGTGGATCTTGCTCAGGAAACCTTTGTCAGACTCTATCGGGCGTTAGATCGTTACCAGACCAGTTATGCGTTTTCAACTTACATCTACCGGATTGCCACAAACCTGGCAATCAGTGAGTTGCGCAAACGAAAGCGCCGGCGGTTGGTTTCGCTGACCGGATTTTTCCAGCATCACGATGGGAGCGAGAATTGTGAGCTCGACCCGGTTGACGCCCGGCCGCTGCAAGATACCGAACTGGTCGCCACGGAAAGACGCATTGCAGTGCAGCGAGCCATCAGCACCTTGCCGGAGAAGTATAGGGCGCCGTTGATCTTGCGAGACGTGGAGGGCAGGAGTTATGAAGAGATCTCCCGCATTTTGCAGACCTCCGAGGGAACCGTGAAATCACGCATTAGCCGGGCCCGCGATTTTTTGCGCGAAAAGATGAGATCTTATCTCTGAAATGGGAGTGTTATGAGAATAGCCAATTGCAAAACTGTTTGTCGCGAAATAGAAGAAGCAGACCATGGGGAGATCCTGACTGCGTCGGCGATGAAACACGTGGAGAACTGCGGGCAATGTCAGGTGTTTTACGATGAGCGCCGGAAACTACGGCAGTTGGTTGCCAGCCTGGAGACGGTGGCGGCGCCCTCCGATTTTGAATTAAGTGTTCGATCACGACTTGCCAATGGAAGAACCGGCGCGACCGCAGGGTTCTTGTCTGGCAACTTCACATTCGGTTTTCCTTCCCTTGCTTTGGCGACCCTGGTTCTGATGATTGTTGGAGTCTTCGCGCTCAGAGCCTGGAATGCTCCGACCGCTAACGTAGTCGCCGTGCAGTCAGGGGCGCCTGAAGCCAGGTTGCCCAGTCCCGAAGACGAACAACCGTCGTCAACTGAGTCGGGACGGAGATTGAACGCCGAGCATCGAGAGATGGCTACTACAAAGTATGTTGCCAGAGAAGCAGTCCCGCGAGATCGACAACGAAAGAAGCGAACTCCTGTGAGGAGCGCGGTCGCATCGTTGAGAAACGGCAAACGTCTCGCCACCAGAGAATTCAGCAGTACGCCAGCCCCTGTGGTTAAAAAAGAGGAGGCGGTGGCGAGTTTGGAATCTTCTTCTATCTTCCCGATCGAGGCATCGTCGCAGCCGCTGAGACTCTCGCTTGATTATTCCGGCGGAGTGTCGCGCACCATTTCGGTGCCGGCACTGAGTTTTGGCTCGGAGAGGGTGCTGGCGGGAGACGGTTTGTCTTTGGTCAAGAACTTGCCGAGAGGTGCGTGGTAGTTAATGAGCGGCTGGGCAATAGCCCGACTGTTAAGCGGGGCTTCGACGGGAAAACGAAATCGTTGGTGAATTGAGAATGGTGATAAGAAGTAACAGAAAATTGCGGACGTTGGTTTTCCTGACTATGGCGGTTATATCCTGCCAGGTTCCTGGTGCGGCGCAGGTTTCCTCTCCTTCCGCCCCGTCGCCACCTTCTCCGGCCGCCCCCAAAGTAGGGCAGGCACCTACCGGCGCGCGCTCTGGACCCGTAGTTGAAGAAAACCGCCCGACTGCCCCGCAGGTAGTAACAATCCTGCACCGATTAAATGGACTCAAGATGTTTCGTTTACTACTTCGCTCCAGCGAAGAGTTACGCGCCATCGCTAGACTCGACGATACTTTCAAAATCACAGACGAGGTCCACACCAATGTCATTGCGGGCTTAGCGCTTGACGACGGTCAAACAATCGCGGCGTGGTTACCTGACGCGGAGGCCGGGATGGGGCCGCCCCCCAGTCCTTTCGCGCCAGGGGATCCGATGTCGCCAATGGCCCCTCCTCCTGGTGTTAGCGGTCCATCCCTGCGGGCAGCAAGGGTTGCGCCGGGAGCGCCTCTGACTGCTGGAGCTGCAAACTTTTTTGAGCGATCAGAGTTAACCGTTATCGCGCGAGACGGCAAACGTCTGATCGCTCGATACGTAGGACTGGATGGCGTCACCGGCCTCTCAATTCTCAAGCTCAGCGAAAAGAGTTTTCCTCGTGCTATTGATGCCAAAGAAGCCGGCGTGGGCATTGGCCAGCGCCTGCGTCTCTTTGGTCCGGAGCCAGTAGCTAAACCCGAATCGCGTACCGGCGGCACGATCTATGCGCGAATGGGTGAGACTAAGGGAACAGTGATTGGGCTCGCGCGATCGCCTTCAGGGACCATAGCACGGGTCAAAGTAAAATCGACGAAGCTCTCGGCGGCGAACATCGGAGGTATTGCCGTCAACGACGCCGGCGAAACTGTAGGGATTGTAGATGCGGTTGAAGACAGCGAAGCGAGCGTGGTACCAACTGCGATGGTTCGAACTGCCGCCAAACGAGTCCTTGATCGCCAGGCGAGTGTGCCGCGACCGTGGTTAGGCGTCCGGGGCGATCCCGTAGGCGCGCTTCAGCTCGAACAACTACTGACCAAGGGTTGGGAGCGGGAAGGGGCTTTGTCTTTGGCCGAAGCACGTCGGGGAATCATGCTGACTTCGGTGGCCCCTGGAAGTCCAGCGGCAGGGGCGGCGCTTCGTCCCGGTGATGTGATACTGCGTGTTAACCAGGAAGATGTTCGCAGCGCTGATGATTTCTCGTGGTTATTGGAAGAGGTAGGACCTGGACGATCAGTTAATTTCACCGTCGCGCGGCCCGGTAAAACTGCCCCTGAAGGTGTCGAGATTACGTTGAGTGAATCGCCTGATCCGCTATTTGAGTGGAGATTTAAAGGTCCCGCGAACCTGCTCACGCCGGGCGCTTCGATTGCATTGCCAAGGGCTTTCTTCAAATCATTGCCGCGGTCACTAATTGCTCAAGGCATCGAGACGATAGCCCTGCAGCCGCAAGTGGCAGCACGTTTTGGAGCTAGCGGAGGCCTACTCGTCGTCTACGTTCAGCCCTCAACTGCCGCATTCATGGCGGGACTCCGCTCTGGCGATCTCATCGAAGCAATCGACGGCAAGCGCATCTCGGCTACTTCAGAGCCGGTGAGTCTTTTCACAAATCCTGTCGCAAGGTACTCATTCAGCGTCGTGCGCAACAAAGAGAAACTCGTGATCAGCGTGACCCCGCAGAAGTAGATATTCATCCTTTCCCCTTAGTCTGACCGAATGCATCAAAATCTGGTTAGAGTCCTGTCGCCCGCTTCATAGTTTCGCCAGAATCGCCTTCCATCGTACCCACGCTTCGTCGCGCGCTTTCTTGTTGGCCTGGTAGGCAGTCAGAGCCTTTCGATATTCCTCGGTCGCTTTTTGATCGGCAGCCTGGTCGCCCTCGGGTTGGGGAGCTGGGGGTTCGGGAGCGTCTCCGGCACGCATGAAGCCGTGGCCCGCGCCTTCGTAGGTTACCGGTTCATACTTCTTCCTCAACTCTTTCATCATCTCGATGGATTTCGGAAGAGTCGCGTTGATGCGCGCGTCGTTGCCGGCGTAAAAACCGTATACCGGCGCTTTGATTCTTGCGAGATCGTCTTTGCTCTCGGGACCTGAACCGTAGAAGACAAAGCCAGCTTTTACTTTCGGGTTGTCGGTGGCGTAACGAAAAGTCTGGCTGCCGCCCCAACAGAATCCCCCCACAGCAACCTTTCCGTTAGCCGCCGGGAGCTTCGACACGTATCCGGTCACCGCGTTCAAATCGGCGGTGATCTGATCTGGCGGCAAATCGCGTATCGTCTGGCCCACCGCGTTGCGTTCAGTGAACGCGCTCGTGCCGCCGCCACCGGGCCCCATACCCGAAAGCAGGTCGGGCGCGATAGCGATGTAACCGGCCTCGGCCAATTGGTCCGTAAGGCTCTGCACCCAATCCGTCAGGCCATTGATTTCATGTATAACCACCACTGCTGTTGCCTTCTTTTTAACTTCGGGATAGACGATGAAACTATTTACTTCGCGAGTGCCGTTCTTAACTTTGACCCACTCCTGATGCCTTGGTGACTTCGCCAAACGCGCTTTGGCCCAATCCTGCGCTTCCAAGACCAGCGCCGGCTCCGACGTCGAACTCGAGACCGAATGGTGGTCCATGTGTTGCGCCGACGCGTTGCCGGGCTGTAATAGGAAAACGCCAGATAAAACGAGGAGAGAGGTGACTGAGTGCCTGATGAGTGCTGCCTTTCGCATCTTTGCCTCCGGTAAAAGGAATTGTAGTTTTTTAGAAAAGGGGAAATTGATTGTAGCAAAGTGATCGGCCGCTGCAGAAGTCCGACTACGAATTAGCACTTGCAGACACAACCAAGTAGGTGCTAGTCAATGTCAAAACCGAGGAGCGGTAGCGACCGGGTTCCTGGGGACCTACAAAATAAGAAGTTCTACTCAACTACACTACCCGTTGGTTGTCGCTGCAGTCATTCAGCTCCCGAAACGACCCGGTCGCTAACGAGATTGTGTGAAAACTCTTAGAGATGCCACCGGCTTGTCCGGTGGAGTCTCGCGTTGGTTGCTTCTAACAGAGCTCTCGAAGCAGCTTTGGATGCCACGGGCTTGCCCC
>JALZJF010000183.1 GCA_030859905.1 Acidobacteriota bacterium
TGTCGCGCGCTTGCCATACATCAACATCCCGATGCGATAAATGCGCGCGGCCAGCCAGGTGGCCAGGATCACCGTGCCGAAACCAATCACTAGTGATAGCCCGATCTGCCAGAAGGGCAACGTCTGGGAGACGATGCGTACCGGCATTATCACCGGAGATGAAAGTGGGAAGATTGACGCCCAGAAAGCGACACTTGATTCAGGACTGCGCACAACCGGAAACACCAGGTAAAAGGAAAGTATTAAAGGCACAATCGCCACCAGCAGAAAGCCCTGGCTCTCGTCATAAGTCCTCACGATCGACCCGATAACTGCATAAACGCTGGCGTACATGAAGAAGCCAAGTAGGAAGAAGAGTACGGAATAGACGACGTTAACGGCTGAAAAGGGTGGTAGTTGCAGACCCATGCCCTGCCCTTTCAGAATGGCAACGCCGTAAACTGAGAATCCTCCAAGAAGAAGTCCCCAGATGGCAAACTGCGTGAGCGCCACCAGTGAAACCCCGACGAGTTTGCCAAGCATAAGAGGAAACGGGCGCACAGAAGAGAACAGGATCTCAGCAATGCGAGTCTCTTTCTCTTCCATAACCGCCGACAGAACAGTACCGCCGTACATCAGTATCATGATGAAAATCAATAAGCCGACGCCTAGCACCAGGAAGAAAGCCTCACCGGAATCCCGTTCTTCAGTCTCCTCAGTGACCTTGAATGTATTTACGGTCACGCGCCTCGACATTTCACTCAGGAGGTTCTGATCTACTCCGGTGTCCGCCAGGCGCTGCTCATTCACGGCACGACCTAGACCCTCTTCAATTCGGAGGGAGTTGATAAAATCGCCCACGTTGCGTCCGTAGTACTCAGCCTTCCTTCCAATCAACACATCTGGAGGAATCACAATGTAGCCATCCAATTCTTCCCTGCGCACGCGTTCATTCAGCTCGCCTTTCACGTCTTCGAGAGCGCGTCCGGCTGGCTCAACTTTCTCGATTTTGAAATCGCCCTTCATCGCCATGCCCGCCTGACGCGCTCGTTCCTCGGGGCTCTGGCTCATGTCTACTGGCAGGCCGCCGGGTAATGATAGGTCGGATCCCTCACTGGCCTCGTTAATAATGGAGTCCCGCACGCGATCGAAGATTCTCCCTGTCTGGTCCACGATGGCCAGGCGGGTGGCCTCGCCGGTCTCCATCATGGCAATCAACACAGGCACAACCATGAACGCCGCCATGACGATGGGCCCCAGGATGGTCGAAAGGATAAAGGCTTTGCTATTAACCCTGGTTAGGTATTCGCGCTTGATGATGGTCAGGAGTTTTTTCATACACATCCACTTACCTTTTCGATAAAGATGTCGTGTAAGGTCGGCTCCACCAGCTCAAATTTCGTAATACGCGCGCCCGATTCGAGCAATCGTTTTAGTACAACCTGCGGATCGACACCCTCCGCCAACAAAGCCTCAACTTCATCACTCTGCCTTTTGACACTGGAAACGATTCTTGTGTCGGCCAAAACGCCATCTCCGCCCTCAGCGCGCAGCGCAATGCAGTTGCGCCCGAAGCTGCGCTTTACATCTCTAAGACTTCCTTCCAAAACTTTCTGGGAGCGATTGATCAGACAGATATCGTCACAGATTCTCTCAGCCAGCTCCATCAGGTGGGTAGAAAAGATGATGGTCTTACCATCTGCTTTGAATTCCAGTACGATATCTTTCAGGAGTTCCATATTAATTGGATCAAGTCCGGAAAAGGGCTCATCGAGAATCAGCAGGTCGGGGTCGTGAATGACCGCCGCGATAAACTGAATCTTCTGCTGCATGCCTTTCGAGAGCGCTTCTGCCTTCTGGTTCTTCCATTCAACGAGCTTCATTCTCTCAAGCCAGCGGTCAACCGCTTCCCGGGCTGTCTTTCCCTTGAAGTCTTTCAGCTCGGCAAAGAAAAGCAGCTGATCGCTGATTCTCATTTTCCGATAGAGGCCTCGCTCTTCTGGCAAATAACCTATGCGGTCCTGCAACTCCGCGTTTATTTGCTGACCGAAGAGTTCTATAGCTCCTGAATCGGGCGCGGTTATATTGACAATCATGCGAATCGTCGTCGTCTTCCCGGCCCCATTAGGACCGATCAGTCCATAAATTCTACCTGCCCGCACAACCAAGCTGAGATCGTTCACAGCAGTAAACTCACCAAATCTCTTGGTCACGTGTTCTAAGCGGACCGTACTCTGGCTCGTGGTCATTAGGCGATGGCTCGTTTCTCTCTGACGATTCAGCTTGAATTGTCTGCTCCAGATATTTAGGAAACTTATATGGACGAATCTATAAGAGGGTTTTTATGTTGCGCCATTGCTCGGATCTGATACATAGTTACTCTAACCCACGGCGGCTGCGGATCGCGAGACAACAAATGGAACTCATCGATCTCCGGCTGCCCGAAGCAAGCATCTCCCCAATCAGCTACTTGCCCACACTTGCTGTTGACGAATCATGACTGCCCAAACTAGTTTGATCAAGACAGCTTCAGTGGGCGTCTTGATCTGCCTGCTGGCTTTCTCGCTCAATGCCCGGGGTCAAACTGAAGCGCGTCCGCAGGAGCAATCCGAAGTTGTACGGGTGTTTACTGACCTCATCCAAACCGATGTCATGGTTTTCGATAAGCAGGGTCGTTTCGCTGACGGATTGCGCCGGGAAGATTTCGAGCTGCGCATCGATGGAAAAGTGAAACCAATCGAATTCTTCGAGCGGATCTCAGTCGGAAGTGTCAACGAAGAAACCCAACTCTCAGCCGCCCGGGGAACATTATCTGCAAACAAGACCAACCCGCTGGGGGCAGCGCCGCTGGATCGGGGTCGAACAGTCTTCTTCTATTTGGATGATCTGCATCTCGGACTTGGCAGCCTCACGGCTGCTCGAAAGGTGATCACTGAGTTCATCGATAAGGAGATGACTCAGAACGACGAAGCGGCAATCACGTCAGCAAGCGGGCAGATTGGGTTCCTCCAACAGCTCACCGATCACAAAACGGTGCTGCGCGCTGCACTGCAACGACTCAAGCTTCGTCCTTATTCCGTTCGAGATTCTGACCGGCCGGCGATGACGGAGTATCACGCGCTGCTAATTGACGGATATGATCGAGACGTGAGCAGCTATTTCATAGAACAGATCATGAGCAACAACCCCGGCATTGCTCTTCAAACTGCGGAGAATATGGTGCGAACGCGCGCTTCGGCGATTTTACAACAGGCCTCGAATATTACTCGCCATACACTCGTTGGTCTTCAAGAACTGGTCAAAACTTCCAGCAAATTGCCCGGACGCAAGCTGGTGTTCTTCTTCTCAGACGGCTTCCTGCTGGACCATCGCAACTCTGACTCGCTCGCAAATATCAGAAAGATAACCAGCGACGCCGCGCGAAGCGGAGTAGTTATCTATTCCCTGGACGCGCGTGGCCTGGTCGCCAGCCTATCGGATGTCAGCACGGAAACCGCCTTCGATGTTAGCGGGCGACTCGATCGCGCTTCCCGGGGTGAATTGAGGGCCACTCAGGACCTGATGCACGCACTCGCCCGGGACACCGGAGGACGGCCTATCTTTGGCACCAACGCGCTGGGAGTCGGGTTGTCACGCGCTCTGCAGGAAACTTCTGTCTATTACCTGCTCGCCTGGAAACCGAATCGGGAAGCTCAGGAAGGCAAGTTTCGCCGTATCGAAGTGAAGTTGTTGGCAAAGCCGGGATTGACAGTGCGAGTACGCCGTGGATTTTACGACGGAGAGCCCACTCCCGTTGAGAGCAAGGCTAAGAACCCAAAACCTGCGGTAAAAACGCCGGAAGTGCTGTTGCGCCAGGCCCTCGGAACCGCCTATCCAGATCGCGGCATCCCGATCGCGCTGAACCTGAATTATGTTCATACGCCGGACAAGAGAATGATGCTTTCAACTTCATTGAAGATCGCGGCAGAGTCTCTTTCGTTTGGTCCCGAAGACGGCAAGCAAAAAGCTGCGGTGCAAATCCTTGGCTCGTTCTTTAACGACCGGGGTCAGTCTGGTGCACGCTTCGCCGAACGCCTGACGATGACTGCCATATCCGAGAGTTCGCTGAAGGATGCGGACGCGAGCGTTGCATACGCGTTTCCCGTCTTTCTCGGACCAGGACTTTATCAAGTGCGGGTCGCCGCGCGTGATGAGAAGAGCGGACGAACCGGCAGTGCCCACGGCTGGGTTGAGATCCCTGACCTATCAAAAGGCAAACTCACACTAAGTAGTGTGATAATTGGGCGGCAGGCACCCACACTTAACACGAATACTGTAGGCAACGGCCAACCAACGTCCGAGCAGGTCGATTTGAATATCGACCATCAGTATCAGCGAGACTCTGTGCTCCGTTTTCTCTTCTTCGTATACAACGCAGCACGCGCCTCGGCAGACTCACATCCGGACGTGGCAACTCAAGTACAAATCCTGCGTGACAATCAGCCCGTAATCACAACCGCACTCAAGAAGATAGCGACCGAAGGAGTAGATCTCGATCGGCTCCCTTACGCGGCCGATCTTTCTCTAGCGGATTTACCGCCGGGGCAGTATGTGCTGCAAGTCACGGCCGTGGACCGGGTCTCGAGAACGAGTGCCTCCCAACAGAGCCGATTCTCAATTCAATAGCTCCGGACGGAGGCCTGGCAGTTTGCTGACAGAGTGGATTTAGAGATCTCTCGGGGATGCAGTGCCGAAACCCAAACTGATCACTACAAGCTACCAACGAAAGATTGACTTGCCGGTGGGTTTCGTCATAGAAATGTTCCGTTCACAATCCCAACCAGACGAGGCACCTTCATTATGAAGAAGCGCGTTCTTTCTTCCAGCCTGCTCGCTGCTTTGTTGACGACTGCTATGGCGTGCATGCAAGCACCGACAACCAATCAACCCGTAAGCACCAACTCTCCGGCAACAACAACTGCAGCACTCCCGCCGGAACTGAAATCCGGACTGGAGAGCATTAGCGGCGACACAATCATGCAACATACGAGGGTGCTTTCCTCCGATGAGTATGAAGGGCGTGGGCCGGGAACGAGGGGCGAAGAGCTCACGGTCAAATATCTAACTGAACAATTCCAGAAGTTGGGGCTCAAACCCGGCAATCCCGACGGGACCTATGTGCAAAAGGTTCCTCTCGTCGGTTTCACAGGGCAGCCCACTGCTTCTTTTGTGGCTGGAGCCAAAAGGATCGATCTGAAGTTTCCTCAAGACTACGTTGCTGTCTCGCGTCGATTTACACCCGAGTCGAAGGTTGAGAACTCTGAAATCGTTTTTGTCGGCTATGGCGTGGTCGCACCCGAATATGGTTGGGACGATTACAAAGGCGTGGATGTGCGCGGGAAGACCATTGTCATGTTGATCAACGATCCGGCCGTGCCGGATGCGACAGATCCTGCAAAGCTTGATGAGAAGATGTTTAAAGGTAAGGCGATGACTTACTACGGTCGCTGGACCTACAAGTATGAGGTCGCTTCCGAGAAGGGGGCTGCGGCGGCCATAATCATTCACGAAACAGGGCCGGCGGGCTATCCCTATGAAGTGGTTTCGGGAAGCTGGTCGCGCGAGAATTTCGACATTCAGAAACCGGACAAGAATATGAATCGCGTCGGCGTGGAATCCTGGATTACGACAGATCGCGCCAAAGAACTATTCACCGCGGGTGGACAGGACTTCGATGCGCTCAAGAAGGCTGCAGTCAGCAAAGACTTTAAACCCGTGACCCTCAATGCCAGGGCCAACTTCGATGTCAAAAACACTTTGCGGGAGATCAGCTCCAACAACGTCGTCGCTAGAATCGAAGGTTCCGACGCGGTGCTTAAAGACGAATACGTCGTCTATACAGCTCACTGGGATCACCTGGGGCGCGACCCTAACCTGCAAGGGGATCAAATTTATAACGGGGCACTCGACAACGCATCGGGCACCGCTGCCCTCCTGGAGATCGCCGAAGCCTTTACCAAACTCGCGACGCCGCCTAAGCGCTCAGTCCTTTTTCTGGCGGTCACAGCCGAAGAAAAGGGCTTACTCGGCGCGAAGTACTACGCAGAAAATCCGCTCTATCCACTGAACAAGACACTCGCCAACATCAACATGGATGGCGTCAATCAATGGGGTCGAACCCGGGATGTTACGATGGTCGGCGACGACAACAGCACCCTCATCGACTTGCTACGCGAGACAGCGACTGCTCAAAATCGCATTGTTAATCAGGATCCTGAGCCTGAGAAGGGTTTTTACTATCGTTCGGACCACTTTGAATTCGCTAAAGTGGGAGTTCCCGCGCTCTACACCGATACGGGCGTCGACTACCTCGGAAAAGATGCGAATTTCAGCAAGCAAAAGCGCGACGAGTACACGGAGAGGGATTACCACAAGGTCTCTGATGAAATAAAACCTGACTGGGACCTGGCGGGCGCGGTTGAGGACGCTCAACTTCTCACTACGATCGGTTATCGCATCGCGCAGGGCGAGAAAGCTCCCGAATGGAAACCCGCTTCGGAGTTCAAGGCAAAACGTGACGAGACGATGCGAAGCACGACCAAACCGTAGCCTCGGGACCTATCCGCGGACATGCCTGGCTTTCAGCCTAACGCTTGGGTTGTAAAAGCCAGGCATTTCCATTTGACAGATTTGACAGTTTTCATTGGTTATTGCTCGACGCGTAGCGGCGGCGTGAATTTAGCCCGGCTTTCCGAGTGTACGTCAAAACTCAGCGAGGTCAGGGAACACTTCAACTCGAACAATGTCGTAACTCACTAAAGAACCGGGAGCGGTAGCGACCGGGTCCTATGTTCAACTCGCCTTGATTGCGGTTTTTTCCGGATGTTGGAGTGTTCGATCCGGTCGCTACCGCTCGCGGTTCTGTAGTGGGGCAGGAACTACTTCTTGACGAGAGCAATAGCCTCTATCTCAATTCGCGCATTACGCGGAAGCCGCGCCACCTGGACCGTTGACCTCGCCGGAGGATCCTCTTTGAAATGTCGGCGATAGATCTCATTCATTTTGTTGAAATCGTCCATGTCGGCGAGAAACACGGTCGTCTTTAACACTTGCGACATGTCGCTTCCCGCAGCTTCAAGCACGGCCGCAAGGTTGCGCAGCACCTGTTCAGCTTGCGCTTCGAAGCCGCCTTCGACCAACTGACTCGTTTTCGGATCGATTCCGATCTGGCCCGAAGTAAATATCAAGTCACCAGCAATGATTGCCTGCGAGTAAACGCCGATGCCTTGGGGCGCTTTGTCCGTTTTGATGGCACGGCGGGATGTCGCTACTCTTTTCTTCGGGCCAGGGCTCTTTCCGGGTAACGTTTGACTGTTAACAGGAAAAGAGAAACAAGCAAACACAACGAGAGTTGCAACGAGTTTCTTCATGGCGGTGGAATTAGAAAGCATTAAAGACGATCCACTAAATCACACCGAAATGACACTAATAACAATTCGTGTGGGTTAGTATCATTTCGTGGATCGATTCTTTTGTTCGATACAACTTTCAAGTTACGCCGTCTCTAGAAATATCTGGCTAGCGTCGTCGCTTTCGGTTTACGAGTGATTTTGGAAACAACAATCATCAACAGCGCGGACCCAATCACCATCGGTACGACGGGCATGAAACCAAAGACTGATGTACCCCCGGGCGTGCGCGAGAGTGCCTCTATGCCACCCAGCGCCCACACTACAATGTTCGGGTTCTGGCCCGGAACTGGCGCCGGCGCCGGCACAACTTGCTGAAAGATCGCTACGGCGGCGACAGCGGAGGCGGTCCAGACCGTCACCGCCAGTGCGCCCCATTTCGTACTACCCTTCCAGAAAAGCGCAGCGACAAGCAGTGGCGAAAGCGCGGCGAAGCCGGAGAAGGCATACTGGATGGCCAACTCAAAGATCGTCTCCGGGGCGCGCAAAGCAACCGCGTATG
Source organism: Acidobacteriota bacterium (assembly GCA_030859905.1). Classification (GTDB taxonomy): domain Bacteria; phylum Acidobacteriota; class Blastocatellia; order Pyrinomonadales; family Pyrinomonadaceae; genus PSRF01. Next base: position 7,930 of record JALZJF010000183.1, read on the forward strand.
CAAACAAGGTAATGATAACGATGAAGATACGCCCGGTCTGCACTTGCACAGCTTCACCGAAACGCCTCTTGCCCCCATAGAAGGCAAAGACATCTTCTGTAAACATCGTCGAGAGCGCGAGAATCTGCGAATCGCTGGCCATCACCGCCGCCATGATGCCGGCCCCCAATAGACCAGCTAGCCAGAAGGGAGCGTAACGCTCGAGCAAAAGCAGGATGACATCATCACCAGCCGCCTTTTCCCGCAAGTCGTCGCGCGCTTCTGGCAGCATTGTTTTTCCCTGCGTGGCCAGCACTCGGCGCGCTTCCTGCTTCTCGCGTATCTGCGGCATATCAGAAACGCGGTTGGCCATCACTCCTAAAAAGACACACGGCAGCCAGATAGCCATGATGCACAGCGGATAGAAAATCACAGTCTTCTTAAACTGGCTCATCTTGCGAGCAGTCAGGCAGAAAATCAGGATATGCGGGAAGGCGATTGCCGAGAGTGGAATGAAGGTGTAGCTGAAGAAATACTGTGGCGAGATGCGCTCTCGCGTAAGCAGCCACGCCGAAGCCGGAGAAGACTGCAAGGCCTGCGCGGCATTTCGAAAGCCCCCCATTCCCACGCCGATGACGATCAGCGCCAAAGCCCCAAAGCACAGGAAGAGAATCGTCTGAAACGTGTTTACCCAGGCGGTGCCGCGCATGCCGCCGAAAAAGACGTAGCTCATCACAACCATTGCGACGATGGCTCCGCCAAACCAGTAAGGAACCAGTCCGCCACTGATGGCGTTTAGAGTTGTGCCGCCGCCCATGATGCCGATAATGATGTAAGGAACGAGCAGCACGGCCTGCACAGTGAAGATGACGCTGCCGATATGGCCACACTCCCAGCGGTCACGAAACATCTGCACCGGAGTCATGAAGCCATACTTCTTGCCCAGTGCCCACACGCGCGTGCCAATTAGGAAAATAGAGAGCGGAATAACCAATCCGGAAGACGAAGCCATCAAGCCAAAAGTGACGATTCCGTTTGTGAAGGCGTGACCCGACGAACCGAGGATGGCGAATGCCGTCATATTCGTCCCAAAGAGAGAGAAAAGAAAAACAAAAGGCCCCAGCGACCGACTCGCCAGAAAGTAATCCTCAGCCTTTTCACGTCCTTTCGCCTTACGGAAAGCGAAAATGCCGATGTAAAGAACCGTGGCGAGATAGATGAATACTACTATTGCGGGAATCAATGCGCGGAATCCTCCTCGGGATCTCCTTCTTCGATCTCGCGTTCCAATTGGCTGGGCCACGCATATTTCACCAGTAACCACATTACCAGTGAGGCGGCCACAGAAAAGCAGGCTTGATAGAAGAGACCTATGGGAATGAAACCAAAGACCATCGGATGCGCAGTGCGCCAGAACCAAAAGTCCTGATGCAGTATGTACAGGGCTACGACCACAATCACGAGCAGAATTCGTTTCATATCGTGTTGCCTGCCTGGTCTTCGATGTCCGCGGTTAAATCTTGGCTGACTGAAACGCACACACCTTGTGGAGTCCGAGTATGGTGGGCCAAGTTTGCCATCTCCTGCTCAAACGCGCAAGAGTTAGATCAGAGCCCCAAGTCATGCGCAAACTGAAAGCGCAGCCTGCGCAGAGGGCGGTGATTGGATTTAGAGCCCGCGAAGCGTGGCGAAAGCATGAAGCCTGCGGCGTGAGCCCCAGGTTAGCCAACAAGCAAACTCGTAGCCCGCACAGCGGGCGGCAGTATCAACAAGAGAGACATGCTTGATGAACCTTAACCCATGAACAGGATCATTAATTCGCTGTCGCCCGCTTCGCGGGCTTGCGCATCTTTCGATCGCTAACCCAGGGTTCCGCTTCGCTCCACCCTAGGCTTTATGCTTTCGACCGTTTCAGGGGTTCTAAAACGAACTGACTCGCGCTGCGAGAGCGTTGAATCCCACTGCCGCCCGTTTAGCTGGTTAGCCCCTCCATCCCAAATCGTGCGGCATTTCACAAACGCATCCGCACACGTTCATTTTGATTCTTGTGATTCGATTGCGAAGCGATCAGGGGGACGCTAAGTCGAGGAATAACTGAGGTTCTCGGCTCGTCTGCTATGGGTGCGAATGTGGCACGCTCGTTGCCAAAGCCTCAACGCGGCTGCTAGACCGCTTATCGGCAAACAGACGCGCACGGAGGATTGATTGCATGAAGTCACAATTCAACAGCTCGGCATCGCGGTTCACAATTGGGCTACTGGTTTTGGTCGTGCTGGTTGCGTCTTCGGTTGTTCCGGCTTTGGGCCAGAGCAAACGCCGACCAGGTCTTCGCCGTTCGACACGCGCTGTGGTGAGGAAGACTCCGCCGGTAACCTACTACACACTGAACAGTGGTCAAGTGATTCGCGTTCGCATGAATCAAAACATAACTTCCGAAACCGCTCGCATAGGCGATCGATTTACGACCACTGTCGTCGATCCAGTGTATGCCCGCGGCCTTGAAGTGATACCCGCGGGCAGCTCCATTGTAGGACAGGTGAGAAACGTCAAACGCGCGTCACGTCAAAGCAAGGCGGGCACTATCGAAGTTCATTTTGTGTCATTGAGATTACCCACGGGTATCGCGCGAACCATCAACGGCGACCTGACCGAGGTTACGAGTGAGAGCGTCAGCGCGGATAACGAAGGTGAGGTCTCGGGCAAGTCTGCTACTAAACGTAATGTTGTTTTCGTCGGTGGTGGCGCAGCAACGGGCGCGCTCATCGGAGCCATTGCCGGCGGCGGCAAAGGCGCAGGCATCGGAGCTGGGGTAGGCGCCGGGCTCGGCGTCGCGGGAGCGTTGTTTTCTAAGGGACATGACGCAGTAGTGAAATCAGGGACGGAGTTTGGGGTAGTCCTGAATCAAAACCTCGTGTTGCCCGGTGCAAACGTTCGTTAGTTTTAAAGAGATCGGCAGCCTTCGCGGTTGTCGGTGCAATGGGGGCCCGTAAGCGAAGGGGAGAGCGCGAGCGGGCCTCCAAAGAATTCGATGAATCGGTCGTCCCTGTTATAACGTAAGTGGGCGACCAGCAAGAGAAACCCGTTGTGAAGGGGAGAGCGCAGCGGGTTTTCTCTTTGTCAACTTGGAATCATGTCATGAGGTCAGTACCACTTCGCGGTAGAGAGTGTGTGAAAACTCTCGGATGCCCCCGGCTTGTCCGGGGGAGGGTCACGTTTGCAGCTACAAAAGAGGCGCAAAGAACTCCTTTGAGATGCCACCGGCTTGTCCGGTGGAGTCTCACGCTTGGTACCGATAACGGGCTAACTCGTTGACGAGAGCAACCAGCGTGAATCTCCACCGCACAAGGCGGTGGCATCATCCAGCACTGCAATCCTAATTCTAGTAGCAACCAGCGTGAGTCTCCCCCGGACAAGCCGGGGGCATCCGAAGAGTTTTCA
>JALZJF010000188.1 GCA_030859905.1 Acidobacteriota bacterium
GGGCTTGTCCCGTGGAGTTTCACGCGGGCCTTTAGTCATCCACTCTCGACGAGCAGCAAGCGTGAACCTCCACCGGGCAAGCCGGTGGCATCCTTACTGCATGGAATCGCTGCCGTAATAGCAGCAAACGTGAAACTCCACCGGGCAACCCGGTGGCATCAAGCAGACTCTGGCGAGGCCAGAAGCTTACCGACAATTTTTTGGCGCACTGATTGCAGTGCCGATCTCAGGGTGGTCAGCTTGATTCTGGAAGTTTAGAGTTCATCAACCTTCAGGTTGCCGTTTCGCCACTACAAACTAGTGTTTGATGAACTCTAAACTGACCCACTACCGGATTCTCATATCCCTTGACATTCGCGCCTGTCTGACATAAAAAGCACCCCATTAGCCATTCCTAAAACGCGTGAAGGCGCTTCGACCTCCCAGATCTTTAGTCGAATGCTCCACGCTTCATTAGTCAAACGTATCCCGCAGTGCGGAGGGAGTTCTACCAGAAAGGATTCACCCACATGACCAGAAAACCACTTCGTCTTTTCCTATCGGTAACATTTCTTCTTTCGCTCGTCGTATCCGTGTTGTTGCTTGCAGGTGTCGATGCCCGGGCGCAGTGCACGGAAGTAGTCTCCGGGCTCCGTATGCCGCTTGGGATCATCCAATCCAACCAAGGTAATTTGATCGTTTCCGAGACCGGGACGGGCGCATTGCACTCGGGTCGTATTTCCATTGTTGACCTGAGCGGCCACCGTCGGACGCTTGTGGACGGGCTTCCGTCAGCGATCAACGATGTCTTCGAGCCCTCCGGACCGGCCGGCGTCGCCATGCGCGGGCGCACCCTGTACGTGGCCATAGGGATAGGCAACAGCATTGTGGCAGGTGGCCCGGGAGTCGCGTTTGAAAATCCGAATCCTTCGTCGCCCCTCTTTAGTTCAATTCTCGCCCTTCACTTCAGCGCCGGCGCGGAGAAAAAGACCAACGGCTTTGCGCTTACACTTGCTCATCAATTCGCGCTCGCAAGCGGCCAAAAGGTGACGCTATCGAATGGCGGCGGCGAAAGACTTACGGTGCAACTGATTGCTAATTTTCCCAACTTCACGCCGAACCCGCCTATATCAGGAAACGTTCGTGGAGTGAATCCTTTTGATTTGGTTGTCGTCGGCAACCAAATCTACGTCACGGATGGCGGCCAGAATTCGGTGTGGCAAGTTGATTTAGCGACTGGTGCGTTTTCCACGCTGGTCACTTTCCCGCCCGTTACTAATACATTGTTTCCGGGTTTTGGCCCACCGGTCTCCGAGGCAGTGCCAACCGGTATCGCTTACGCTGACGGCCAGCTTCTGGTGACTCTCTTCACGGGCTTCCCATTTCCACCAGGCGCGTCGAAGGTAGAGCAAGTTGATCCCTCGACGGGCGCCATCACGCCATTCATCACCGGGCGCAAAACGGCCATTGACGTGCTTCCCATAAGGGAAGGCAGTGACACTGATTATCTGGTGCTGCAGCACGCCTCCCCGTTTGGACCGTTCTTTCCTCCGCCGGGACTTGTCTTGCACTTCGAGACTCCCGCTGGTTCGCCGACCACAGTCGCCGACTGCCTGATCCGTCCGACCTCGATGACCTTGGATGAGAAGACCGACACGCTCTACATCACTGAACTCGGCCCCGGTCCTCCATCTCAACCAGACGCGGGTCGCATCCTGAGCGTTCCGTTCACTCCGTAGATTGAGGCCTAGTCCGGTGGTACTGACTCGTTACGCTCGACCAGAAAAAACTACGACGATTGCTAGGAAAGGATTAAGGCGATGTGGATTGTGATGCTCCGGGTGTGGCCGCCGGTGACGGAGTAGCCGTGGGTGCTTTATCGATCGCTTTCACCTCGTTGCGCTCCAGCAGAGTTACCAGACCGCGGCGTCGATACCAGATTCCTTCCCCTGTTTCCCAAACCTCATCCGCCTCAACGCTAGTGCCGTTAGTGAGCCGAATCGTAACCGGCCCGCGCTTGTTCTTTTCGTTTCCTCCCGTCGATATCGGACTGGAACTTAGTGAGGCGCGGGCAGGGTCCGCTTGAGCGGCAGGTGATTGCATTGCACTCGGTGAGGGAGACGGTTCGGCCAAAGGGGATGCGCTGGCAAATGGCGGGGGTTGGGAAGGTAGTAGAGGAATCTGGGGCTGAGTGATAGCCTCTTTAGAAGCGTCAGCACTTGGCCCCGGAGCTTCACGCGTTATCCGCCAGTAGACGATAAACAGAACGATGCCAATGGCTACGCCAGCGACTGCCACGATGGCGAGAATCTTCCAATTCTGCGGGAGTTGCGCATCTCTCGAATGTTGATACCCACTCGCTCCCACCACACCGCGGGGGTTGACTGGCTCGGGAACCGGGTCCTCGAATGGTACGGATAAGCCGGAACTATCCGAATAGTCAGAGACGAGTTGAGTACCGTCAAGTTCGCAGAACTGATCAGTATCAGGAAAACTTGAATCACATTCCGGACAGCGTTTCATACAAAGCTCCGATGGATGGGAAACAGAGTAAGTCTACGTGGCAGACATTATGTTGGAAAGACTGCTTGGAAGGCTAGCGGATTAGGAGCAGGAGGTGGTGGGCCATTATAAGAAGGATAAGACGATCCACGAAAGCTCACGAAATGACTCGAACTAAGGCTCCTCTCCGTGTCCGTTCGAGGGTTTATGGATCGTTCTTAGTTTTTCAGCAGCCTGAGTGGCAAGCTTCAATTCAAAATCATAGGTTGAAGTTGTAGGTAATTGTTCCTACGACCTCGCCCCTACTGGGGAGCTTCTCCGGATAAAAGGTGGCCTTTTTTGCAGCTTTCAACGCCGCGGCCCGTAGTCGAGAGTCACCTCCTAAAGTGCGCCAGGATACGACCTTGCCCGCCCTGTTTACTCGAACCACTACCGTGATTGTGCCTGAGATCGCTTTGCTCTTAGCCTTTTCGGGGTAATCCGGCTGAGGTAGATTGCTCTCTGCGCCAACGAGCGGACCGCCGACGACTGGGTAATCTACACTTACGCTCGTGGCAGATGATCCGGTTGTTGATGACGATCCGTTCGCAGACGGCGGGTTCGTTTCCGTTGGCGGTTGTAATCCTGTCGTGGCTGGCGATTCTGTTTGCGCTTTGAAGTTGTAGATAATCGTTCCCTTTGCTCCGCGCCCGGCGAGCTTCTCCGCAGAGAATGTTGCTTTTTGTGCCGCCTTTACGGCAGCCGCTCGCAAGCGCCGGTCACCCCTAAAACTTCGCGCCGAGATAACCCTGCCGTTCTTGTTCACCTGAACCCGAACCGCGACTGTGCCTGAAACCCCTTCGGCCTTGGCCGGAGCCGGATATTCCGGCTCCGGCACATCGACCTCCATGCCGCTAAGCGCGCCCTCTATCAATGGCAAATCTTTCCTGGCAATCTCGGGCTGTTCACTTTGCTCTGCGATAGGCGCGTTGGCTTTCTCTGTAGATCGATAATTGTTTATCAGGTACCCGAGAAGCGCGCCTAACACAGCTATAATTGCTACCAAGGCCCACAATGTCGGTCGCGACCATTCACCGGCTGCGGGTGGATTGAACAAAGACTCATCGGCGCTAATTAATTTGGTGGCATCATAAGCGCAATACGCAAGGAGCGCATTCGCGTAAGTAGTATTGCACTTCGGGCAGCGTTTGACAGGTACGGGATTGAGCGCCTCACTCGTTTCGGGTTCAAGCATTGCTGGTCGAGTGAACTGCTCGGCAGGTGGGTTCTCCTGTCTGGTGTCGCGCTCACTGCGGTCAATATGCAACCCCAGCGAGTAAGGCTCCCCAGCCGCCATGCTCGGCCGGGGAGGCGGTTCTGCGCCACCGGGCACCCCGAGATGCCCGCGCTCCACGCTTTCCAGGGACGCTGGCGTTGCCCGCTGGGACTTTGCGCGAACTTCAGTTTCAACTCGTTGACGGGATTCTTCCAGGATTCTCAGATGTTCTATCGTAGCTACTATTCTTGCTGACTGCGTCGCTGTTGGCCGCTCCTCTCCCGCTCTGCTCCGCCCCAAGTCGGCCATCGTTCTTTGCTGCTCGTCTGCAACGCTGGGAGCATCCTGTTGAGATGCAATCCCTGTTTCGACCTGAGATGCGTGGAACGTCTCTTCTTCTTCGCGGCGCTCCGTGTAGGCTTCCGGTCTCGGCTGCTCCTCCGTCCTGCCAGGGAGATGCTGTTGAAGCGCAGTCTTTGCCTCGGCGGCAGGGTTCATAGGCTCAGCTTCTTCTGTCTGGTACTGTTCCGATGGTGCGTTTTTCGGAGAGGGTGTTAGGCCTGTATTGGAGGCGTTTGAGAGTAGTTGAGCGACCTCTGAAGAACCTCGTCGGTCCGCCCACTCCCTGGCGGTCAACCCAAGGTTATCCTGCAATCGCATGTCTGCGCCCGCGGCAAGCAAAAGGCGGGCAATTTTCACATGGTTAAAGATAGCGGCGATGATGAGCGCCGTCTGCCCTCCTCGGGACCTTTGGTCTACGTCCGCACCCTCAGCCAACAGCGCCCTTACATCATCTGCATCGCCGTTAGACACTGCACGAATAATTGAAGCACCGGCAGAGATCAGATTTTCCCCTTCAGTTAGCACTTTTCCGTCCCCATGAGTACAGCAGGGTTACGCTGTGACCGAGGACCGGATCGTAGTCGGGATCGGGCTCTTGCCATACCTTCGCAGCTCGCTCGGCGAGTGCTCGCGCTTCAGTTGTAAAGCAGGCTTTGTCGGTTTTACCGGTCTTCTGAGTTTTCTGGGTTTCCTTTGCTTCCTGGGCTTCCTTGGCAGAGGCGGGCAAAGTCACCGCTAGCACGAAAAGAATGACGAGGGATACGATGAAACCTTGGTACGCCTTGTTAAGCATGGACTGAGCCTTTCATCATCAAAGTCATGATTGGAGGAAATTCTAACTGGTAAATCGTAAATGGTAAATCGCGCAAAGGGCCCGCGAGGATTCACCTAGACGCGAATTCACCCAAGACAGGCGGCCAGTTTTAATGTGGGGACAGCCCCTTTTGGTTTTCACGTCCGGTGACTAAGAAACATCTAAATGCTCCTCGACCGGCTCCTCGGTGGGTTTACAGGTGAGTTGCCGCTGGCGCTCTTCCCATTCTCGATTGAATTTCTCGGTGAATCCTTCCCATTCCCGCCGCTGGGCTTCCCACTCCTCGAGCGTCCGCAGTTCAGAAAAAGCGAAGTCTTCGTCCATGTGCGAGCCGTCCAGATGCCAGAAACCCACTTCCATTCCTAGTTCCGCGTCATTTGCCATCATCTGACAAACAGGGCACTCGTCATCGATTACCATGTCATGAACGCGCATGGCGATCGGCAACCGTATCCGTTCATTTTCTATTAAGAGCGCAGGAATCCTTCCGTCGTAATCTTCCTGAGGTTGTTTCAACCACTCTGTTTTGAGTTTGTCGAGTCGAGCAATCTCTGATTCCAGTGACCGTGAATCGTCTGAGGTACGAGCGTTACTGATGTCAACAGGTGGTACTCCGCGGAGATCGCTGGTGGTGCTCAGCAGGAGATTGTCAACAACTCTCCCCGCCGCCTCTTCGCCGGTTCTCCCAATCTTCTTGTTCGACGCACTCCAGAACAGGCGACGAACGAGATCGTAGTAGATGACCCACTCGTGAGTGCCAAAGCCGGCGAAACGATATGCGAAGGAATCTGTGGCGAGGCACGGCGGCCCCTCGCCTTGCATGCTCCACTGCATCGAACGCGTATGCAGATCGTAGTCGACCAGGTCCTGTCTGGCGAGTAATACATCTCTAGGCGACTGGCCGCGCAGGTCATCGCGCGGAGTCGTTAGCCAACGCGCATGGAGTAAGGAGATCTGCTGACGCAACGTGTCATCTTGATCTGGAAGGTCAGATTGCTGATTTTCGGCTTTGCCGACAGATAGCGAGCCGCTTTCGCGCACGATAAACTCCAGCAAAGGTTGGCCGTACAGAATGGCGCGCGCGTCGAGAGGCGGTGGGGAAAGCCGTCTCAGGCGACGTGGATCTCGCAATCCCTCATACTGGTCAATAGAGTCGAGAAACAGCCAATCGTCTGGGAGACGATAGAAGATCATGGTATCGGTGGCGCATATGCCATCGTGATATGGCACTTGACCCTGGGGTCCGGGTTGGGAGTAGGTCGATTCATAAGCGACGATGCGCGCGGGGAGGTCGATGACTACAATCCCGGCATCCCAAGTCTCTTTGTCTATATGGTCATGTTCATAAAACCACCCGAAAGGACTGATATCTCCTTCCGGTTTCTTGTAGCGCGTTAGTGCTGCTTCAAGTTCGGTGATTGTTTCTGGTTCAGCAGAGAGTGCCGCGATACATGCGTCGGCCACTGAACCGTGAATAGTTCCACTGATTGTGTGCTGAGCATCTGTGAGGTTGAGTTTGATTTCGCTCATTGTGAGGTCCTCCGTAGGTTAGAGTCGGTTGTTGATTAGTAGTACCGAGTACCGAATACTGAGTTCCGAGTTCCGAGTCGAGTTCCGGTACCAGGTGTTGCTGAGGGAGGATAGCCTTTCCTTCTTAAAAATGCGAGGCATAGGCCTTCGGTCCTTCGGTCGGTAGTGACGCAGTTAACCCGATACCCTAAGATAGAACCTTCAACGAGTTTCCTATTCAGAGTCAAACTGAAGGGTTTTGACACAACTCACGACTGCGAAGCCGAGCCAGTTGGATTTTATGGCCCGCGAAAGGGGGCGTGGCATAAGGCCTGGGGCAATCCAACGTAAATGAGGCCGCTCCGCGGAAAGCGTGAGAAACGACGTTGCCTCTGCACAAGTACCGAACGATCTGTATCAAATTCGTATTGCCGGCAATTAGCTTTTCGCCGTTCTGATTACCGTTCGCCGTGCGGCTTCCTGCAGAACTCCAAATCGCTGAGCAGAGTTCCACTGAGAAGAAGCCTTCAAACACTCAAGGAAAGCGACGAAAGTTTTCGAGGAAGGCGAAGTCCTGCGGCCGGAAACGGTAGAATTCAGATCAGAAAACGCGATGCTGATGTCGCAGGTTTTGGTGTGTGCGCTAGTGGTATGGGCGTTGCAGAGTATTGGCTAAACCTGAGTGCGGGAGTCTGAGGAGTGCACTAGAGTAACGCGAGGAGCGTCGGCAACTGCGATGGCTCTCGTTGTGCGCTTCATAAATTAAAACGTCTTAAAAACCAAAGGAGCGGGCAAATGGCAGACTATAACAAGGATATCACTGGTGAAGGGTCAATGGGAGCAGCGCGGGGAAGCGACAAGCGTATGTTAACCGGTTTATTCAAGGACAGAGATAGCGCGGAGCGCGCCTATCGTGGGCTGAGCGATCGCGGTTACGGCAAAGATGACGTCAATTTGCTGATGTCGGATGAGACACGGAAGAAGCATTTTTCCGATTCGGACAACGAAACCGAACTGGGCACAAAGGCCTGGGAAGGCGCCGGTAAAGGCGCAGCAATCGGCGGCGGTGTGGGCGCGACTTTGGGGGCCATCGCAGCGATCGGTACGACCTTGGCGCTGCCCGGTATCGGCTTGCTGATCGCCGGCCCTATCGCAGCTGCTCTGGCGGGCGGTGGCGCGGGCGCATTAACGGGCGGCGTTGTGGGCGCACTTGTCGGGGCTGGCATTCCCGAAGAACATGCCAAGCATTATGAAAAAGGAATCCGCGAGGGTGGCATCGTCATGGGCGTCAATCCGCGCACTACTGAAGACGCGGACTACTTTGAGAACGACTGGCGCACGAACAAGGCCGAGTCGCTCTATCGATAGTTCAACTGTTAAGTTTGATGTTGGCTCAGGCTAACGACGAGAAGACAAGTGGAGGAAAGGAATATAATGCAACGCAAATTAGCGCTTGCTTTGGTGCTCACGAGCGCTGTCGCCCTGGCGGGTTGCGGCGCGGCGGAGACCAATACAAACAATAGCAACGCTGCCGGCAATCCACCACGCGAAGGCGTGGTTGAAACGAACGCAAACATTCCGGCAAACACGAACAGCAAGACAGTTTCGTCAAACACCGCAGTGTTGACGAATGACAACGGTAACGCCAATACGGACGGCGTGAGATCTATCAACAGCAACAACCGGAACGCGAATAGGAATCGAAATCGCAACCAGGATTGAGATTTCGCTCAGAAGGATCGGTTCAAGAGAGAGGCCCCCGCGCTAAGCGGTGGCCTCTTTTGTATTGGGCGGGCGCGCTCCGAGATGGGCTGAGAATCACCGCGGTCAGACCGGCTCGCTACCGCTCGCCGTTTTGACAAAACCTTAACCCCCGCCAATTGTCACGGTCTCATCGCTCATGTTACTTTGGCGGTAACTGAAATCATTAGCCGTGAACCTTAACCCGTGAAACGCAGCGCCACCGAATACTCAGTTAAAGAGTCCTTAAAGAACACCGCGGCAAAACAATCCATGCGTTTAAGAGAGTTGACAGCTGAATTGCGAGAGCTGGAGGCAAACCTGCGGCTCGGTGGCGGGCCGGAAAAGATCGATCGACAGCATAAGCAAGGGAAGCTCACTGCGCGCGAACGCCTCGACCTCTTGCTCGACCAAGACTCATACGTGCAGGAAATCGGCCTCCTGGTCGCTTACGATCAGTACGACGGCGGCGCTCCGGGCGCGGGGGTAGTTACCGTTGTCGGTCGGATCGAGGACAGAGAAGTTGTAGTTGTGGCCAATGATGCAACTGTGAAAGCAGGATCATGGTGGCCGGAAACCATCAAGAAGATTCTGCGCGCGCAGGAGATCGCCATGCGCTCGCACGTGCCAATTGTCTACCTGGTCGATTCCGCGGGCGTGAATCTGCCGTATCAGGGCGGAGTATTTCCTGGTCAGTATGGCGCGTCGCGAATCTTCTATTACAACTCGCTCATGCGTCGGTATCTGAAGATTCCGCAGATTTCTGCTGTGATGGGATCATGCATCGCCGGCGGCGCATACCTGCCCGCCCTCTCAGACGTCATCGTGATGGTTGAAGGCACATCGTTCATGGGCCTGGGTGGAGCAAATCTGGTAAAAGGAGCAACCGGTCAAACCATCGACAATGAAACGCTCGGAGGCGCCCGCGCGCACAATGAAGTCTCAGGCGTTGCCCACTATCGCGTTGCTGACGACCAGTCCTGTCTCGTTAAAATTCGGGAGTTTGTTTCTGAATTACCGGTTAAACCCTCAAGCGTAGTTCCAATCCTGCCAGGTGTGGATGCGCCACGACCCATTTCTGACCTCTATAAAATCATTCCTGAGGATCACAAGCAGCCTTATAACGCCCGTCACCTTCTTAACTGCCTGCTGGATGGCGGCCATCTGGACGAATTCCAAGCCGACTATGCGAAGGAGATGATCACGGGGCATGCGCGCGTGTGTGGCATTCAGGTGGGTGTGATCGCCAACAACCGCGGCATGATTCGAGCGCCGGGCGGCGGACCGCCGCGCTTTGGCGGAATCATTTATACGGAATCCGCCGAGAAGGTGGCCTACTTTATCGAAACGTGCAACCGGCGTCAGACCCCTTTGCTGTTCATCCAGGATGTTTCCGGTTTCATGGTGGGCCCTGAAGCAGAGCACTCGGGAATAATTCGCGCGGGCGCGCGCTTTGTTGAAGCCATGGCAACGGCTTTGGTGCCGAAGATCGTGCTCACCGTGAACCATGCGTCTGGAGCCGGCTACTATGCCATGGCCGGGCAGGGGTTCGATCCGGACTTTATTTTCAGTTGGCCAACCGGACGTATGGGCGTTATGGAAGGCGACTCGGCAGTGCAAGCAGTGTTTGGCAGCCAGCTCGACAAGTTGAAGAAGAACAAAGAAGAGCCCGGCGAGGAGCTTGAGGCTGAGATGGATCAGGTGCGCGAGACTTACGAGATGGAGTTGGACGCGAAATATGCTGCGGCGCGCAGTTTTGTCGATGCGGTAATTACACCGGAGTTCACACGGGACGCGTTGGAGCTCGCGTTGCGTACGAGTCTGAACTATAGCGGTCCACATATTGGTCCTTTTGTGCTGCCGCCGGTTTTGGTGTGAACCGGCGTTCGTCAGAACCGCGGAGCGGCTGTGTCAAAAATCGAATGATGCCCCCGGCTTGCCCGGGGGAGATTCACGTTGGCTGCTACAAAAAGACGTGACGAGATCTTTTAGGATGCCACCGGCTTGTCCGGTGGAGGCTCACGTTAGGTGCTACAAAGAGCTTAAGGAGAACTCTAAAGATGCCACCGGCTTGCCCGGTGGAGTCTCACGTTGGGTGCTACAAAGTGTAAAACTCTTAAAAGGCGATGGCTTGCTGGTGCCATCTTGAAAATGATCGTGCGCTTAGTTAGGTAGCTACCAACGTGAAACTCCACCGGGCAAGCCGGTGGCCTCTTGGGAATTATAGGGGCGCCTATGTAGCTACTAACGTGAGCCTCCACCGGACAAGCCGGTGGCATCTCGAAGTGAAACTGAGTCCAATTAGTCCAATTCTTTAATTTATTCACAGCCTCGTAGCGACCGGGTCAGTCCTCGATACAGAACCGGGAGCCTTAGGGATGCAGCCGACAGGCTGCGAGTCTAATGGGGTGAAAGTTGGAGGCTCCGGGAAACACAGGCTAAGGAGGAAATAGGAACCCACTCCCCACGGCGAAAGCGGCGGAGCTGGAAACTCTCTTCCTACCGCTGGCGGTTCTGACTTGAGTATGAAACAGAAGATTCGCGTTGCTGCCGGCCAGGGTTTCTGGGGCGATCTGCTTGATGCGCCCGTGCGCCAGGTTGAAGGTGGACCGATCGACTACCTGATGCTCGACTATCTTGCGGAAGTGACGATGTCGATCATGCAAAAGCAGCGTTCGCGAGATCCTAACGCCGGCTATGCGAAGGACTTCGTTCCGCTGATCAAACAAATACTGCCGGCGTGCGTCGAACGAAATATTCGGGTTACGGCAAACGCCGGGGGCGTAAACGTGGAAGGTTGCGCCGATGCTGTGCGGGAAGTTGCCAGGGAGTTGGGACTTGCTGGCAAACAACTGCGTGTCGGAATCGTAACTGGCGACGACATCATGTCCCGGCTCGATGAATTGCTGGGGCGGGGAATCCAGTTGCGCAACATGGACACCGGTGAGCCGCTGGCGACGGTGCGTGATCGAATTCAGAGCGCCAACGCCTATCTTGGCGCCTGGCCCATGGTCGAGGCGCTGAACGGCGGTGCCCGAATCGTCATTACCGGGCGGGCGACTGACACAGGTCTAACGCTCGCGCCGATGATCCATGAATTTGGTTGGGCCCCCGATGACTGGGACAGGCTGGCCGCGGGAACAATCGCCGGACATATCATTGAATGCGGTGCGCAAGCTTCCGGCGGCAATTGTCAGTACGATTGGCGCAGTATTCCAGATCTCGCCGATGTTGGTTTCCCCATCGCAGAGGCAGCACCTGATGGTACTTTTGTTATCACCAAGCACGAAGGCACCGGCGGCTGCGTGACTATACCTTCTATAAAGGAGCAATTGGTCTACGAGATGGGCGATCCGTACGAATACATCACTCCAGATTGCGTGGCCGATTTCACAACCGTTCATCTCGAAGACGCTGGACAAAATCGGGTCAGCGTCGACGGCGTCAGAGGGCGCCCGGCAACCGAGTCTCTAAAGGTTTCCATCAGCTACTCGGCCGGGTTCAAGGCCGTTGGCACGCTCGTGTACTCCTGGCCGGATGCTTACGAAAAAGCCCAGGCCGGCGGGAAAATTCTGCGTGCGCGACTTGATCGACTCGGTTTGCAGTTTGATGAAGTCCTAATAGAGTTCGTGGGGGTGAATGCGACGCATGGCGCTCTCGCTGGAGAGCCGCCAAAGGACATACCCGAAGTGCAGTTGCGGGTGGGCGTGCGCAGCGAAAATCGCGGCGCCGTCGAGCGGTTTACTAAAGAGATTGCTCCGCTGATTCTTACCGGGCCACCTGGAGTTACCGGCTTCGCGGGCGGACGTCCCAAGGTGGAAGAGATTGTGGCCTACTGGCCGGCTCTGATTCCCAAGGAAGAAATCAAGGCAAAGGTTCAGGTAATTGAGGCGTGAAGGCGAGAGATGGGAAGACGCGGGAGACGGGGAGATGGCGAGATGTGGAGGTGCGAGTAAAACCAACCAGGCCTAACAGGCTGCTGAAAAACTAAAAACGATCCACGAAATGACACGAACGGACACGGAGAAACAAAGTACAAATTAGGAACACTGGCCAGCAATGAAGATTCAACTAACCAAACTAGCCCATGCGCGTTCGGGGGATAAGGGCGACACGGCCAATGTGGGGCTGATCGCGCTTCGCGATGAGTTTTATCCAATTCTGGTTCGGGAAGTCACCGCCGAACGCGTCAAGCAGCACTTCAAAGGTATCTGCAAGGGCAACGTGGAAAGGTTCGAGTTGGCAAATCTCGGGGCACTTAATTTCCTGCTGCATGAAAGCCTGGGCGGTGGTGGAACTCTGTCTCTGATGACCGATGCTCAGGGCAAGACTTTTTCGACTGCACTGTTGAGAATGCAGATTGATATCCCTGATGAGGAAGCCCGCCGTTTGGAACTCGGTTAGCATTTTCCATATATCATTGGACATTTCTCATTGTTCATTTCCGGGATCTCATTTCGTGGTGCTTCGTATATTTCGTGGATCGTTTGCTTGGCGAGAGAGAGAACGATCCACGAAATTACACGAACTAGCACGAACAAGAGGTTAACAATGACGAATGAAAATGCCAAACTACAAATGGAAAATGTCCCCGCCATTGCAGAGATAATCTCAAATGACTGACAAAAGCCCATCCGTTCTATCTACTCTCGATGGGAGCATTGCGCGCATCACGCTCAATCGGCCCGAGAAAAGAAATGCGCTCAATGAAGCGCTCGTCAGTGGCATTAAATCCGCTTTGCGCAAGGCGAATGCTATAGATGCCGTGCGCGTTGTTGTAATCACCGGAGCAGGTCAGGACTTTTGCTCCGGGGCGGATCTCGAGGCGCTGCGGAAAATCTCTGAAGCATCGGTATCCGAGAACGTGGAAGACGCTCTCTCTCTGATGGAGCTGTTTGAGCTGATCCGGGAAGTACCCGTTCCGGTTGTGGCCGCGGTTCGCGGCCGGGCCCTGGCCGGCGGATGTGGATTGGCGAGTGCTTGCGACCTGGTGCTAGCGGCAAGCTCGGCCCGTTTTGGTTATCCGGAAGTCAAGATCGGTTTTGTTCCGGCAATGGTCATGGCTTTCTTAAAGCGAAATGTTTCAGAGAAACGCGCGTTTGAACTGCTTACTCGGGGTGCTGAGATCACTGCGGAGGAAGCGATGAAGATTGGGTTAGTCAATCAGGTATTCAGTAACGATACGTTTGACGATCAGGTGAAAGCCTACATCAGCGGTTTCGAGAAGGTGAGTAAATCTGCCATAGCGCTGACCAAGAGATTGCTTTATCAAACGGATGGAATGGCATTTTCCGAAGCGCTGGAAACTGGTGTTGACGTAAACGTTATTGCGCGCCTGACAGAGGATTGTCAGAAAGGCATTGGCCGCTTTACGGAAAAGGGGTGACATTTACCCCGAGCGAAAATCCGAAAAGCGTCATTAATCCACGATTTTGAATCTTGTCTGCTCACAACCAAATTTCGTTCTGGTGATTGTCGAATTTTCCTCTTAAAATTGGGGTCTAAGACTGGGGAGCTTTTTTGGAACGTTGGTTGCTTCACCAGAAGGACGCTGGACTTCTTGATTCGGCGACACTACACCCAACTCACTGTTTCCAGGTGGAAATAATATGAGGCTTAGGAGGCTTTGCTATGAACCGCAAGTTTTCGTTCAGGTTTGCTCTTGCTATTGCTTTGTTCTTGTTTCTCGTATCGCCCGCCATGGCTCAGGGGATTACTGGCGGCATTGTGGGACGGGTCATCGACTCAACCGAAAAGATAGTGCCGGGAGCGACGGTTACCGCAACGAACAAGGGTACCGGCCAGGCCAGGAGCGCGAGCACCAACGACTCTGGAGAATTTTCAATAACTGATCTCCCACCTGGGAATTACGACATTTCGGTGGAGGCTCCGACCTTCAGCAAAAGCCTGGTCAGAGATTACGAACTGAATGTAGGCGCCAATCGAACTCTAAATATAGAAATGAAGCCCGGCGAAGTAAGCGCCGTCGTTGAGATAATGGCGGATTCGCTGGCGATTGAAACTACGAAATCAGATATAGGTGGCGTGGTGACACCTTTGGAAGTACAAAGTTTGCCACTCCTGAATCGAACATTCGCCGCCCTTTCCGTGATCATGCCAGAGGCGCGGCCCGCGGGTAACTTCGATCCCACCAAGACCCGAGTGGGAAACGTAGCCTTCAACGGCGGAGATGGACGCCAGGTAGACGTTAACGTCGATGGCGGAGACAACAAAGACAACGTCGTGGGAAGTTTGCTGCAAAACTTCTCGTACGAGTCCATCCAGGAATTCCAGGTGCTGCAACATCGCTGGACCGCGGAGAGTGGTCGCGCGGTCGGAGGTGTGGTCAATGTAATTTCAAAATCCGGATCGAATGAGTTTCATGGATCCTTTTTCGCGAATTTCCGCGATGAAGCGCTGCGGAAGTTAGACTTCTTTGAGAAGCAGAGGCTGGCCGCTAATCCGGCGTTCGTGAAACCTTCATTCAGCCGGCAGGAAATAGGTGGCTCAATTGGTGGCCCCTTTCACTTTCCACGATTTGGCGAAGGTGGACCAGCATTCTACAGCGGCAAGGATAAGCTATTTTTCTTCTTCGCTCTCGAACGCTTTCGGGAAAGACAAAACGTGCCGGTGAGTCAGACCGCTGCTTTGCAACTGCCCGCCATTCCCGGAGTTCAATTTGTCTCGGAGATCCCCACTCCTTACAACGACACCTTGCTCACCGCTAAGATCGATCATCACCTTAGCAGCACCCAGACGATGTTCTACCGCTTATCGTACCAAAAGAACGATTCGCCCAATGACCAGGTCGGTAATCCAGCTAACACCGATCTCTCGGGCGGGAATACGGACAACAACAAGCTCTACAGTTTTCTGGTCAACCACACGTACACCCTTAGCCCGACGAAGCTGAATCAGTTTTCGTTCCATTTCCAGGATTTTAACAATGCGATTCTTGGTGTGACCACGAATCCGCTTTTGACGTTCCCTGGCGGCATACAAATCGGCGCCAATGTAAACGTTCCGCAAGCGACAACGGAACGGAAGTATCAGTTTAGAGACGACTTCTCCTGGCAGGCGGGGAATCACAGTATGAAGTTTGGAACGAACTATATTAACACCGAGCTGGGCGGATTCTTCTTCTTTGGCTCCAAGGGATACACGGTTAATTGGTTTGATTCGCCACTGACGATCGCGAACAATACGAATGGCAGGTATCCCCAGGGCTTTGCTACACCGGGAGCCGTCCAGAACATCAGCTTCTCCGATGGCGAAGGCACTCACGATCAAAAGATCCATCAGCTTGCCCTTTATTTCCAGGACGACTTCAAGGTCACGCCTCGACTTACCTTGAACCTCGGTCTGCGCTGGGATGCGAACATCGGCAATCTACCCGATCAAACCAATAACCGCACAATCCAGTTGCTCCAACTCCTAAATCATCCCCTGGCGCGAGCGATTACAGGTGACCCGGAAAAACTGAGCCGTACCACACCTAGCTGGACGGAATTTCAGCCGCGGCTTGGATTTGCTTGGGATCCGTCAGGAACCGGACGAATGGTTATCCGCGGCGGCTACGGAATCTTTTACGATCAGCTCTTCCAAAATCTCACGTTGTTCTCTTTGACACAGAGCAATCCGGTGCTTTACCAGACCGCTTTGAGTCTCACAAATTCGGATGTGGGCGTGGGCCAACTGCCGACATTTCGCTTTGGGGTAGATCCTTTGCCAACCCCACCGGCGGGATTTTCGTTTAGTAATCTGGCATTCGGTGGCTTCGGCAGGATTAACGATCCCGATGCCAGCGAACCCTACATCCAAAAGTTCTCGCTGGGATTTGAAACAAAACTTCGTGAGGGGATGACCCTCGCCAGCGACTACGTGCACACGCTTGGTTTGCATGAATCGCGTGTGCAGGTGATCAATCCTCGCATCGAGAACATCTGTAACCCGCTGTACCCCGGCTCGACCCCTGCTTCGACACTGTGCGTGCGCGGAGTGAATAGCCGGCTGTTTGATCGGGCTTTTGTCGACGCAGGATTTCCGATAAACGCTGCGGGACAGGCGCGAGTCGAACAGATCAACATGATCGGGACGACTAATCGCTCGCTGTTTGATAGCTGGACCACGACCTTTAAATGGCGCAGCCGCAAATCCCTATTCTCGGCTAGTTATGTTCTGGGGAGTTCACGGTCGTGGGGCGGCCAACCAGTAGCGTCTTACACCGGCAACGGCATCGCCATTACACCTGAGAACCAGTTCAAGCCGGAAGAGTTTGGACCGACGCGGTTGGATGAACGCCACCGAATCGTACTGAGTGGTGTATTTGATATTCCCGGAGGGTTCCAGTTGGCTCCCATCATGCAGCTTGCCAGTTCTCGACCTTTCTCCCCAACTACCGGCCTGGACATTGACGGAGACGGGCTCGCTACCAACGATCGGCTTTGTGAGGGTGCTAGTCTTGACGCTGTCTTTGCCGCGCGAGGAAATTCCACGGCAATAAGAGCTTTAAATCCGCGCGGATGCACTCAGGCGCAGGTCAACAGTGTGCGCAGCGGTTTTGTTGTCGATTCGACTGGTGCTATCAGCGAACGAAGCAATCGTTTCTTCAACCTTGACCTCCGCGTTAACAAAGCGTTCAGTTTTGGAGAACGGATAAAACTCAACGCTTACGCAGACTTTTACAACCTCTTCAACGTGGAGAATCTGGCGTTGGCAAACCGCTTTCATCTGAGTCCGGCTACTAGTTCGGGAGCTTTCCTGCAGCCAGTCTCGTTGTTTGGGCCCGGTTTTGGTCCGCCAGTGGGTAGGCCTCTGACGCTTCAGTTGGGAGCTCGGCTTACTTTCTAAGGGAAAGGAATTTAAGGGAAGGGTTGTTTACCGTCGCTTCATGAGAGTCAGGTGGGGTAAACCACCCTTCCCTACCTGCGAATTTCGATGGACTTCTCATCTTCGCCCTTTCTCCCGGGCCTTCCCTTCTGCCAGATCATACCCTCGGCTTAACATTCGCGCGGAGAAACTTCACGATGTCTTCGGTCGAGGTTCCCGGTAAAAAAATCTCCGCCACACCCTCTGCCTTCAACTTAGAGACATCTTCCTGTGGCACGATGCCGCCCAGGAGCACAAGGCAATCGACCATTCCTTGGCTTCTGAGCAACTCGACGATACGCGGGCAAAGCGTGTTATGCGCACCACTCAGGATTGAAACGCCGACTGCATCGACATCTTCCTGCAAGGCAGCGGCGGCGATCATCTCTGGCGTCTGGCGCAGGCCCGTGTAGATGACCTCCATTCCGGCGTCGCGCAGCGCCCGGGCAATGACCTTTGCCCCTCGATCATGACCATCGAGACCGGGCTTGGCTACTAGTACGCGTATCTTGCGTTCAGACATAAGAACTGGTCAGTTGTCAGTGGTTAGTGGACAGTGGACAGTTGTCAGTGGCCAATATTTTAGTTCATAGGACTTTGTCAGTTTCTCGAGCAGTCGGAAGAGTAAAGTGGGATTGAAAGCCACGACGTAACGGCTAACTACAAGCCACTGACTACGAACCACTGACCACTGACTAGAACGCAGGCTCTTCATAAACGCCGTAAACATCGCGGAGCGCGGAACAGATTTCGCCCAGCGTAGCGTAAGCGCGAACTGCTTCAATCGTGGCCGGCATTGTGTTCTCGTCGTGCTGAGCCGCCTGCTTGAGTGTATCGAGAGCTTTACCGACTGAACCGGAATCTCTTCGCGCGCGCGTTTGCTCCAGGCGCTTAACCTGGTGACCGCGGACAGATTCGTCAATCACGAGAGTGGGAATCTGAGATTCCCCCTCCATCTGGTACTTGTTCACGCCCACGATCACTTGCTCGCCCCGCTCGACTGCTTTCTGATATTGGTAAGCCGAGTCCTGAATCTCGCGTTGGGGGAAGCCCTTCTCTATCGCTGCCACCATACCCCCCATCGAATCAATTTTCCTGAAGTAATCGCGAGCACCATCTTCCATCTTCTTTGTCAGGGCCTCCAGGAAATATGAGCCGCCCAGCGGGTCCACCGTGTTGGCTACCCCCGTCTCTTCGGCAATTATCTGTTGAGTCCGAAGCGCGATGAGTGCGGCGCGGTCGGTCGGCAGCGCTAACGCTTCGTCGTATGCGTCGGTGTGCAAGCTCTGAGTGCCACCAAGCACGCCGGCCAGCGCCTGGATTGCCACCCGCACGATATTGTTGAGTGGTTGCTGGACGGTGAGCGAAACTCCAGCGGTTTGAGTATGAAAGCGTAACTTGAGGGTGCGTTCGTTGGTTGAACCAAAACGATCGCGCATCTCCCGAGCCCAGATACGGCGGGCCGCGCGATACTTTGCCACTTCCTCAAAGAAGTCGTTATGTGCGTTAAAGAAAAAGGAAATGCGCGGAACGAACCGATCAGGATCGAGACCCGCGCGCGCACCCCACTCAACGTACTCGAGTCCATCGCGTAAAGTGAAGGCCAATTCCTGAATCGCAGTAGCGCCAGCTTCTCTTATGTGATACCCACTAACGGAAACCGGATTATAGCGAGGCACATGTGTGTTGCAGAACTCAAACGTGTCAATCACTAGCTTCATGGCAGGACGGATAGGATAGATCCACTCCTTCTGCGCAATGTACTCCTTGAGAATGTCGTTTTGCAGAGTCCCTGAAATCTTCTTCCAGTCCGCCCCCTGTTTTTCGGCTACCACGAGATACATAGCCAGCAGAACTGAAGCCGGCGCATTAATCGTTTGAGAGACTGTTACCTGGTCCAGAGGAATCCCATCAAAGAGCATCTCCATATCAGCGAGGGAGGAAACTGCCACGCCACACTTACCAACCTCGCCTTCGGATAGGGGAGAGTCGGCGTCGTAGCCCATCAGAGTGGGCAGGTCATAAGCTACTGACAGACCGTTCTGTCCTTGTTGCAGCAGGTACTTGAAACGAGCGTTCGTTTCTTCCGGGGTGCTAAACCCGGCAAATTGGCGCATCGTCCAGAGTTTGCCGCGATAGCCGGTGGGATGTATGCCGCGAGTATAGGGGAATTCACCGGGGAATGAGATGTCTTCCGCGAAGTCTTGATCGGAGATGTTCGCGGGCGTGTAGAGCCGGTTCACTTCCTGGAGGGATACACTTTCAAACCGCTTCTTTGTCTCGGGATTCTTCTTTACTGTGGGTTCGAGGGTTTCACGTTCCCATCGCGCGACTTCGGCGTCCGCAGGGGAAATAGTTTCCTTTGTTTCAGGCATAACCCTCTCGACTATTAAGCGTTCGCTCCCAGTTGAGACCGGGTCGCCACCGCTCGCCGCTCCGACAGGAAGAAATCGATATTAGTGGAGGGGTAGGGGAGTGTCAACCGCGCTTTGGTTCGCGGTGGTGTCGTGATTTTAGAGTATTCGGCGGGGCTTCCCTGCTTGAGTGGAACGCAACGAGACCCGGTCGCTACCGTTCCCTCGGTTCTGACAAGTTTGCAGAGAAGAGCGCGGCTGTGATGGCAGTCACAGCCGCGTCAGCAGGGCAGGAACCGGGGTACGTGTGGTTTCAAGCAGGAGACCGGCGGCGGCAATCGGCAGGCGAAAACTGAATCCAGCACCTACCATGCGAATGAGCTTCTCCTTTTGCTCATTCAACTGGTACTACAATCTCATTAGCCCGAACCATGTTGAGCCGGCTCCGTGCGGCTGACTCAATTGTGCGGGGGTCATTGCGTAACTGATCAATCTCGACTCGCAACGACTGATTCCCGCTACGCAAAGCCTGTACATCCGTCTGCATCTTTACGAATTGCTGGGAAGCCATGTTCATCCTGGCTCGCGTGCGCATCGTGACCGTGACGCAGACAGCAAACGTTGCCAGGATGACCATTCCAAAGATCACCCAGGAGGGAATGATTCCCCCACGCCGACGAACTTCGGCGCGAGTTCCAATAATATCCAACGAAATCTCACGCACTGGAGCGAAAGGAGAAGCTGCCCTTGGTGCTACCCGCTGCGAGCGAATTCGTTCATCAACCCAATAAGTATTTGCGACCCTGCTCAAGGAGCACCTCCAAATCTTTTGCTGATTCTGATTCCGCATAAATACGGACGAGCGGTTCTGTCCCCGAGGGGCGCATCAGTAACCACGAACCGTCCGCGAAAATAAACTTCACTCCGTCTGTGCGATTCGTCTCCCCAACCTGACGGTCACCAATTTTGCCGGCGTCCTGTCGTAGTTTCTCGCTGAGAGAGCCCATTAGTTCTGGTGTCGAACGCACACCGATTCGTCCCGACTCGAGTCTGCCTACCTGGGCGTAGAGCGCATTCAACTGTTCCGTCAGACTCGCGCCGCGCGCCGCGACTGCCTCCGCAGCAAGCAGACACGCAAGGATGCCATCTTTCTCCGGATAATGACCTTTGATCGACAATCCCGCCGATTCTTCACCGCCAAGAATAATCTTGTCTTCATTGATCAATTCTCCGATGTACTTGAAGCCAACCGGGGTCTCAAATACCGGCAAGCCGCGTTTCTCAGCCACGCGGTCTACCAGATGCGACGTGGCCACTGACCGGGCTACACCGCCACTCCACTTTCTTGACTCTGCCAGGTAATCGAAGAGAACAGCGATGAGTTGATTCGGGGTGATGAAAGCGCCATTAGAATCGATTACTCCAAAGCGATCTCCATCTCCGTCAGTCGCCAGGCCTAGTGCGCATCCCTTCGACAGAACGAGAGCACGAAGTTCCTCGAGGTGGCTGGCTTCGGGCTCCGGAGAGCGCCCGCCGAACAGAACGTCTCGCCAGTCGTGAATCGTTTCGACTTCGAGTCCGTGACTCCGGAGCGCTTGGTCGAGGTATCCGCGGCCTGTGCCCCACAGCGGGTCAAAGCCGTATCGTCCGCCGGCGCCCGCAATTGCATTGAAATTGATCTTGTTTTCGAGATCCGCCAGGTAAGCTGATCGCGGCGAGTAAGTTTCATAAGCCATCGCCGCAGGCGGGCTGCCTCCTGGGGGAACCCGGTTCGTTTTGCCGGTTTCGTTGGTACCTGTCGGAGATTTAGAAGCTCTCGGTTTCGAAATCAAATTTTCTACGTGACGAGTAATCTCGGGAAGAGCAGGGGCGCCATCAGACGTGGAGAGCTTCATTCCACTGTATTCAGCCGGATTGTGTGAGGCAGTAAAATTGATCCCGCAAACGGCACGCTCAGTAAGAATCGCGTACGAAATCACAGGAGTTGGTGTCGGCTCAGTGCAGAGCAAGGCCCGGAATCCGTTAGCCGAGACGATGCCCGCGCACTCTGCCGCAAAACGCTCTCCCAGGAACCGGGTGTCGTGCCCCACAATGATTGGATTATTAGCGTGTGCGGTGTCCTCGAAATGCGTACAGATAGCTTCCGTTACTTTGCGAACGCCGGTAAAGGTAAACTCGTCCGCGATTACGGCGCGCCATCCAGAGGTTCCGAAGCGAATTGACATTGTCAAAGTTTTAAGAAGCTGCTTAACCGAGACTGGCGCCCGACCACAAGATACTTGGTGTTTCAAACCTTGCTGCCCCAAGGGAATGTGCTTTAGTCACTTCCAATCCGTTGCCAGTCAACACTTTAGCAACAAGGTTGCCGGAACATAGCATCCGTGCTTAAGCTAGTAAAGACATTTCTTTGCAATTACTTAACAAGCTAAGTTCAACGTTTACTTGAACTAAGGGCGCTTAATGGCCCCATTTTGGCGTACGCTTGGCGAACGGTAATCAGTGAAGGGGGGTGGACATCGTTAGCCGTCAGCGGGCAGTGGGTCAGTTTGATTCCAGAAGTTCAGAGTCAACCTTCAGGTTGCCGTTTCGCGACCACACTAGAGTCTGAACTCCAAACTGCCCACCACCCGTCAGCGAAACCTGTTGACACTACTGAGCCTTGAAGTCTAGACTCGAACTCGGTTGAATAGTCAGCCGGTGTCTATCTCACATTGTTTGCTCCCTCGTCTTGCTCTCTCTCTCAACACTTGTCGCGGCCTGAATCAAACGCCCCAGTCGCGCAGCGCACCCTTATAAGTTTAGTCAGAACAAAAGGTGGGATGTCCAGCTCGCCGGAATTAGATTCGAGTACTGTGGAACAAACTTCTTCAGATCAGAACGACCTGCCTTTAAGCTCGATTGTGCGCGCGGTTTGCCAGGCTGCAAGCTCCGGCCCAGATCTACTTTATGAGGTCATGCTGAAATTGAGTTTAATGGTGGAAGCAACTGCGCCTACCTTCGGCTTATCAATTTGGACACTAACAACGGGGCAGCGTCCGCGTTTGAAATGGGCCGAAGGTCTCGAGGAGGATGAAATTGCGAAAGGTCAAAATGTCGTAGCCGAGACGCTCAGCGTAGCTGGCGCTTTTCCGACGATTACCGCCGGCTCCTCAGCTTTTTGTTTTGTGCTGGCGGCGCCGACCGGCCGGCGTGAAGGTGCAGCGCTTTATGGCTGTTGCGTACGACCCCTCTCGGAACAGCAAGCAAAGAATCTGCGCGCCCTGCTGGATGTGGCTCACCTCGCACACTCGCATGTAGCGACGGCAAGAACCTCGGCTCCGAATGAGCAGGAAAATTTGGACAACCGAGTCGTCGGCTCGTCGCTTCCGGGAATGGTGTTTACGAGTCGGGTCATGGCGGGCGTAGCCCGTGATGTTGCGCGCGTGAAAGACTCGGATTCAACGGTGTTGGTTACGGGTGAATCAGGAACTGGCAAGGATCTGATTGCGAGAGCGATTCACCGGCTCAGCAAAAGAGCCGAGAAGGAGTTCGTTCCCTTTAACTGTTCTGCTGTTCCGGCGGAATTGATTGAAAGCATGCTGTTTGGCCATCGCAAGGGTACTTTTACGGGGGCGCTTTCGGATCACGAAGGGCTGATTCGAGCGGCTGAAAACGGCACGCTATTCCTTGATGAGATCGGCGATCTGCCGTTAACGCTCCAACCCAAGTTACTGCGTTTTCTCCAGGACGGCGAAATTCACACGCTTGGCGACCGTATGCCCAGGAAGGTGAACGTTCGAGTGATTGCCGCAACTCACAAAAACATCGAGGAGTTGGTGCGCAATAAAGTCTTTCGCGAAGACCTCTACTATAGAATTGCCGCGCTAACCATCAAAGTCCCGCCCCTGCGGGAGCGGCCGGAAGACGTTTCCACTCTTATCTCATACTTTCTCACGCATTACGCTCGGAGAAATGACCATGCAATTGCCGGCATCACCTGGGAAGCCATTAGGATTCTGGAAGAATACACTTGGCCTGGCAATGTTCGGGAGCTGGCGGCGGAAATTGAACGTCTTGTTCTGTACGCGGACGAGAACGGATATATAACGCCGGAACATATTAGCGGGCACATCCTGCCGCCGAGATTCCATGATAGTGTTTCAGAAGGGCGTTCCCCCGAGAATCTGGAAGCCTTGCTCGACGACTACGAGCGCCGCG
The DNA here is from genome assembly GCA_030859905.1 of Acidobacteriota bacterium. Taxonomy (GTDB): domain Bacteria; phylum Acidobacteriota; class Blastocatellia; order Pyrinomonadales; family Pyrinomonadaceae; genus PSRF01. The sequence goes on from JALZJF010000188.1 coordinate 23,561, forward strand.
TGATCACCGAAGCCTTGAAGCGCAACGATTGCAATGTGGCACGAGCAAGCGAGGCGCTTGGGCTGGGCTCCCGGCAGACGCTTTATAAGAAGCTCAAACGCCTGGCTATCGATATCGGAGATTTTCTTCAGGAAGACACAGAGCCCGGACTTCAGCTTCGTACGCCGACACGTTGAAGCAGTGGTCAAAACTCAGCTATCCTGAAATGGGCGGCTCCAGTTTCGCTAACTTGCAGGTGAGGAAGGGGGCAAAGCGGAGCGCGCCCCCGCATCGCCACTCAAACCTGTAACGGACAACGCTACAGCTCTCGGGCCGGTAATGAAAAGACACTCAATCAAGACCGCCCCAGCAAGTTGCTAACTAATGTGTTGCTGTGGACAACAGACCAAGTGGCTTTGCAGCTTGAGCGGGGGCGCGCTCCGCTTTGCCCCCTTCCTAACCTGCAAATTAGCCTAGGTTCTTTTGGGTTTTCACGCAGTCGCTGCCGCTCCTGTTCTGTATTGAGTACTGGATTAAGGCCGCAATTCGACTCGATAGAGAGTGTAGTTGCCAACTTGCTCGCCCTGGTCACGCTGGTACCAGTGATCCAGGTTCGAGAGGTCCGGTTCTCCATCAGCCGGAACAACTACATATGAAAGGATGTGCCGGCTTGCACGTTCGCGCGTGAACGACGAAACGTAAGCCTGATAGTCAGCAACCTTCCGCGCTATTTCCTCACTCGTGATGGGTTTGGGCCTGACAGACAGATCGGGGATTACGCGCTCGTGCCCGAAGGCGGCGGCTGCCAGGCCACTCATGGGCTGGCCCAGTTGCTTCATGAGCTGGTTGTTGTCGGTGCCCGTGTAATAGAGATATGCGTAGAAACGCTCTCCGCTTTCCCCCGGTTCAAGATTCAAGAAGTCAAAGTTTGGCGCCCAGAACACGGCCAGTGGGGCAAAAGTCGGTAACATCACGGAGAGTTTGTTATCAGTAGCTAACACCAATGGTCGGGGGTTCGGCCCGCCGCCAGGGTTTGCGATCACTCCATCAGCGTTGGATAGTTGTCGCAGTCGCTGGCAGACTGCCGCCCCGCTATCTGTGAACTGGCTATTTCTAATCATGACCTTTGTGGGCGCCACCACCTCAATGGCCGCCCACCAGATTGCGATGAAGACCAGTCGCGCAGCAATGCGGTAGCGAACTGGTCGTTTCGCACCTTCCCGCCCGCGCCAGAGAATAACGGCTACCACAGCAGCGCCCACCAGCGCCACATAGTTGGCGATGAACGACTCGTAGTGAAATGGCTGCAGCGAGTAGCCCGTGATAATTTGTTGGTTGAAGAGAACAAAGGGCATTAAGGCAAAAGAGGCCGCGAACAAGCTCTCGGACGCCCCCCAGTTAATCCTTCCACGCACGATGCCCCAGACCATCACGGCAATCACGGCAAGACCGAGCAACTCGGGGATGCGAAAAAAATCCGGGGCGTATGAAACTGTCAACTTTTGTCCGCTATCCATTGTCGGGGACCGGCGAGTTAGCAGAATGCCATACGGTACGAGCGCAGCGAACGCCAGCAGCCCAATCGTTCCGAAGGAGACGGCATATCGCCGGAACTGTCCTGGATGGGCCACGAACCAAAGAATTGCCAGGCATACTAACCAGGCCAGCGCGCTGGTCCAGAGAAAGAAATAAGAGAAAATGAGTATGTCGAGAGTCAGACCTGCGGCAACCGCCCAACCAAGAGCCGCGCGCCGGTCGGCGCTTAAGGTTTTCCAAACGAACGTGCAGAACACAAAGAACAACGGAAAGGGTAATGCGGGATCATACCTTCTGAGGAAAGGAAGAAAAGTGTACTGAAAGCTGGAGCTCAGGACGTGTATTATCCCCGTCCCTGCGGCGAGCGCGCCAAAGCAAAGCACCAATACTGATCCGGCGGCTGCAAGTCGATGATCTTGAGTCAGATTTGCGAGCAGCCAGAAGATGGCAAGACAGGCGAAGAAGGGAACCACAAATCCCAAGGCGATAAAGGCTGTCGATGAGGATATCCCGAGTAGCCGGGCGGGCACGGCTATTAAATAGGCCGGCACAAACTGGATGGAAAAAAGGGATTCCGGCTGGGTCTGGTCTGGACCGTCATCCCGTCCGGTATAGGGATCGTTACGACGTGGCCGGCCATCGATCAAAGCCTGAACATACGCGGAGTAGACCCACTCGTCGCCATGGAACTCGGCGTAAGCGCCGTTCCATTCGCGCCCCCGAACCCCCCACATCAGAAGCTG
>JALZJF010000201.1 GCA_030859905.1 Acidobacteriota bacterium
CGTCGCGACGATTTATGACCCGTTTGTCCAAAGTCCAATGTCCAACGTCCAACGTCTGCGCATTCGACTTTGGACTTTGAACTTTGGACTTTGGACCTCCAGGGGTCTGAATGAAATTCAGCGCGCCCACCGAGGCCAGCTTGCGTAATTCATCCTTCCGCAGTTCAGGTATGCGATTGCGTAGATCATCAAAACTCAGGAAGGGAAATGCTTTTCTTTCATGTTCGATGGCTTGCCCTGAGGATTCGCTAAGACCTTTTACGTATCTCAAGCCCAGACGCAAAGCGAGGTGCCGGGTGTCGGCACTCGGCACCTGGCACCCGGCACCCGGCACCCGGCACCCGGCATCCGGCACCCGGCACCCGGCACCCGGCACCCGATACCCGGCACCCGACACCCGGCATCCGGCACCCGGCACCCTCTCCTCTTCAATGGTGCACAACCAATCCGAGCGCGTCACATCCACGGGCCTCACTTTCAACCCATGTCGCTGGGCGTCCTTGATAATCGTGAAGGGCTGATAAAAACCCATCGGCTGGTTATTCAAAATCGCGGCCGTGAAGGCGGCCAGATAATGACACTTGAGATAGGCGCTGGCGTAAGCTATCAAAGCAAAGCTGGCGGCATGTGATTCAGGAAAACCGTAAAGCGCAAACGAAGTGATCGCTTGCACGATCTCATCCTGAGCTTTGCCCGCAATGCCATTGCGCTTCATGCCCAAACGCAGCTTTACCTCAACTTCTTTCATGCGCGCTTCCGATCGTTTAAAACCAAACGCGCGCCGCAATTCTTCCGCTTCACCGCCGGAAAAGTTCGCGCAGATCATTGCCATCTTTAGAAGCTGTTCCTGAAAAAGGGGCACTCCCAGGGTGCGTTTTAAGGCCGGTTCGAGCGAAGGATGAGGATAAATAACCGGCTCCCGGCCCTGCCTGCGTTTCAGATACGGATGAACCATATTGCCGACAATCGGACCAGGACGAATGATGGCTACCTGGACCACGATGTCGTAGAACTTTTGTGGGCGCAGGCGCGGGAGACACGACATCTGGGCCCGGCTTTCCACCTGGAAGAGGCCAATCGTGTCGGCCTTTTGTAATGCGGCATAAACTAACGGGTCATCCTGTGGCAGATGAGCCAGGTTAACTTCTTCTCCATAAGCGTCGCGGATCAACTGGATCGAATCTTCCAGCACGGCCATCATCCCCAGCCCGAGCAGGTCCACTTTAATCAGACCCAGGTCTGCACAATCCTCTTTGTCCCATTGCACCACCACCCGCCCCGGCATAGCAGCGGGCTCGAGTGGGACCACAGAATCAAGCTGGCCCTGGCAAATAACCATGCCGCCGGAATGCTGGCCCAGATGCCGCGGCAAATCCAGCACCGACTGATAAAGCTGAAAGAACTTTTTAATGCGAGGGTTGCGAAGATCCAGTCCAGCATCACGAAACTGCCGCCTGGTGGAGTCATTTGGATCCTTCCATTCCCAGGTCTGCACCAGGCTGGAAAGACGGTCCAGTATGGCGTCGTCAAAACCGAGCACCTTGCCCACTTCGCGCGCTGCTGAGCGCCCGCGGTAGGTGATGACATTTGCAGTCATCGCCGCGCCCAGTTTCCCGTAGCGCTCATAAACATATTGAATTGCCCGCTCACGCTGGGCGCCACTCGGCAGGTCGAGATCAATGTCGGGCCATTCGCCACGCTCTTCAGAAAGAAAACGCTCGAATAACAATTCCATGCCCACGGGATCAACGGCCGTAATTCCCAGTGAGTAACACACGGCACTGTTGGCAGCGGAGCCGCGACCCTGAATCAGAATTCCCTGCTGCCGGCAAAACCGAACAATGTCCCAGACGATCAGGAAGTAACCTTCGAGTTTGAGTTTTTCGATCAGCACCAACTCGCGTTCGATTTGCCGCCGTGCATGATTATATGTTGGCGCGCCGTTCTGGCCGGTGTAACGCAGCCGCGCGCCTTCGCCGGCGCGCTTACGCAGAAACGAGATCATTGTCTCCTCCGCGGGCACGGGATATTTGGGAAACTCGTAACCGAGATCCGCGAGAGAGAACTTCAGCCTTGCAGAGAGCTCGAGAGTGTTGGCGATTGCCTCCGGCAAATCAGCGAAGAGGTTCATCATCGTCTGCGCCGGCTTCAAATACCGCTCGGAATTGTTTGCCAGCAACTGCCCAGCGTTTTCCAGACCCACATGATTTCTGAGACAGGTAAAGACGTCGGCAACTTCGCGTTGCGCAGGAGTCGCATGGTAAATACCGTTGGTGGCGAGCAGCGGCAGCTTCAACCGCTTCGCCATCTGGAACACGGCCTGATTGCGCGCCTCTTCCTGACGATTAAAATGGCGCTGCAACTCGGCGTAAACATTTCCGTTCCCGAAAACGTCCAACAACCATTCCCCAGTTCTAATTGTGTTCTCCTCCTCTCCTCCTCTCCCCGTCTCCCCATCTCTCGGTCCTAAAGGCCCCTGCTCTCCGCCAGTCAAACAAATCAACCCGTGGGCATATGCGGCCAGTTCCTCAGTCGTGACCGCACATTCACCGGGTTTTGCGTGCTTCGGCACACGCAGTTTCATCAGGGTGATTAGTCGACAGAGATTCTGATAGCCAGTGCGGTTGCGAACCAGCACGGGTATCGTTACGACGGGGTGATACGCAGGCGAGAGGTTTTGTCCAATGTCCACCGTCCAATGTCCAACGTCTTGTTTTCGACTTTGGACTTTGGACTTTGGACTTGGGACTTTGACAGGACTTTGGACAGTTATTTCAGCTCCGATATGGGCCTTGATGCCATTCTTCTTTGCCGCCATGTGAAAACGCGGCGCCCCATACACACCGTCTCGATCCAACAGCGCCATCGCCGGCATTTGCAGCTCGGCACAGGCAGCTATCAATTCTTCCGGCGCCGAAGCGCCTTCCAAAAAGCTGAATGCCGATTTGGCATGTAATTCAACGTAAGTCATTTTCTTATTTGGAGTGCGGTGGCAAGCGCAGCGCGACACCGCTTTGGATTCTCAAGTTTCAGCGTGAACACAGTCGCATCCAAAGCGCCGTCGCCGCTTCGCTTTGCCGGCGCACTCCAAATAGGTGAGTAATTGCGAGTGCAGTGCTCTAATCATACATCCCTTCAACAAACCACGAGCCACTACTCAACTCACGATAAATACGATAAATGACTTGCAGGAGCGAAGGGGTAGGTTTCCCTGGCGAAACCTCTGCACGCTTTTCCACGGTGACATCCCATTCATCTCGCGACCAACGATCTTCGCGCCACCAATCACCGGTCGTCCGCCATGGACCACCCAGCCGCACAACTTTCCCATACACACTTCGATTCAATCCCCAGGCGTTGATCTGTGTGGGATAGCCTCGGTTGGCCTCAACCGACGCTCGCAAAGGCGGCCGAAAAACTCGGAAACCCATCAGGCATTGCCGATTGCCGATTGCCAATTGCCGATTGCTTACTTCAGGCTGCCCTCTGTTTCTCCGGGAATTAATTTCTTTCACTTGAAACCGTTTTATGCGAAAAGCTCCGGGCCGGTGCGTATCAACCAACTCAGGCGAGCCGATGTTTTCAGGACCAACTAACTTCGCCAGCCTGGCGAGAGTAAGTTCCAGCTTCTCAGGTTGCGGCGCCAAAGGAATAAAGAGGCCGTTCTGAAGCACGCGCGGCTTGACCGGCTCGCAGGCAATCGTTACCCCGATGACCGCCGCTGGCGGAGGATGCATTTCCGTGTCGAGCAGCAAGAGCTTCAAAAACACTTTGGGGTCACGTATTGGGGAAGGAAGATTAAGCCGGCGTTCATGAGGGGTTCCATCTTCCAATTTCATCCCCACACGCAACTCATTAGTTGCGAGGGCATAAGCAGTCAGACTGGCGCAAAGCTGATTGAGCAGTCGCGCAAAGATGAACGAGAGTGGTTCGAGCTCCGCGAGCGCATGCTCCAGATCGATCGAGTTTTCGAAAACAGGTGCGGGTTGTCTGAGTTTTAGGTGGCGTTCGGTTTTCCCGCTGGCAAGTTGTTGTAGCCTTATTCCTTCCTGGCCCAACCGCTCTGAAATGCCGGCGACTGGCAGACTGGCAAAATCGCGAAACGTGCGAACACCCCACAGCGTCAGGGTTTCCAGGATCTTTAATATTTCATCAGGTCGCTTCTTTTCGTCCAAAGTCCAACGGTTTTCATCCAAAGTCCAAAGTCCAAGGTCCAATGTTCTATTTGAAATTGAAGTTTTGTCTTCAGACTTTGGACTTTGGACTTTGGACCTTCGACTTAATTCCGAGATAGGCAGCTCGCCCAGGCAGGTGAGTTCTTCGCCGGAAGAAATAAAGGTAATGCCCTGAAAGAACCTGGCCGCATGTATGGCGGCATCCGGATTCTCAGCTAAAGCCACATTGACCTTGCATCCCAGCCCTGCAGATTCTTTTGGACGTGCTGCGCATTTGGCAATTTGATTCGCCAGCTCGTAAGCCGAACCGAAAAGCAGTCCACAACCTTCGGCGTCAATGACCACCGTATCGATCGCCGTCTCCTCCACCAGAGGTGAGAAAGCGGTGGCAAACTCGGCCAACGACACTCCGTCAGTAATTCCTTTCCCAAAAATACAGGCAAACATGTACACCCTTTTTAGAGGAGAATATAGCAATGAGGCCCCCAAAGATTAGCGAAAATCGACGAAGATTGTCAAGGAGGTGGGCTGAAACATGCGAAAGTAGTTCACATGGTCCCTGAAAGGGACGAATTCAATAGCCGGGGGCAACGCCCCCGAAAGACAATCGTTACCCCCGCCGACCCTGAAAGGGTCGCACGGGTAAGCTAGATTCAACTTGCATGATTGGTGGCCGAGACTGCGACCCTTTCAGGGTCGGAACTGCAGCTTCGCAAACCGGGGGCGTTGCCCCCGGGCTATTGAATTCGTCCCTTTCAGGGACCAAGGCGAACGGCTTTCGAATGTTTTTGCACAGCATTTCGAACAAGGAACAAATACTCAGTCAGTAGGCCCGGGCGCGAAACTGTGTTTCCCCCGCGCCTGAATGAACTGGCCTCTGACGCGAAATCTGGAGCTGTATACTGCTGAAGAGATGTGAATGGGTGGGATTATTTGTTATGGGGTAAGGCGTGACAAGGGAGAGCCGGTTGAAGACATCTGGTTCTGACCTCTGGCTAACGGAAGACCATACGTCAACTTCCCGATTCAACTTCAAAGTCAGTGACGCACAAGAGCGAACGCACGAGTCTTCCGCGATTACCAACAAAGCAGTGGGTGTGTTTTCTACCACGCGGCGGAAGCGATACCACCAGGATGAGATGATCCTCCGGGCATCTGTTCCCACCACATCTCCGATATCCAGGACCACAATTCCAAACCCTCCGCCCTGCAAAAGCAGATCAGCAGCTTTGAAAGCGTGTTCGACATTTGCGGCACAGCGTATCCAAAGTAGTCGCTCTAAATTCAACCCGGCTTCCGCGGCCGAGATGGGATCGAAGGTGTCGTTTGTATCTATTAACACACAGACTTCATCATGGGTCGTGGCGTAGGCCAGCGCTGAAATCATGAAGCTGGTACGACCGGAAGATGCAGATCCAAAAATCTCTGTAATCGCACCACGGGGAAGTCCTCCCGTAAGAGAGTCGACTTCCGCGATCCCCGTGGAGACGACCGCGACAGGCGGTTTCTCCGGGAGCTTGAAGGCGGTAGCAAAGCGACTGGCGACCTCAGATTCAATTTCAGCTTTGGAAATAGCAGCTCTCATGGATTAAAGAATAAGTGGCACAGATTTTAGTCTGTCCGTGCTGTTTAGAGGACCTATAATCTGACCCGAAATCACAACTAAGTCTGTGCCACTTGACGCCAGTTATCTTCTTCGATAATATTCGTCTGATTTTCGCTTAACGACGAAAATCTATCACGATCCCTCGATTCTATACAAGTGAGGAAATCCAAATGCCAGTGACGGCGCGCCAACGACAGGTCTATGGCTTCATTAACCGCTTTATAGAAGTAAATAGACAGCCACCCACCATTGCCGAGATCGGGAAGCAGTTCAAGATGAGTTCTTCAGCTAGTGTCCATAGCATCCTTTCAGCATTGGAGCGCGAGGGACTCATCAAGCGGGTTCCTAATGTCAGCCGCGGAATCGAAGTGGTTCCGCAAGAAACTTCAAGCGACGGTTACGAGATTCCTCTACTCGGCTCCGTCGCCGCAGGCCAGCCAATTGAAGCGATTCTTACCGACGACAATGTCTCAGTTCCCCGCGATATGATAGGACACGGTCGCACCTTTGCACTTCGTGTCCGTGGCGATTCCATGATTGAGGAGAATATCCAGGATGGCGACATCATTATTGTCGCCTCGCAAGGGACTGCTGAGAATGGGCAAATGGTCGTGGCTTTGATCGACGGAACTTATGCGACGGTGAAGAAGTTTTATCGCGAGTCTGAGTTTATTCGACTGGAGCCGGCCAACCCGCAGTTCAAGCCAATCTTCATCAAAACTCCGGAAAGGATCCAAATCCAGGGGGTCGTGCGAGGCTTGATTCGCAAGTTTGGTCACCCGGCTCAAACTCAAGCAACTGACCACTGACGGACGACAATGACTGACCCTGATCCTAAAGCACTCGACCTCACCAGAGTTGAGTCAGACGTGGCTTTTCTCGGCTTTGCACTGAGTGATTGCACGGTAGAAGTCGATCCGCAATCCGCGAAATATCTACGTCCGGTTAATAGGACCGCGCTGGAGTTGGCAACTCACAATCGGTTCGGCTCAGAGATTGGAGGCTTTTGGCTGATGCATGACCAGATCGCGAAACTGCGCAATCTCCCGGAGTACTATCCTTTGAACGAAGCTCCTTTTGTGGCCCGTGCTGTGGAAGCGTATCTTCTCGCGCAACTTCAGGAGTTTTATTACTTCTGAGTGAGTGATTAAGGAACTTGAGGTCTCATGTATTCGGTATCACCGTGTGTCTGATGCGGGGTTGCGGTAAAACGATCCACGAAATCACACGAAATGGCACTAATTCGTGTTGGTTCGTGTGATTTCGTGGATCGTCCTCTATCAGATTCAAAATATGCCACCACCGAAAATTTATTCGTGATCTGATGCCGGGAGGAGCTGAATCGCTCACATCAATTCATGATGGCTTTGGCCTCTTTACGCTTCTGACCACGATTAAACCGATTCCAGACATGATCATCGCGCCACCAGCAACTGTGCGCCAATCCAGTTCCTCGCTCAGCACCAGCATTCCCAGCGTCACCGCAACTACCGGCGTCACCAGAGCAATCAACATGGTCTTGGTAACGTCCATGTTTTGAACCAGCCAGTAGTACAAAAGAAATGCAATTACGGAGCCCACAATCGCGAGATACAACAAAGCTACAACCGCCATTGTTGTCCAGCGAAAGTTAAATGGGTTGCCTTCGAGAGGAATGCCGATTAGCAACAAAGGCAATAGACCGCAAAGCATCTGGCCTGCCGCGAGGATTGCCGGATCGAGATGCTGCCCCCGAGCTTTTACCAGAACGTTCGAGTAGGCCGCGCAGACCGAGCTGAGCACCAGAGCCACACTTCCTGCCAGGGCGCCAGTGCCGGCGACACTTAACTGATTCGAGAAAATCACGCCGACTCCGGCGACGCCCATTATTACGCCAAAGATTTTCGCCGGCGTCATTCGCTCGCCAGGGAGATAAAAGTGAGCAATGACGAGGCCAAAAGCGGGAATCGTTGCTTGTAGAAGCGCGGCGAGGCCGGAAGAGATGTATTGCTCTCCCCAAAACAACAACCCGTAATTCAGACTGAACGCCAGAACTCCGGTAGTCGCCAGGAGCAACCAGTCGGAGCGCTGACGCGGTAAAGGGAGGCGGCGAATCGCAACGATCCCGAACAAAATGGCAGAGGCAATGACAAATCGGATGCCGGCGAAGGTGAGCGGCGGCAAGTCCTCGAGGCCAAGTTTGATGAACAGCCAGGTCGAGCCCCAGATGCAGCATAGCAGAAGCCAGACGAGGCGCGATTTCATTGAGTAAGGTAACTCCGACGGACTGTAATGTTATAGCCTGCAGAATGCGAACCATATTCGCCGGAGTAGCGCGGCTGAGCAAGCCATCGCCGGCTCAACCGCTACCGTGGGAACATTCTTCACTGCTTCCTTAGACTAAGACCATTCCGTCCTGGCGGAATCTAATGAAATCGTTCGCACCCGTTATGCGGGCGGGTTCGCTAGTTTAATAATCCCAAAAGCAGCGCCCTGAGGGTCCTGAATGATCGCGAACCGCCCCGTGTCGGGAATGTCCATCGGCGGCGCGATCGTGGTGGCGCCCAGTTCGCCGGCCTTCTTGACCATTGCATCGGTGTCGTCCACCGCAAAGTAGGCTAACCAGTGAGGTGGAACCTCACCCATCTCCGGTGGTGGTTCATACATGCCGCCCGCCGGACGGTCTCCATTCATAAACGACGTGTAAGTCATTGGTCCCATTTGCTGGACGTTTTTTTCCCACCCAAATAGATCAGTGTAGAACTTTCCAGCCTTGGCAGTGTCTTTAGTTCCCAGTTCGTTCCAGCAAAATGAGTTCGGAACATTATAGGTTCCAGCACCCTGATGAGTTCCGGCTTGCCAGATCGCGAACACCGCTCCGGTAGGATCCTGGATTACTGACATACGTCCTACATCCATAACGTCAAACGGCTCTTTCATGAGCGTGGCGCCGAGCGCCTTAGCTTTGTCAGCCGTTTCATCCGCACTCTTCACAAACACGTAGGACAGCCAATTAGGCGGAATTCCCTGAGTCGTCAGCTCTTCGGGCATCTTGTACAGCGCTCCCACATCCTTCCCGTTAAGCTGGAGCATCGTGTAGACCATGCCGGGCCCCATCGGGCTATCAACAAAAGTCCAACCAAACAGCTCCGTATAGAACTTCTTGGCGGCTTCACCATCGGTGGTTCCCAGTTCAATCCAACAAACGTCCCGGGTGCGTACTTTGGGGTTTCTTGCATTCGTGGTTCGGTCATTGATTTTCTCCTTGAAGGTATTTTTGATTCAACGCGAGGTGCTGCAAAGAAAGTTGCGGGAACTACATCTTGCCTCAGAAACGGTACCAGACTGGTCTTGAGTGGAATTGGGGATTAGTCAGCCTCTCGGGGGTGTATTACAAAACGAAATGCGCTACCACCAGCAAGCTGGCAATAGCGCAATCCGTTTTCCTATAAATCGCCAAAGCTTTCTATAGGGTGGTAGCTCAGCATGTACACGCAAAAGCTACCGATTTTATATCCCGATGATTAACTGGCGGTCAGTTTAATCTCCGGTCAGCACACGACCTGCTTTCACAGATCTCGCATCCTTGCGAATGCGGCGCCGCTAGGTTTTTGGTTTGGTGGCTTTTCCTCCACCGCCGGGTTACGACCCCGGCAACGAAGCTCAACTTGCGTCGAACTACTGCGCCCCCTTCAGCGGGTCCACTTCCGAAGGGTGCCACTCGTTTTAATTCGAGTGGCTCGAGAAAGCCTCGCGACTTCCTCTAGCTGAGCCTTTCGGCTCCGACTCAGGGCGTCATAGGATTAGCAGCCGCCTGCCTTTCCTCTCGTCCAGCGCGTCACCGCACCGGTTGCCGATCCCTTTGTCGGTCTCGAAGGCCGTAACCTTCGTGACACGCGCTTTATACGTTACGCTCCTGTCTCAGGTCAATTTTTTATGTGTTTTATTTTATCTCACGCAT
>JALZJF010000223.1 GCA_030859905.1 Acidobacteriota bacterium
TCGTGCAGGCCACGGTTTTGGTGATGGTTCAGTTATAGTTCAAGCTTCAGCTTGTCCGCATCGCTAAGCCGCAACCTGAAGGCTGAACTCGAACTTCGGACTCATAAGAACCAGGGCCACGCTTTTCGTAGACGTGCTGGTGGTCGGAAACAACTCAAACTGGTGCGGCACATTCTCTTTGCGACAGCAGTTTACGAACGCCCTCAATCAGACCATCGATATCAGGCTTAGCCACATACGCATCCGCGCCCGCCGCAAGGGCCTCATGTCTTTGCACCTCATACGCATCACCAGTGTAAAACATGCAAGGAACATCAGGCGTGGCCGCGCCCAGCTTCTTGCAAAGCTCGAGTCCGCTGCCGTCAGGCAAACGCTTATCGAGGACGTACAGATCAAACTCCTCGCTCTTCGCTAATTTTAAGGCGTCTTCCACGGTTACCGCGGTTGCCACCTCGTAGTCTTCCTGCGAAAGCAGCATCTGAAGCATCTCTGAGGTGTCTTTGTGGTCGTCAACGCAGAGGATGCGACATTTAGCTCGCAACATGGGGGAACCCTCCTGGAGAAACTTTAATTTTTAGGCGCAAACCTTAAGACGTTCGGAGCGCAGAGTGTAAACTGATTTGGCCCAACTGCAAAGTCAATATTCATTGGGGAGCAGTACTGGGCTGGAATCCTGGTGCTATTGTTCCTTTCGATAAGTACCTACGTAACTAGGATCGTTCACATTCTCTTGCGATCCTGTTCTAGCAGGTGGGCAGGCTACCGGCTGCCCACCGCCACCCCCATAGGCAGCGACCTGCTGCCCACCGCCAACCCGATCGTTTTCCATTTCTCATTTCTCATTTGTCATTTTCTGGATCACATTTCGTGGCGCTTTTTTTGCGGATCGTTTGTTTGGCCCAGAGGTCAGACGATCCACGAACCCACACGAAGGGACACGAACAAGAATTCACCAATGACAAAATGACAAAATGACAAAATGACAAAATGACAAAATGACAAATGAGAAATGGAAAATGGAACAGCCCCTCAACCTCGCCCAGCACTTACTTTTTCATAAGTGATCTCGGTTACCGGGTTGGCTGGCGCGGATCCTGCAGCGCCCTGAGGAGTTGTTTCAAAGCTTCAATCTCTTCATCGGCTGGTTCGAGTTGCATATACTTTTCGAGCGCCGCAGAGGCAGCCTCACTTTCGCCAAGTTTGTGAAAGACGAGGGCGAGATTGAAGTAGACAAGTGAGAATCCGGGCTCGATCTGCGTCGCGGCTTCATAGTGAAGACGCGCCAGCGGAAGCTCGCCGGCGTCGTAGTAAAGATTCCCAAGATTGTAGTGCGCCTCGACGTGGCGGGGATCGCTTTTGAGCGATAGCGTGAAGTTGTCGAGCGCCCTCGCCATGTTTCCTTGTTCCAGGTTAATGATCGCCAGGTTGCAGTAGGCCTCAGCCACGTTGTCGCCTTCTCCTATTGCTTCCACGTAACAATCAGCCGCTTTCGGATCGCCCTGCTCGTGCAACAGCAACGCCTCTTCGAAAGGCGTGAGCAGACGCGCCAGTTTGCCAACTTCCGCCCGGAACAGATTCAACTGACCTTGAAGCTCAGCCTCAATCTGGCGAATGCTCTGGCCCTGTGATCTCAGCTCGCGCACACGTCTGAATTGCGTGAGGGCGTGAAAGTCGAAGCTGTAGTCTTGGGATTCAGGCGATGGAGTAGCTTGGATAATTCCTTGTTCGATCCAGCGGCGAATCGTGCGCTCGCTCAAACCGAAAAGCTGTTTGATCTCGCGAATGGAGTAGTTGGATTTGACACGTTGGTAATCTGCCTTCGCAGGTACAGGTGAGGGGAAGGAGAGAACTTTATTGCTGTTTTCGTTCATCAATAAAACTAAGAGCCTAAGATGCCTTTCGCTTCTTAGCTGCCTTTGGCTTGGCCATCGGCTTGACCAGCGTGATCTGCGGTTTTTTCCTGGTCGTACTCTCAGCCTTCACCATGGGTTTACGGCCTGACTGCTGCAAGCTCTTCTTAAGCGCGCTCATGATATCAAGTCTGGGTAGTTCTTCAACTTCAAATTCGACCGTCTTCTTGCCCTTGATCTTGGAGTCGATCAACTTCCTAAGCGCTTGATGATAGTTGTCGACAGTGTCGATCTCTTCGAGCGAAGTAGCCATCTGTTCCACCAGCGTGGTCGCCAGCTTCAGCTCATTCTTGTCGAGCTTCTGTGCACCATCGATTTCAGGAACGTTCTGAATATTGCGAAGCTCATGCGGGTAATGCAGCTTCTGCAATACCAGACCCTTCTCGTGAGGGAAGAGTGCCACAAGATCTTCGCGGTCGCGCAGCACCACTTTGCCGATACCAATTTTGCCGGTCTGTTTCATCACTTCGCGCAACAGCGCATAGGGTTTTTCGGCGACCGGGCCGTCGGGTCCCGCGTAATAGGGAGAATCGAAGAAGGTTGTGGGAATTTCGTTCGCATCGACGAAGCCGATGATGTCCACGGCTTTAGTGGTCTTGATCTTTATCTTCGCAATGTCCTCAGGTTCGACAATCGCATACCGGTCGGCCTCGTATTGGTAGCCTTTGGTTATCTGATCATTGGTGACTACCTGGCCACACTTTTTGCAGCGTTTGTCGTAGCCAATCGGGCCGTAATCATCGCGGTGCAATTGGTTAAACTGAATCTTCTCCGAAGTCTCAATCGCGTTGTAAATACGGACCGGAATGGCAACCAGCAGGAACCTTATGTGACCTTTCCAAATCGACCTCATGGCTATCTCTCCTGGACGCGGGCGTGGTTGACGTCGTCGGGGCGCTAGACCAATTGCGCCTTATAGCAGTCTCGCCGCTCTGGGGAGGGCGAGGGGCCACGTATTATGCGGCTCGTTGCGGGAAGAAGTAAAGCCTTATTTCATAGGCGTTTCCGCTCATCAGAGCCCCTTTTAAATTGCAATTGCCAATTAGGTCATTGCCGAGTGCCAATTGCCAATTGCCGATTGGCTCTCTTAAAAACGCCTTTTTGACAAGCAAGGATCCCGTTCCGCAAGGTTTCCGCTCAAGTACGGATCGGTTGGCCGCAACGCCCGCAGAACCTGGTGGTGGCAGGATAGCCGGCGCCGCAGTTTCTGCAGAGAACTTCCACCGGCTTCGGCGTTTTCCAGTTGAGCGAAGCGGCGCCAAGGCGAATCCCGCATCTGCCGCAAAACTGCGTTCCTATAGAAAACTTGTGACCGCAGCTCGGGCAGGCGTCGCCGGGAGGCCGGGTGACCGGAAGCGTCGCCGGGTGGGGAACCTCACGCGAATTGGAAACAGGCTGCAATGACGTATTTCCGCAACGGCCACAGAACCTCGTGCCCTCAGCAAATCGAGAATGACAACGGCTACAAATGACTACGCCTGCAGCCAGCGGCTGAGTGCCTGTGCCGCTGTCGAGACTGCCGCCCTGGGAAGGGCTCAACTGGTCACTGGAAGGGGCGCTCTTGAACTGGGCTTGAATGATTTGTTCCGCGCTGTCGGGCCGAATCTCAATTACGCGTTCATCGTCTTCCTCTCCTAAGCGAGCGACTCGAAGAATGTGCTGGCCGGGCGCGATTGAGGTGAGCACTACTCGCCCCGAACGTCCCACGCTACCTCGTCTCTCATCGTCGACATAAACTTCCGAGCCTGCGGGCGCCATGATGACTACCCTTGATTCGCCTGGGCCGGAGTCGTCCGCCTTGACGCGGATAGCCACTTCAAACTCTTCCAGCCATTCGCTCGCAGATGCAGGTCTCTCTGCCGGCTCCTTTGCCAACGCATGCATTACGGCTCGCTCAACTTCAGTCGAGATGTCGGAACGCAGCGTCGTTAAAGCGGGTGGCGCCTGGAGCAATTTCTGCGCGATTAGTTGCGTTATGTTTCCCGTGAAGGGTGAACGTCCGCCGAGCATGTGGTAGGCGATAGTTCCCAGCGCGTAGATATCCGCGCGCGCGTCGAGCCTCACTCCTTCTTGCATCTGCTCGGGAGCCATGTATTCAGGTGTACCTATAATCCCTCGGGATTCAGGCCCGCTCTGGGTTTCCGAGCGATCGGAATGGACGATCTTCGCCAAGCCAAAGTCGCCGACCTTAACAAAGCCGTCATCCACCGCACCCGCTGACTTGCGGCGCTGCTGCATGATGAAAATGTTTGCAGGCTTCAAGTCGCGATGAAGTATGCCTACGTCATGAGCGGCTTCAATGCCAGCCACAATTTGACGCAGTAGAGCGGCAGTGCGCTGAACATTGAGTGTGCCTTCACGTCGCAGGAGCTGGTAAAGAGTTTCGCCCTCCACGTATTCCATTACCAGGAAGAAAACGCCTTCTTGACTCTTACCGAAATCCGTTACGTCGACGACGTTGGGGTGCCGGATCGAAGCCGCCGCTCGTGCCTCGCGCTCAAATCGGGCGACGGCTTCGCCTTCTTGCAAATCTTCATCACTGAGTATGTCGGGCCGGACAGTCTTCACAGCCACGCGGCGCGTCACCAGATTCTGATCGCGCGCCAGATAGACCTGACCCATGGCCCCCCTACCAAGACGCTTCTCGAGCAGGTAACGTTGGGATAGCAGCGTGGCCCCGGGCAAAGTGTGTTTGGTGTTTGCCGAGTCTTGAGGGCAGATGAGGACGTCATCCTGATAGCAGATTTCGCAACGGGGGCACTCGCGCATGATGGGGAGTCTAGTTGAAGTTTATTGCCGATTGCCAAATTTCCAATTGCCGATTTCAGAGCCGCTGCGATTGACACCAGTCACACCGCCAGCAAGCCAATTGGCAATCGGCAATTGGATCGGCAATGCTTTACGCTCCAATTTCAGAACAGCATCCAGAGCAGCGAGTTGCGCCGAGCGGAATTGACGAAAGGCAATAGCGACACTCTTTCAAAAGCGGCGCCTCGGTCTGCTTACGTTTGTTAACTTCTTTGACAATCAGGAACACGACAAAGGCGATGATTAGAAAGCTGATTACGTCATTGATAAACATCCCGTAAGCAATTACCGGCAGCCCTCTGAGCTGAGCATCCGCCAATGACACAGGTCGCTCTCCGGAGAGATCGATAAAGAGGTTTGAAAAGTCGACGTTGCCGAGCATCAAGCCAATAGGCGGCATGATGATCCCCTCGACCAGTGAAGTTACGATCTTGCCAAACGCTGCTCCTATAATCACGGCCACGGCCAGATCGACGACGTTACCCCTGGCAACAAAGTCGCGGAATTCCTTAATCATTTCAAACTCCCCTCATGTCATTGCCGATTGCCAATTGCCAATTGCCGATTTTAATATTCATTTCATGTTGCTAAGTTAACAGCCCTGGCAATAAACCTTTCGGAACCGGGAGATGCCAATCGGCAATTGGCAATTGGCAATCGGCAGTATCTACTGCTTGCACTCTTTGGCCGGTTTGTATCCCGCTTTCTCGGCTTCTCTCGCAGTCTTGAAAGTCGTACGGTTTGGTGCGCTGATCTCCTTTGCCACCTCACAATCTGCTGGATAGTAGATCTTGCTCTGGTTATCGCCAAGGATCTCCGCCTCCTCCTCCTCGTTATTCGCTGCCCGCGCCTCCTTCTCCTCTTCTTTAGCGATTCTGCGGGCCGTCAGAGTCGCATCGGCGGTGAGATCGAGAATACGGAAGCTGGGTCCCTGGGCTACGCTGGAAACAGTAAGCTGAAAATCCGAGCACTTCAGTTGTCGTCCTTGCGACTTCCCTGGCGACCAGGCATCCGGCAGCGATAGGGATTGCGAGATGCCCTTAACAAAGTCGGCGACGGTGGGCCATTTAAAGGTGGGTTCATAGCCAATCCAAAGCGAAGTTACGCGTCCGTCAAGAAAGTCGAGGGAAATTGTCCGTACGTCCGCGAATCCGGTTTTGTCTATTCGTGGATCGAAGTGGGGATTGATGCTTGTCTTTGACGTTCCCAGTTCGTCAATTCGTCCGAAGACGACTTGCGGCACTCGCGCCTTCACCTGGTCCATGGTCATCCCCATTCGGAACCCGCTCAACTCCGCGGCTTGGGGAAATTCACTCAGTTTGACTTTGCACTGGCTATCCTGCGCAACCCCATTTTCCACCGAGAGTAGGAGCAACACGAGCGCGACCAGGTGTAAGCAAGGTGAGTGGCGCGTTGAGTTGTCGATGATAAGCCTACCGGGCATAAGCTTTAACCTTCAGCTCAGGGAAGGAAAGAGCGGATCACTTTCTCGAGGTCATCCGGCTCGAAAGGGGTGGAGACATATTCGCTGCATCCAGCGGCCAACGCATTAGCGCGAAACTGCTGCGCTCCGTAAGCTGAAACTGCGACGATCGGAACGTCATCCAATTCCTTCAGACTTCTTATCCTGCGGGTTGCGGCTAAGCCATCCAACTCCGGCATCTCTATATCCATGATGATCAAATCGGGGCGCACTTGCTGCGCTGTGGCCACCGCTTGATTTCCATTTTCCGCCTCCACAACCTTAAAGCCCTTCCTCTCGAGCCAGGTTTTCAAGAGCAATCGGGTGTCGTCGAAATCATCGACAACCAAAATTGTGTGCTTGACAGGCTGGCCGGGGGGTAGGTTTGTTTCCATAACGTTCGTTAAAGTTGGGAGAATGGTACCCGCGGCAGGATTTGAACCTGCCGGCCTTTCGCTCCGGGAGGGGCAACGAGCATCGCTTACTGAGTCTCATCGAACCGCCGCACACAAAAGACTGAGCATTTTATACTATCACCTTTGCTAGTAGTGTAGACGCTTTGGAAAGACTCGGACCTATTGCAGTTCCAAACCGCGGTTCATCAGGGTCAGTTACTGCGCTCATGGCCTTAACCTTTCTTCGTTTTTGGACGTCCTGGCTTTTTGGTTAGGTCCGGCGTTACGCGGTCTCTGCGCTTCGGCCTGCGCCCCTGCCCCGCGTGAGTCGATTTGCTTTCAAAGCGGAGATAAAAGCGGAGTTGACTTTCAAAAGTGGTGCCCGCGGCAGGATTTGAACCTGCGGCCTTTCGCTCCGGAGGCGAACGCTCTAATCCACTGAGCTACGCGGGCACGTGTCGAGCCATAAAAATAGCACACCCTTGCTCCTAGTAAAAAAGGACGAATGGGTTTGATTATGAACTTGGTCTCTTCATTTTCCATTTGTCATTTCTCATCAATCCGACCGGAGAGGCAAGACAGTTTCATGCCAATGACAAATGAGAAATGGAAAATGATAAATGGAAAATGGTTGGATCAAAGCCGGCCCTATGTTCACGACCATCCAGACTTGCAAACCGCACCTTCGTCGTATATCAAGGTGCCAGCCGCATGACCACCAAAACCCACTTCCCCGAAGTTGTTAGCCTTCTGCGTCTGGAAGCTGATGCAATCGCCGCCACCGCCACTCGCCTGAACGAAGAGCAGGTCGAGCGCGTAATGAGTTTACTGGCCGGCTGCAGGGGCAAAGTCGTAATCGTCGGCGTGGGCAAGCCAGGCATTATCGCGCAGAAGATCGCGGCAACCATGACCAGCACCGGCACCGCAGCTTTGCATTTGCACCCGTCCGACGCGCTTCACGGCGGCCTCGGCATCGTGAATCCGGATGATGTCGTTATGATCCTGAGCAACAGTGGCGAAACGGATGAGATTGTCGCCATGCTTCCTCACCTGAAGCACCGACTGATTCCGATCATTGCCGTGGTTGGAAATCTAAACTCCACTCTGGCAAATCGCGCTGACGCCGTGCTTGATGCCTCGGTGGACCAGGAAGCCTGCCCCCTCAATCTAGCTCCGACCACGAGCACGACCGTGGCGTTGGCGCTCGGCGATGCGTTGGCGATGACGCTCATGAAAATGAAGGGGCTCACCCTTAATGACTTTGCCGTCAACCATCCGGCAGGCCGGCTCGGGAAGCGGTTGACTTTAAAGGTTGCGAACTTGATGCACGGCGGTAACCGGAACCCTACCGTTAAAACAGGTTCGACCTGGGTGGCAGTGGTTAAGGGAATTAGTGACGGGGGACTTGGCGCCGTGAACGTACTGGATGAAGCGGGTCAACTGGCGGGAATTATCACGGATGGCGATTTGCGTCGCGCCATTCAGCGTATGAACCACGCCGCGCTCGAAGATCTTAAAAGCGAAGAGATCATGACCCGCGAACCGATAGTCGTCTCCGCTGACATGCTGGCCTACGATGCGCTTCGTTTAATGGAGGATCGACCCTCGCAAATCTCGGTTTTACCGGTGGTCGAAGGGCGAGTGTGCGTGGGCTTGATCAGGCTGCACGACATCGTGCGCAGTGGTTTGTAAGTTCCCAGCAAGGTTGGTGAAAGAGTGTGTGGAGTAATAGAAGGCAGTAATACGATCCAGAAATGACACGAAATACCACGAATGGGCCTCTATTTCGGGCGGTTTTGTGTGGTTTCGTGGATCGTCTTTGTTTTTCAGCAGTCTGATAGTGCTTGGATGAGAGATCGAATGAACAACCTTACAAGGGCATTGATGTTTATCACCGTCTTGTTGACGTCACTTTCCGTGTTCGGCCAGACGAATCAGCGACGCCCGCCACGATCCGGCGAAGCGACTATCACAGTCAAAGAGCAGTTCTTTAACTCATTCCTCGACGCGATCTTCGACAACCTGAAAGCGCCTTCCGCTCCCCTCGTCATTACAGATTCCGACAAGAACAGAACCGACGAATCCGCAAAAACGTGTCCCAGCGCGATTACGCTGCAACGGGAAAACATCGGCGTAAAAACGGCGGTTAAGTTCGAGCAGGGGAAGATCGTAGCGCCACTGGCCTTCTCAGGCGCCTATAACTCAACACTTCTCGGGTGCCTGCAGTTTCGTGGAGTGGCCTACACTGAATGGAGTCTGGAGTTTGATCGTAACGCGCAACTGCTGCAGGCTAGAATTAAGATCACCGACATGCGTCTGGAAAATGTCCCTTCGCTGGCTCGGAGTTCAATAGTCACCCTGGTCCAATCTGCTATCGATGCCCGCATCAATCCGTTAAAGATTCTACGGCCCGGGCAACTGTCGAGCGTAGTTCCGATTGCTCCTTCCGGTGGTTCGCTACGTCTGTGGGCGCGGGAAGTGAGACCGGAGATCGTTCCAGGCCTGGTGCATTTGCATCTCACTTATGAATTTTTGCCGGAGAAGTAGCTATTAGAGGGCATATCCACAATATCCCAAGCGGAGCGAACCCGCAGCAGCTTCGACATCAATCCTGCATGCATGATGTGCCCACTGCGTTCCGCCGTGACGCGGCCCAGCAGTGGCATACCGAGCAGAGCCAGATCGCCGATGATGTCCAGAATCTTGTGTCGCACAAACTCATTCCCGAAGCGCAACTCTTCTTTGTTCATCATTCCTTCCGGCGTGAGCACGATGGCGTTATCAAGCGAGCCTCCCCGGATCAGATTAGATCGCTGCAGCTCCTCAATTTCTGCAGTAAAGCCGAACGTGCGGGCCGCTGCAATCTCACGATTGAACGCTCCATCGTTGAGTTCTAACGAGAAGCGCTGAACGCCAATCATTGGGTGAGGGAAGTCTATTAGGCAGTCAATCTGATAACTGTCCGCCGGTTCAACTGCGATCCGGCGATTGCCCTGCTCAAAGGCTACTCGCTCGCGCACAAGCAAGGCCCGCCTGGCTAAAGGCTGCTCAACGATGTCTGCCCGCTCGATCATTTCGGCAAACACTTCCGCAGAGCCATCCATAATTGGAATCTCAAGGTTGTCAACTTCGATGAAAACGTTGTCGACGTTTGAGCCTCGCAGCGCCGCCAGCAGATGCTCGACCGTCGAGAGCATCACGCCCGTGCGCATCAACGTGGTGGCGTAGCCGCAATGGGCCACAGATTCAACGGTGGCTGGAATCTCAAAACCGCCCAGGTCAGTGCGCCGGAACACGTAGCCGGTATCGGGCGGCGCCGGCACGAGTCGCACGTGTACTTTTACTCCGGTGTGGAGTCCGACGCCGTCATTTTCAACTGGTGAAGCAAGCGTGGTTTGTTTGAGCAGTTGGTTGACTCTCCCTGGAGGGGCCGGGCCCGGCGGTTCTTTGACAGCGAGTTGACGTGCAATGCTCATGCCGATTGCGAACCGAGGTGAATCAGGTTGGGCAAAGCCTGTCATTGTGGCGCGGTGGCAACAATGCCGCAAGATTGCTTGGAGCAAATGCAACAGTATCAACGAGTAGCCTACCCAATCCGCCGCTTGTTTGACACTCGGAAAACCCCTCTCTATGATCGAAGTAAATGCCAACCAAGAGTGCTTCGGCTGGTGAAGAGCCAGTCGAGCGGGTTTTTCTCATCGATTCCATGTCTCACATCTTTCGCGCGTTCTTCGCGCCGATGGCGAACCGCGTTGCGCCCCTATCAAACTCCAAGGGGCAGGTAACTCAGGCAGTCTTTATCTTTACAAACATGCTGCGCAAACTGCTGCAGGATGAGAAGCCCAATTACATCGCCGCTATTTTCGAGTCTGGGGAAAAAACTTTTCGCCATGAGACGTTTGCGGACTACAAAGCCAACCGCCTGGCGATGCCTGACGACCTCGCCTCCCAACTTCCTTTCATCATCCGTCTGTGTGAAGCATTCAATATCCCGGTTATCAATGCTCCGGGCTATGAAGCGGACGACGTAATCGGGACGCTGTCGGTCAAGACCGCCGAAAAAGGACTGCAGGCGGTAATCGTTTCTAACGACAAGGACATGTGCCAACTGGTGCGCGATCCTTTTGTGATCTGCATGCGGCAAAACTCGCAGGTGGTGAAACGAAAAGAGCCGGCGCCGCCGATCGAGTGGTGTGACGAGGCGTGGGTAGAAAAGAAGTTTGGAGTGCCGGCAGTGAAGGTTGTAGATCTGCTGGGACTCATGGGCGACTCGATCGACAATATTCCCGGGGCGCCGGGCATCGGATCTAAAGGCGCCGTACAGATCATCCAGCAGCTTGGATCGATCGAGAACGCACTCGAGCGTTGGCAAGAGGTGAAGCATAAAACTTACCGAGAATCGCTCCGGGATAACGCCGATATGATCAGGCAGTCGCGCGAGTTGGCGCGCATTAGGGTAGACCTCGACGTTGATCTGAATCTTGATGAGATCAAACGCCGGCCGCCGGATCGCGCTGCCGCCTATGAGTTGTTTCGCGAACTGGAATTCTCGAATCTGACCCGCGAATTTTCCGATGCTAAAGTCGTTCCGGTCGGCGGCGTGTCCGAGCTCGATTACAGGGTTGTCCGCAATCGCGCCGAACTCCATGATTTTGTCAAAGGGCTTTGGGATGCCGAGAGTCTGGGAATTGCAATTGCCGATGCCACGCCAGCGGACGGCGTTGCACAACAATGCTCATTCGACTACGAGGCTGCGGCAGGAATTGCCATCTCAACGGCAGCCGGAACGTCTGCGTACGTCGATCTGGAAAAGTTTGTTGAAGGGCACCAGGCGGCGGTCGATTCGCTCCGTGAAGTGTTAACCAATGGCCTCATCGAGAAGTCTATTCACGATCTCAAGCGGGCCATGGGATTGTTAGCCAAACTGAACCTCACTCTCGAAGGTGTGAAAGACGACACCTTTATCGCTGCGTATCTGTTGGACCCCAATCGTAGCAAGTATGAGCTCAGTGACCTGGCCCGCGAGGCAGTTGGCCTCGATGGTCTCGAACGCCCGCCGAATGGATGGACAAAATCCCAATGGCAAACCGCCACGGCTGCTGACCTGACAGCGCGAAGCGCCAAAGTTCTACGGCAACGCATCTTCGAGAGCAAGCTGGAGACGATCTATTCCGAAGTGGAGTTGCCGCTGGCGCCTCTGCTTTATCAGATGGAGCGCACGGGGTTGAAGGTCGACCCTAAGGTCCTGGCAGATCTGTCTAACTACCTCGGGCAGGAACTCCATAAGCTGACCGTCAAGATCTATCAACTGGCAGGGCGAGAATTCAATATCGGTTCTCCAAAGCAAGTTGGAGACGTGCTGGGCGAATTGAATATTCTCTCAGGCAGAAAAACCTCGACAGGTCGAGTGTCAACAAGCAAAGCTGTGCTTGAGGAATTGGCTCATACCTACGAGCTGCCGCGGCTGATTATCGACTACCGTGAACTTGATAAGCTGAAGAGTGTTTATACCGACGCCTTACCCCGTCAAATTGCAGCAGACGGAAGAATTCATTGCCTGCTGAATCAGACAGTCGCTGCCACGGGCCGGCTTTCCTCGAGCGACCCCAATCTACAGAACATTCCCATCCGCACGGAATTGGGGCGTCGCATTCGGCGGGCGTTTGTGGCCGAGAATGGTAACAAGATCATTTCCGCCGACTACTCGCAACTGGAGTTGCGCCTGCTGGCCCACATCACGCAGGATCCGGTGATGCTGGAGGCTTTTCAAAATGGTGAGGATATTCACGCGCGCACTGCTCGGCTAGTTTTTGGCGCCCAAACGGAAGCAGAGCTCAAAGAGGCGCGGCGGTTGGCCAAAATCGTCAACTTCGCTATCGCTTACGCGATTGAGCCCTGGGGTCTCTCACAAAGAGTGGGCATCTCCCGCCAGGAGGCGAAGAAAGTTATTGCGGATTACTACAACACTTACAAGGGGGTACGCCGTTATATGGAAGAGGTTCCGCTGAGGGCGCGAGAGCATGGTTATGTCAGATCGATTTACGGTCGCATCCGTCCGCTCCCGGGCATCAACGATCGCAATGCGAACATCAGAAAGGCGGCCGAACGCGAAGCCATAAACATGCCCATACAGGGCACCGCCAGCGACATTGTGAAGATCGCCATGCTGCGCGTGGAAGAAGAATTCAAACGCACCGGCCTGAAATCACGGTTGTTGATGCAGGTCCACGACGAATTGTTGGTGGAAGCTTCAGCGGACGAAAGCCAGCAAGTCGCCGGCATCCTTAAGCGAGAAATGGAGTCCGCAGTGGCACTGGATGTGCCCCTCGTGGTAGACGTAGGAACGGCAGACAACTGGATGGACGCGAAGCCCTAATTGGGACACTTGACTTATAGTTTTAGCCCCCGCGCAACATCAAACGGAAAAAGTATGGCCCCGCCTGAAACCAAAAACCCTGGCACCGAACAAAGCGTTCCTGAAAAAGGCGCTGCGGTGGGCAGCGACACCAGGGCGTCCCATGATGACGATGACGAAGGTGAGGTCGTTTACAGGCGCCTCGGGACAAACGAGAGCGACGGTGGCTCGACGCCACGGTCGCCGGAAGAAGCAGTTGCTCGTACCCGAACGCGTGAGATCGCGCCTGCTATCACCCCACTCATCATTGGCTTCACCCTACTGTTGGCGCTCGTTTCACTGCTCGGCTATCTCAGTGTGCAGCGCATGGACGAGGTCAGCTTTCGAGTCGTGGATCTCGAGCAACAGCATGCCGCCAAACTTGGCCTGCTGCTCAATCTCCGTCTCGCGGTCACAAAGTTGAATAACGAAGTGCGGGCCAGGCAGGACTCGGAAGCCCGCCGTGAGTTCAAGCCACCCTTTGATTTTCGGTCGAGCCTGGCGCGCGAGGAAATCAATCAACTGTCACAGCAACTCGATCGCCCGCCCCTCTCGGAAGGTCCCTCATGGCGGCGGTTTCGGGACGACCTGCGGTCCTATGCCGAGGTGACTGAAGATCTTCGTCGCTATTCGCTCGAGGGCTTTGAAAAGTTTCGCGCAGTCGACGAACAACTTGATGGCCTGCTGACTGCTTCCACCGTTGAACAGTCGGAGATCTTCCGTCAGAGCGAAGCGATCGAACAGGAAGCCACGCGATCCATCCGACGCTGGAGCACAGTGGCGCTAATGTTCGGTCTGTTAGTAGCCGTGGGCACGATCTGGGAAGTGCAACGACGCTTCAGACAGATGCGCGGCAGCATGTTTGAAGCGCGTCGCGAGCGAGTCTTCGCGAATCAGTTGCTGGAGGGCATGGTGAGCGCGGTTGCTGCCACGGACGATAACAATCGCATCCGCAGCGCCAATGCCGCTTTCTTCAAAATCTTTCCCCGGGCGAGCATTGGCGCATCCGTGTTTGAGAAGTTTGGCTCGGACGATGCCATGAAGATGATCGAGGCGGCTACCAGCGTGCGCGCGGACGAGGCAACCTACAGAGGCCGTTGGGTGTGTCGTTTGTGCGATGACCACAAGGAAAAGACGTTCGATGTCTATTCCTCCCCGCTGGCAATCGATGGGGATCGAGGCCAGATCATAACCCTGGTGGATGCCACCGAAGCATCTGAATCCGAGCGCGGTCTGCGCAGGTCGGAGTCTCTCGCGGCTGTGGGCCAAGCTACGGCACAAGTGGCCCACGAGATTAGAAACCCGTTAGGCAGCATACGGCTAGGTGTGACGATGTTGCGAGAAAGCGTCAGTACTCCAGACGCATTGAATACAATTGAACTGGTCGAACGAGGCATTAAGCATCTCAACAAGCTGGTAGTGGATGTCACGCAGTTCTCCCGCCAAAAAGCCCCGGAGCGCTCGCGCGTGGATCTTCATGAGCTGATTGACATGAGCCTAGATCTGGTGTCGGAGAGCGTGAAGGAAAAGCAAACTCCCGTGGAGAAGGATTTCAGCAGCGAGCCGTTGGTGGGCGACTGGGACGGTCACCAGTTACGGCAGGTATTCGTGAATGTGATCTCGAACGCCGTCGATGCCAGCCGTGAGGGCGCGCCGCTCAAGATTTCAACCAAAGAAGTAACCCTGACTGAAAGCGGCAGAGGCGAAAGCGGCGCTACCAGGAGATATGCGCGCGTTGCCATCAGCGATCAAGGCAAAGGAATAGACGAAACTTCGGTGGACCGCATCTTCGAACCGTTCTTTTCAACTAAGAAGCGCGGCACGGGTTTGGGTCTGGCGATTGTAAAGCAGCTCGTCGAACTGCACGAGGGCAAGATTTCCCTGGACAGCCCGACAGGGAAGGGAACGCGGTTTATTATCGACCTGCCGCTGTGACAGTTTTTGGCTCCAGACCTGTTTCCGCGGAGCGAGCGCTCAAGTTTTTATTTTCCATTTCTCATATTTCTCATTAGTCATTGATCATTTCCCTGATCTTATTTCGTGTCGGTTCGTGTGATTTCGTGGATCGTTTCCTTGGCCGGCAAAACAGAACATCCACGAAATCACACGAACGGGACACGAACAAGAACAAGAAGACAACGTTCTGTTGCACTCTCAAGTGGAATCTGCGAATGACAAATGAAATGGAAAATGAGAAATTGAAAAATAATCCCTCTCTAACCCTTGATTGACCAAGTGCGAAACCTTCCTCTTTTACCCTCTTACTCGTTTTCCCTAATTTTTTGGAACGCCTCTCGCGCCGCACTGATTGTTCTATCAATGATCTTGTCGTCGTGAGCCAGGCTTACAAAGCCGGCTTCAAATTGCGAGGGCGCAAGGTAAACCCCCTCGTCGAGCATCGCATGGAAAAACCTGCCAAAGAGTTTGCGATCACTCCGGTTGGCGGTCGTCCAGTCTGTTACGGGCTCGCGATTGAAGAAGCCCGTCCACATGGAGCCTACCCGGTTCGTGATGCTCGCGACTCCAGCATCTTTGGCGGCGGCTGACAACCCGCCGCACAAGTTCGCTGAAGCTCGTTCCAGTCTTTCAAAGATCGAGTGATCTCTTAACCGTCTCAAAGTAATAAGGCCGGCGGTCATCGACAGAGGATTACCGGAAAGGGTTCCCGCCTGGTAGATCGGGCCGGACGGAGCGATGTTTCTCATCAGATCCCGACTTCCTCCGTAAGCGCCCACCGGCAAACCTCCTCCGATGATCTTGCCCAGCGTCGTGATGTCCGGCAATACTCCGTAGAGTTCCTGGGCGCCGCCTCGTGCCACCCGGAACCCGGTCATTACTTCGTCGAAAATCAATAACGCTCCGTTTCGGCTGGTTAACTCCCGTACAGCTTTCAAGTAGCCTTCCTGAGGCGGAACACATCCCATGTTTCCCACAACCGGCTCAATAATCACGGCAGCAATGTCAGCGTGTTGTTGGAAGATTCGTTCAAGGGAGTCCGGGTCATTAAAAGGAGCGGTAAGCGTGTGCTCTGCGAGCGAGGCGGGAACGCCGGGACTGTCCGGTAATCCAAGCGTGGCAACTCCGGAGCCCGCTTTGACAAGCAGACTATCGCCATGGCCGTGGTAACAGCCCTCGAATTTGACCAGCTTGTTTCTACCCGTTGCTCCGCGAGCCAGACGAATAGCTGACATCGTCGCTTCCGTGCCGCTGTTAACCATCCTCAACATCTCGACTGAAGGCACGGCGTCGATGATCTCTTCCGCGAGTTCAACTTCGAGTTCATTCGGCGCGCCGAAGCTCGTGCCGCGTGTCGCAGCTTCTTGTAGCGCCGCAACGATCTCGGAGTCAGCATGTCCCAGGATCATCGGGCCCCAAGAGCCTACGTAATCTATGTATGTGCGACCGTCAACGTCAGCGATTGTTGCGCCGTTCGCGCTTTGGATGAATCGCGGCGTTCCGCCCACCGCACGAAATGCTCGGACGGGAGAATTTACCCCACCAGGAATTAGTTCAACGGCGCGAGCAAACAGTCCCTCTGATCTATTGTGTTTGGTTTCTTGTGCTGCTTTCATGCCAGGATTCTCAATGTGAAACGAAACAGAATCAAGCTTCGGTGGCGTCCGTGGCGAGTGTTGCCCGGGATTGGCTGGTGTGGAGTATCCAAGTTGTTGCAACGAATAGTCGTCCGTTTACGGGATCCGAAGCCGGTCTAATTGGACAAAACTGGCGACGAGATCTAGCCTGCACTATTCACCAACTGCGGTGTCTTTGGTCAGCCTGCGGCAGCAGGCGGCAGCATAAAGCCTGGCGGCGTGAGCC
>JALZJF010000257.1 GCA_030859905.1 Acidobacteriota bacterium
ATTACCATCTCAACTTTCATTTGCATCTCACTCGCGATGATGGGCGTTTACTGGCTCATGTACCGGCCCCAGAGCGCTGCCACTGAGCGTTTAAAGAGGCTTGGTGAAAGAACGGCGAGCCCCGCCAGCGGCCCCATATCGCTCGAAGAAGATCATTCGGCATCCGACCTGGCGCAGCGTCTTGCTTCACCCCTCAGCCGACTTCTGCCGCCGTCTGCGGCCGAGGCGAAAAAACTGCAAAAGCAATTAATGCAGGCCGGATTCAGATCTCCCGGCGCCACAGTCATTTATCGTGCCATCCAACTGTCCGTTCTTGCCGGCTTGCCGGGGATGGTAGCGCTGGGCTGCGCGTTGCTGGCGCGCCCCCTGAGCAGCGCTGTTCTCTATATCCTGTTTGCGTTCGTGATTGGCTTCTTCCTGCCCCGGTACGCTTTGAAACGAATGATCCGCTCTCGCCAACAGCTCGTGCGTTGGGGACTCGCCGACGCGCTGGACCTAATGGTTATCTCGATTGAAGCAGGTTTGGGATTGAACGCTGCGATGGTCAAGGTCAGCACGGAGCTTAAGGACGTGCACCCCGACATTAGTGAAGAATTCGAGATGGCCAACCTGGAGATGCGCGTGGGGCGCGATCGTGAAGAAGCGCTGCGTAATTTGGCGGAAAGAACCGGGGTCGAGGATCTTCGCAGCCTCGTGGCCATGTTGATTCAGACAGACAAGTTTGGTACCTCGATCACTAAAGCAATCCGAGCGTTCTCAGATTCACTGCGAACCAAACGACGACAGCGCGCAGAGCAGGCGGCCCAGAAGGCCGCAGTGAAGTTGCTCCTTCCCCTGGCATGTTTTCTATTTCCTACCCTGTTCATTGCCCTTCTTGGCCCGGCGGCCCTCCAGCTTATAGACACGTTCAGCAAGATGTAAGGAGTTGGTCATGCAAAAACGAAGACTAGTCGCCATCCTAATCGCATTCGTACTAACCATCGCTGTTACCGCCATGTGGAGCGCTACTACTCTCGAACGAGACGGCGATCCGGATGCCAACTTGATCGAGGACTCTGGTTCAGTTGCCGGCGACTTGAACGAGAATGGTGACGTGATCAGGAAGAAGGGCGGCAATAAGGTAGCCCGCATCGTTAAGGCTCCCTTTAAGGCGTTTGGCAAGCTATTTAGAGGCAAAGACAATAGAGTTCAACGTATGACGGAGAGTGACGCTGAGAAGTTCGAGAGCGTCGGCGTCGCGCGGGTCGAGGACAGTCGCTACCCTGATGCCCGGAAGGTCTCCACGTCCGGTTCAGCCAGGGAGCATCTCGAATCCGGTCGTGCGTTTCTGCAGGATGGCCGGATCAACCAGGCGATTTCAGAATTGTCAACAGCCGCTTCTTTGGATCCTCGTCTGGGCGAAGCTCACAATCTTTTGGGTGTCGCATACGCGCAGAAAGGTTTGCAGGATAGGGCGAAGCAGTCTTATGAACGCGCCGTAAAGGCCGAGCCCCAGGATGCTCAGACTTTGAATAACCTCGGCTTCTCTCTATATCAGAATGGAAACTACCGTGCCGCGATTGATCGGCTGAAGCGAGCCGCGAAACTGGCCCCTCGCGACGAACGGATCCTCAATAACCTGGGCCTGGCGCTCTGCCGCGTGGGGAAATTTGAGGAAGCCTACAAAAACTTTTCGAGCGCGAGCGGGGAACTAACCGGCAATCTGAATATCGCCAGGATGCTGGAAAGATTTGGCCGGGACGAAGAGGCAATCAAATACTACGAAGGCGCGCGACGTGTCGATCCCCACTCGTCTATCGCCCTGCGCCGGCTCGCCGACTTGTATCAGCGGATCGGTAAGACTCGGGAATCAGAAACTGCCCGGACGGCGCTGGCTGCCATTTCAACTGAAGCAAACGTGGCCCTGAGCGGCAAGTGACAATTGCAGCACTTCGCGGGGTCCCCAGGCGGGCAGCCCGCGTGGGGTGCTAGGAAAGAGAAGACCATGATATCGCAAACCACAATATTAACGCGGGCGGAAGTTGAAAGCATGGGACCACCCTTACCCGAGGAACTGTCGGATACCGGAGTGGCCGAAGGTTTTCTCTGCGATCTGGCGCTCAAACACGTTGCCATGGTACCCGAACCTACGACCGCGTCTATTGCGGAGCGACTTCACCTGCCACGCTCCTTGACTGAGGACATCCTGCAAAAGCTTTATCGTGAGAAGCTGATCGAGGTGAAGATCCAGGCCACCCCAGGGTCCACGCGTTACGCAATGCTCGATCACGGCTGGGATCGCCTTACCAGATTGCTCTCCGCGTGCGGTTACGTGGGCGCGGCGCCCGTTTCGCTCGCGGATTACACGCACATGATGCGCCTGCAATCGATCCCCTCCCATCCGGCTTCGATGGAAACGGCGCGAGCTGCATTTCACGATCTTGTCTTGCCGGAATCGCTGCTCCAAACACTGGGTTGTGTCATCAACTCGAGAAGATCCCTCTTTCTTACCGGACTTCCTGGCACCGGGAAAACCGCTGTCGCAGAGCGTATCAATGGCGCCCTGCCCGGGGCAATCTGGATTCCTTATGCCGTCGAGATCGATGGACAAATCATTCGGGTCTTCGATTCCCACTGTCACCGCCAGGCGCCGGAACAAGAACCGGCAGGGGAATACGATCAGCGCTGGACACTCATCAAACGACCACTCGTCATAGTTGGCGGTGAGTTGACTCTCGAGAATGCCGACCTCACCTGGAGCGAGTCGGCAAAGTTTTACGAGGCTCCCTTCCAGATGAAGTCGAATGGCGGCACCCTAGTAATTGACGATTTTGGCCGGCAGCGAGTCGCGCCTCAGGATCTTCTCAATCGCTGGATCGTTCCTCTCGAGCGTCGGGTTGATTATTTGGCCCTGCACACTGGCAAAAAGATCGAAGTTCCTTTCGAACAACTGGTGGTCTTCTCCACAAACCTCGATGAAAACGATCTCGCCGACCAGGCTTTTTTGAGACGCATGGGATACCGCGCGCGTGTGGAGCCACCAACACCCGAAGCGTGGTCCGAGATCTTCCGGCGTGCCGCCTACACACGGGGCATCAAGTGCGATCAACCGATCCTGGATCATCTGATCAACAAGTACCGAATCGAGCGCAAACAGATGAAGGGTTGCGAGCCTCGCGACCTGCTCGACCGGTTAACTGATATTTGCCTTTTCGAAGGCCAGGCGCTGGAGTTGACCCCGCGTGTTCTTGATGTTGCCTGGCGCAACTATTTTGGCGCTTCTCATTCGTTTGCGCCAGTACCAACCCGGGAACCGCTGATTGAAAGGACACTCGACGATCCGCTCGAGTTGTAATCGACGAGAGCGTTGCCAACTCGCACCGTCTGGAGCCCGATGACCCATACTTCAAAAAGTTTCGAGTTCCGAGTTCAGAGTTTCGCGTTGGAACAGACAAACCCGAAACTCGAAACCCGAAACTCAGAACGCTCATTTAAGGCCGTTCACAGCCTCAGCTTCGTAATCACCTTGCGACTCTTCTCGCTTTGCACCGCCCTGGTGCTCTGCGGCAGTCTTTTCACTGCGCACGCTCAGAAGCGTTCAAGAAAACGTCCCCTTAAGGCAGCCGCGCAATCCGAGTTTGCTAAAGATAAGTTACCCCAACTTGCTGAGGGTCAGGTTCGACTCAGGCTCATCGATGGCACGCTCGTGCCGGTAGATGAAGCTCGGGAGAGCGAACAAGGCGTCTGGTACAAGCAGGGCGGAATCACTCGCCTTTTGTCGCGCGATCGGGTGAAGACCATCGAGCGAGGCTCGGCTGGGGAGCCGAAAGCCGAGCAGTCTGAGCAGGCGTCCGACCTCCCACCCACTCAAAATATTTCCGCCATGCAGCCCGTTTGGATTTACCTCGTAGGTGGAGCACGTGTTGAGGCCGACTCGGCCACTGAGTCTGTTGCGGGAGTTTGGTACAATCGCGGCCCACTCTCCATATTTATCGAACGCAGCCGCGTCGACCACATTCAACGCGAACCTCTCGCAGCTCTGGCCGCATCTGACTCTTTAAAGAGAGCGCGTGGCTGGAGCTCTGGACGTCCGAAGATTGATGCGCTCATAAGACAAAGCGGCGCGAGATATGGCGTTGATCCTTACCTGATATTTTGTGTCATGGAGCAGGAATCACATTTCAACATTCATGCGTTGTCACCGAAAGGGGCCCGGGGATTGATGCAGTTGATGCCTGCGACTGGCGCCCGTTTTGGCGTTCGCAGTCCTTATGATCCAGCTCAAAACATCGCCGGCGGTACACGATTTCTGAAGCAGCTTCTGCAGCGATTCAATGGCCGGGTGGATCTTGTTCTTGCCAGTTACAATGCCGGAGAAGGCGCAGTGGCTAAGTTTGGGGGTAGAGTGCCCCCCTACCGCGAGACTCGCAATTATGTCAAACGAGTTGGCTACCGGTACCGTCAGGCGAGATCGCCCGTTCGACCGGCCTCAGGCAGTGCCCCAGGTGTCGGTGGCCTGTGAGTGAGTGTGCTGGTTCGCGCGGTCACCCTTGATCTAAAACTTGAACCCAATGAAATTTCTATTCTCCAGAATCATACCCATACTTGCTCTGTGCGGGCCTTTCCTTTCATTGCCAGTAGCTGCTCAACAGCGCTCCGAAGGACCATTGACTAACGCTACTGTCGTTAAACTGGTTCGCGCCGGGTTTAGGGAGAAAACGGTTATCGCGATCATTCGCAGCAGGCCTAACCGTTTTGACCTCGATCCTGACCGTTTAATCGACCTGAAGCGCAACGGAGTCACTGAGAACGTCATTCTCACAATGCTGGCTCTCGATGAATCGGTTTTTTCCGATGATCAATGGGGCGGTGATTCATTCTTTAAAAGTAAGGGGAGAACGACGGAAAATGCGCGTGGCGCAGAGAGCGGCGATTCTGAAATCTTCGGCTCGGGCAGCGGTTCGAAAGGCCAGACAAGCGGACGCGGAAGGAGCGGATCCCATCAGGGCGAAACCACAACCACGGGAAGCGCCACAGTACGCATTATTCGCCCTCCATCCGAAGCCGGCGGTGCGCCATTGAAGATCGAGAAAACGCCGACGCTCACCAACGAGTCAATAATCCAGCTTGTGGAAGCAGGCTTTTCGGAAGGTACGATCGTCAAGAGAATCGAAGACTCCCCAGCCGACTTTGATTTGTCCCAACCGAAACTGATCGAACTACGCAAACGTCGAGTCACGGACGCAATAATCACGGCGATGACCGCTGCCATGGACGACGCAGGTTTGAAGATAGGCGGACCCGCCGGAAGCGGGGACAACTAGCCGAATGTTGGGCAAATTCTCTGTCTCCGTCTCATTTGCTCTCCGATTGAAACTCGCACTTTGTTTCGCCGGGTGCTTCGCAATCGCAGGTCTTCCCTCAGCAAACGCCCAGAACGCCAAAGCCATACCCTCGCCCACCCCGCAAGTAAAGCCGGACGAACATGATATTGATCCTGATGATGTTATCTCAGTCACCACGACGGAAGTGTTATTGCCGGTAACGGTTCGTGATAACGGAGGCCATCTGGTCTCTGGTCTAACTCGCGCAAACTTTCGCGTTTTTGAAGATGGTACTGAGCAACCTCTTAGTGACTTAGGTCTGCGACAGGTTCCTGTAGATGCGGTGCTGCTGGTAGATGCTTCGTCATCTGTCGCGGACAATCTGGATGATTTTCGCCGGGCCGCTGAGGGTTTTGCTGGGCACCTGGCTGCTAATGATCGGATTAGCCTGATTCAGTTCGACGACCGCGTGCTGTTGCTGCAGGACTGGACCAGGAGCATCGCACAGCTGCGACGGGCGCTTCGTCGCGTTGCGCCCGGAATGTTCACGCGTTTCAACGATGCAATGTTGCTGGCTGCCCGCGATCAACTGTCACGCGCGAACGCCAGGCACGCGATTATTGTCCTCACCGATGGCATTGACAGCGGGCGTGGCTCAAGCTTCGATGCTGCCCTACGAGCGGCGCTACAGTCGCAGACGACTGTCTACGTGGTGAGCAACACCGAGATCGAAAGAGCGAAGAAGCAATCTGAACTTTCGCTTCTGTTATCCGCACCCAGCTCCGCCCAACGCTTCAACGAGTTGCGAATCGGCGATCTGCGGCTTGGCCTCGAAGCGCTCGATGCCAGCGAGCGCAACTTGAATCAACTCACCCGGGCGACCGGCGGAAGGGCTTACAAGCCGGCGTCTTTCAATGATTTGGAAAAAATCTACAGGGAAGTGGCGGAAGAGCTGCGTCATCAATACGCACTTTACTATTCGCCTTTAAATAGAACTCGAGACGGCGGGTTTCGTCGGGTGCGAGTAGAAACGACGAACTCGAGTCACCAGGTTTCCGCTCGCATCGGCTACTTCGCTCCCAAGTGAATTCTGAACTCATCTGCAAGGCCAGATGATTCGTGCGAAGCAGGTGCCACATAGAGGCCGGGGGCGTGAGAGGCTGTAAAACCCCAAGAGGGCCTACGGTAATTTGCAGGTAAGGAAGGGGGCAAAGCGGAGCGCGCCCCCGCTATAGATTCACAGCCACTCAACCTTGAATCGTCATTTCAAGGTTGAGTGGCTGCGAATCCAGAGCGGCAGCCGATTGGTCCTTGAAACGGTCGCCAGCCACGGTGGAACTCTGCTTGCTGACGCAAAATGCCCCACTCTTCTGAGTAATTGCTTCGTTTGGATCGTGACGATACATCGCTAACGCTCTTGAGCTCCGCGCCAACCGCACTGTTTGAAGAGCTCAAGTTCAACTATTTCCCCACTTAACGATTTCTGGAAGTGGCGGCACAGTCATTGCCACATGTTCCTGTAAGTCTTGCAAGCGCTCGTGCGGGCTTTCCCTGCTTGCTATAGCAATGAATAAAATTCGAATAGAGGAAAGTAAGAGAACCGATGCGACCTATTAAACATGTCGAGAAGGGCTTAACGATAGTTGCAGGAGCCGTCCATTCCACGATTCAGTCAGTAAATAAGTACAAGCCGAACCCTTCATTCATTCCCAAGTGGTCAGACAAGCCACTTCTGAAATCCTGGCAGAAGAGTAAGCCAACATTGGGTTGGCCGCGAACGACCGACTCGCTTTGTCCAAACTGCGTAATTGAGGCTAGGGAATCGATCCTTAGTGGCAAGCGGGATGTCAGCGTGCTGATCAATGAAAACGTGGGCGAGATCAAGGCCCAAATTATCGAACGAGATGGCGAGATCTGGATGGTGAAAGACTGTGCGATCCATGGACACTTCGAAGACATGATGGCCATCGACTCGAAGTTTCTCACTCACATCGAGAAGATGTTTCCCGGTCGCGACATCGACGCGCACAACGACGAAAAACTCCACAATCACGGTACCAGCACAATCAAGTATGGCCGCGGAGCTGTCCTGACGGTCGACCTGACGAATCGCTGCAATATGATGTGCGACCCGTGCTTCATGGACGCCAATCAGGTGGGTTTCGTCCATGAGTTGAGCATGGACGATATTAAGGAGATTCTGGACAACGCCATTTCCATCAAGCCGCGTCGGCAGATGTCGGTTCAGTTCTCAGGTGGCGAGCCGTCTATTTCGCCGCATTTTCTGGAGTCGATCAGGTACTCTCGAAAGGTTGGTTATAACAGCGTGCAAGCCGCGACCAACGGAATCGAGTTCGCCAAGAGCAAAGAATTCTGTCGTCAGGCCGCCGAGGCCGGTCTGCGTTACGTATATCTGCAGTTTGATGGCATCGGCAACGACGCCAATAGCCATCGCCAAGTCGGCAATCTCTTCGACGTTAAGATGCGCGCTATTAACAACCTGCACGAAGCCGGAGTCGAAATCGTACTGGTGACAACGCTCGTAAACGGAATCAACAACGATCAGGTCGGCTCGATTATTCGATTCGCGCTCGACAATCCCAAAAAGATTGCCTTCCTCTCTTTCCAGCCCGTTTCGTTCACCGGCCGTGATGAAGAGATCACCGAGCAACGTCGGTTACAGCAGCGTTACACGCTCTCCCATTTGGCCCACGATGTGAAGAACCAGGTTGGCATCACCGAGCCGACGCGTGATTGGTTTCCGCTTTCGTTGATGGGCGCTTTCGCCGACTTCGCTGACCTCGTACACGGTCCCCAGGCTGAGTGGGGCCAGGTGTCCTGCGGTTGCCACCCCAACTGCGGAGTTGGCACTGCAGTGATGGTGGATAAGGAAACGAGAGAAATGCGTCCGGTACCCGAGTTTCTACACATTCCGGGTCTGGTTAAGGACATGCAGAAGATTACCGACGCTGCCCGCGGCAAATGGATGTCGAACTTGATGATGGGACTGGCCCTCCTTAAGAACTACAATCCCTACAAGTCGCCGACTCAATTTACGCTGTATGAGTTGTTCAAAAAGTTCGATAAGTCGTTCGGCTTGACTGGCAAGGAGTATGGCAAGGTCTCGGGTGATCGCACAACGGACGACATCGAGAAGCGCCGCTCTGATCGCTGGAACTTCCTTTTCATCGCGGGTATGTGGTTCCAGGATCTCTTTAACTACGATTTCCGCCGCACTGAAATGTGCATCATCCCTTATGGCACTCAGGAAGGTGAGATCTCCTTCTGCGCTTACAACACGGGCATTGGTTGGAGAAACATTATCGAAAACATGCACCAGAATGCCACGGTTGCGAAATGGTATGAAGAGCACGGTCGTCACGAGATCTTCGCCAGGGGCAAAGAGGTTAACCTGAGTGACGCTGCGCACAACATGGTGCTCAACCCGATCGACCTTGCGCGACCGAACAAGCCCGAGATGGAAGGTCCAAAAACCGCCCACGAAGAGGCTGTGATGATGCG
Organism: Acidobacteriota bacterium; assembly: GCA_030859905.1. Taxonomy (GTDB): domain Bacteria; phylum Acidobacteriota; class Blastocatellia; order Pyrinomonadales; family Pyrinomonadaceae; genus PSRF01. Next base: position 8,826 of record JALZJF010000257.1, read on the forward strand.
CAAGCTCTATCAGGAGCTCGTGCTCAAGCAGCAACTCGACACCAAGGAAGCGGACAAGCCCGTCCAGATTCAGGGATTGACGCGAAATAAGGCGAAGGCTGCGGCAGCCGAGACCGTTGCAGTTTAGGTTTGCGATCAGGCCGCTAATAGTCCCAAAGTCCGACCTCCAATGTCTGAAGTTTATTCTTTCGATATTGGAGGTTGGACTTTCGGTTTGTAAATGCAGCGCAAGGTGGAGTTCCTAATATGATTTACTGTTCGGGGAGTGTGATACGGAATCAAAACGATCCACGAAATGACACGAAATATCACTAAACTCCTTCGTGTTCGTTCGTGTTATTTCGTGGATCGTTTTTCGGCGAAAGCCACTTCTCAAGATAGGATGCCACTAGGCACTGTGCCAACTTGACCGCAGGCGTTGTCCGCGTGTTAAATGTGTTCCGCGACAAAATTATTTGTGCTGACAGAGAGACGGAGAAAGAATGGCAATAGTTACGGTTAATCAAGGCGAATCGATCGAAAGCGCATTGCGGCGCTTCAAGCGCAAGGTGATGACAGAAGAGATTATTAAGGACGCCAAGAAGCACGCGTTCTTCATCCCACCTGGACAGAAGGCGAAGCTAAAGTCAGCACTTGCGCGTAAGCGGAATAAGAAAAAGGGCCGTATGCGCAGCAGCCCTCCTCGCGACTAGTTGGATAGCCTTCTGCAGTGCGGCACGCAACCGTGCTCACCTCTCATCAGTAAGCCCCTGTGCAGAATCGGATGTGGATGCGCTTCAGAATCACGCCAGCGAGCGTGATGCCGTCGAGTGCTGAATTAGTACTCAACTCTTTGGTTAGATTGGGAGTGCCGACTCGAGAGCGCTTCTTCCATATGACTCGTATCCTTCTAACAAATGACGACGGTATCCACTCCGATGGCCTGATCCAGCTCGAACACTCCCTGCGAGCCGTCGGCGATGTTTATGTGGTTGCGCCGGCGTCAGAGATGAGCGGTGCCTCCCACAGTCTCACGCTCGCCCGACCGCTTCGCATCCGCCAGGTTGATGCGCGTCACTGGTCAGTGGATGGCACACCCACCGACTGCGTAACCCTGGCGCTGAACAAAATCCTGCCCACAGAAGAATTGCCCGAGATCTGTGTTTCGGGCATTAATCACGGTGGCAACCTGGGTGATGACGCCACGTATTCAGGTACGGTCGCCGGAGCATTGGAAGCGACCATCCTGGGTGTACCGGGTTTGGCATTCAGTTTAGTGGCCCGAGAGAATTTTGATTTCACAGCGGCCGCGCAGTTTGCCGTCACGGCAGTTAGAAAGGTTTTGACAGAGGGACTGCCGGAAGGGACGCTGCTTAACATCAACTTCCCGCCTGGTGAGATCAAAGGCGTCAAGGTAACTCGACAAGGCATTAAGAATGCTCGCCCAGTAATCACGGAACACATCGACCCTAGGGGAAAGCCCTACTTCTGGATTGGGGAAGAATACTTTAATACCAACTCCGCCGACGGCACGGATTACTATGCCATTGATTCTGGCTTTGTATCAGTTACGCCGCTTAAAAGTGACATGACCGATCACCAGGCGTTAACCGCGCTCGATACCTGGAACTACTTGAAAGCCGCGGAGCTGGTGCACGAGAGTTAATAGAGAGTTTCGAGTTCAGAGTCTCTAAGCGCTGGAACCAATACAATAACGAGATAGCCCGTAGTGTCACATTTTCAGTTAGCTACGCGGCTCATTGCGAGGCGGGAGGAAACGATCCACGAAATCACACGAAATGTCACTAAATTCTTCGTGTTGGTTCGTGTGATTTCGTGGATCGCCTTCTGTAAGACTCGCAATATGACACTATGGATAACCGAGACAGGTGAGAGAGAATGCCTGGAATGGGATTCTGACCGAAACTCGAAACGCTGAACTCGAAACTCGAAACTGCATCTGTGCAATCAACAGGTCAACAGCCATCAGAGCGGTCGCAGGACTACGCGATTCCCCGCGAACGAATGGTCGCTCGGCTGTGCGAGCACTACGGCATTCGCGACTCGGCGGTCCTGGAGGCGATGCGCGCTGTACCTCGTCACGCGTTCGTGCCGGAAGCACTCCAAAGCCGCGCCTACGGCGATCACGCACTCCCCATCAGCGCTAATCAAACCATTTCTCAGCCCTACATCGTCGCCCGCATGACGGAACTGCTCAGCATTGATAAGGAGAGCCGCGTGTTAGAAATTGGCGCAGGGTCTGGTTATCAAACCGCGGTGCTTGCAAGAGTCGCAGGTCAGGTTTATTCGTTGGAGCGAATTGGGGATCTTGCTCGTGAAGCGCAAACGCGAATCCGCGCGCTGGGGATCCATAACGCCACCGTCAAATGTTTTGACGGCACGCTGGGTTGGGCGGCTAATGCGCCCTATGATGCAATTCTCGTCGCCGCGGGTGGACCAAACATACCCGAGCCTTTGGTGGCCCAACTGAAACTCGGTGGCCGCTTGGTGCTTCCAATTGGCGACACGCGAGATTCTCAAACTCTGGTGCGCGTAAACAAGACGGAGAAGGGAATTGAGCGCGAGGATCATGGCGCCTGCGCATTCGTACCGCTCATAGGACAACACGGTTGGGCGGCTCAGCAAGGAAAACCATCTGAGGGGTGATCTGACGGCTCGCAACGCCGCCACTCAATGCAGAACCGTTTGCGGTAGCCAATGGATGCTGGCATTCAACCTACTATTTAATTCCAGACTCCGCAATGTTGGCTTTTGAAACGATCTAGGCCCAAGAGTTTCGCCACTTGTAGGGGAACTACTCGCTTGGTTTACATTCAGGTTGAATGCCAGCATCCATTGGCTACCGCAATGGTTCTGTCTGCTGCAACACTGGAAAAAAATGGATACGCTTGCAGAACTATTTCATCAACTGAGGGAGCTTCTCAATCCAAAGATTATTATTGAGACCCTCTTAGCAAAGGGCGGCGTCTTTGTTTATGTTGGACTAGTCTTCATCGTCTTTGCTGAAACGGGACTGGCAGTCGGCTTCTTCCTGCCTGGAGATTCGCTGCTGGTTGTGGCTGGCCTTTTTGCAGCAACGGGCAAGTTAAATCTCTCGATACTGCTGAGTACATTGTTCGTGGCGGCGGTGGTGGGTGATGCCGTGGGCTATTACACCGGAGCCAGGATGGGGCCGCGCCTCTTCAAGAGACAGAAGTCAATTTTGTTTCGACCCAGTCATCTTCAGAAAGCCCATGCTTTTTATGAGAAGTATGGGGGTAAGACGATTATTATCGCGCGCTTCGTGCCAATCGTTCGCACGTTCGCTCCTATAGTGGCTGGAGCAGCGCAGATGCCTTATCGACGTTTCGTGGTCTTTAACGTCGTCGGTGGCTTCTTCTGGGTCTTTAGTATGCTATTCAGTGGCTACTTTTTGGGCAGCATCCTTAAGTCGAGATTTGGTATTGATCTCGACGAGCATATCGAGTGGGTCGTAATTATCGTCGTGCTGTTGTCTCTGATGCCGCCGGTCATCGAATTTATTAAATCGAGACGTGAGAAAGCGCGGGCGACACGTGCTACCAACGCAGAAATTTGACTTAAGGCCACGGCTCACTTAGTATCCAGAGGCTTTGGGTTTGTTGTCGGGGCGTGGCTCAGCCTGGTAGAGCGCACGGTTCGGGACCGTGAGGTCGGAGGTTCGAATCCTCTCGCCCCGACCAATTATCCTAAAATTAAGCAACAACTTACGGCTGCCAACGTTGGCAGCCTTGATTTTTGCTGGTGTCCAATTTGTGGCCGGAGAATTCTAATCTCAGTATTCAAGAGACCCTAGTGGCTAGGAAAACATGCAAGGAACGGCCGGAATTTGAAGAGTCTGCAAACCCAGAGGCACGAAGGCTAGAATTTTGACGGGTGGGAACCGTGTGGTAGGCTGTGATTCGTACCGTGTTGAATCGGGCACAGGTTTGCAACTGGGAACACCGACCTTCCTGGTCGTTTATTGGATGGACGTTTGTAAGGTCGTTGTTTCAGACATGTCTTTCCTCGCTTGGGCTTTCGGCGGTTGAAATTAAGACCCTGTTCTTTAGCTCTGTCCTTTAGCTCTTGACTTGCTCACACACTTGCGATAAAACCCCGATAACACCTAAACCCGTCTGCATAATGCATCGCATAGATGGGATACCATCATAATTTATCCAGACAAAAGGAGAATCGCTATGAGCAAGCTCAGGATTTACTACCTAATTGCTGCCGGCCTTGTAATCCTCACGCTGGTAGCTTCAAATGCTGGCCAGATGACGTCCCAGACGTCCTCTAAGCCAGCGAAATCCGCGACTGATTGGGCTCTCAATGCCACCATAATCGAGGCCTGTAGCTGCCCGATGTTTTGTCAGTGCTACTTCAACGCTAAGCCTGCGGCGCACGGCACCCACAGCGGTGACACTGCGCACGGCAGCTCAGCGCAACACTTCTGCCGCTTCAACAACGCATTCAAGGTCAACAAGGGACATTCGGGGGATGTTAAACTCGATGGTGCGAAGTTCTGGGTGGCGGGCGACTTAGGAGGTGATTTCTCGAAAGGTGAGATGGACTGGGCAGTCCTGACGTTCGACCCCGCAGTGTCAAAAGAGCAACGGGACGCAATCACGACCGCTTTAGGTCATGTCTATCCAGTTAAATGGAATTCCTTCACCATCGCTAAAGACGCTGACATGGAATGGAAGGCTGACCCGAAACGTGCCGAGGCACGTTTGGGAGGTGGGAAGGTCGCCGAAGTGATCCTCCGCAGCCCAACAGGTTCCGCAATGAAAGATGAGCCTGTAGTGATGAGGAACCTGAGGTACTTCGGAGTACCCCGGAATGACGGCTTCATCATGATGCCTAATGAGGTTGAAGCCTACCGTATAGGGGACAAGCCGTTTGAGTACAAGGGCACTAATGGGTTCATGATTACGATTGACATCACATCTCGGGATGTGAAGAGTGACTAACTTAAGAGTCAAAACCCTACGGCGGTGGGCAGCGATAGCTACCCGCCGCTTTTTTCATGAACGGGCATGCGTCCTCGTGAAACACCGAAGGTGTTCGCTAATTGCAGCCCAGGGTTTGCTTTGAAACCCTGGGAGAAAACGGGCACATTTGGTTGTCGCAACTCTGAAGGAGTTGCGACGGGTTTGCAATCAGCGTACGGCGATCGCAACCCTTTCAGGGTTGCGTCTTCGAGAAATGAGCTGCTATGTCCCAGGGTTGCCAGAGCGCAACCCTGGGCTGAAATAGCGAACACCTTCGGTGTTGACTGCGCTGGGCTGAAATTAGCGAACACCTTCGGTGTTGTCAGTCATATGGAACTAGGACGAATTAGTGGCATCTTTCGTTATCCAGTTAAGTCAATGGCCGGTGAATTACTGGATGTTGCAAGGCTAAGCTGGCATGGCCTTGAGGGTGATCGCAGGTTAGCTTTTCGGCGACTCAATGACAAAAGTGGGTTCCCATGGCTGACAGCGAGCCAACTACCCGAGTTGCTCCTCTATAAACCATTCGGGCGCAATAGCAACACTGCCGAGAGCAACGCTGCCGAGCTACTCCCAACGCACGTTCGTACGCCGGACGGGAAAGAGTACGAAATCCGAAGCGACGAACTACGGGAGGAAATTTCGAGCCGGTATGGAAGTGATGTGGAATTG
>JALZJF010000001.1 GCA_030859905.1 Acidobacteriota bacterium
ACGGCATTCCGTCGCGAGACGTAACCGGACGAAGCATGACTTTGACGGTGCCAGTCCGGTTCATCTCGTTTCGTAAGATCGGGTAAGATGCGTTCGAACGGACTTAAAATCCGTTGATCAGAAACCGATCTCAGAGGCCGACCATGGGTCAACCTACTACTTGGAACGCATAGCTTACCGCCCGATGAGGAATGAGTTGTGACCAACTTGTGACCAGAATACAGAAAAGTAGGCGCTAATAGCTGGTAACAGATAGACTCGCTGGCGGCTGCAACCCGTAACAAATGTTAATAGATCGTAAGAGCCATAACCTGCTGGAGTGTGTGTGACCGCACTCTTAATCAGCGGGTCGGAGGTTCGAGCCCTCCACGGCTCACCATTATTTTCAATGACTTGCGGCAGGTTGAAGAGCCTGCCGCTTTTCTTTTGTGACCAACTTGTGACCATCTTTTCGACGACGCTGCTGTCGATATTCCGACAAGACAGTGATCGCCCCTCGCTTTACCTGGTTGGTGGTGTCGACCTCAGTTTTCCAAACAGCGAAATCTCGATGATGGCTCAAGATAAACCGAAGGTTGTTCTTGAGCCTCGCTCGCGCTGGGGACTTTGTGCGCAACACATCATTGCAAGCGTTGGAAGCAATGCGTGCGAAATACTGCCTAAGATTTTCTATGCTGATCTTGGACGAAGGATTTCTTAGATCGTGCAGCGTCATTGCACAATCTTGGTAATGACTCCTGACAGAGATCTTATGCATCTTGATTGTGAGGATTTATTCCGCGTTGATTGACATAGAAGCAAAGTCTTCGACGCAGGGCTTGTCTCACGACGGGTGCCGCCTGGACCAATAGAAGTTCGTCGAGGAAGATAGGGTTGTCGCATCAACCGCAAGTTTGGCCAGGAATTCAGCAAACCGTCTCGCTGGCCCAGAGGTTGGGGCAATCGCTCCATCTCTTGTCAAGAAGTGAGTAAGGTCGGTAATCCAAGTATCACCCATTTTCACATTCAGGTGTGCAAGTGCACGGAGGGCTTAGCGATATAGGTGCCGAAATAAGGCAACTCGACTCCCTTGGCAGGTTGCTGAAAAACGAAGACAAAAGAACGATCCACAAACCCACACGAAACAAGCACTAAATTCTTTCGAGTGATTTCGTGACACTTCGTGAATCGAGTCCTGATCTTAATTTTGCCAGCGCGCCTCCAGAGAGGCTGGGATGAATGAACGGGGGACTCTTGCGTTCTTTTGCCGCGCCTCCTATTCGGTCCCCACGTCACGTCCTCGCGAATCAAACTTTCCGATAGTTCCGAAGACTAAGGACATTTGACACAGGGGCCCGGACGTCCCGTCGGCATTATTTCTTCCGTAGCCGGACTGTGAATTAGGGTTTAAATCGTTTCACACCGCTACTGACTCGCGAAGGTCCGAATCAGGTTCGTAACGCAGCACCATCGATTGGTCGGGACGCAACCCCAGCGACTTATAGGTGCGTCCATTGCGGTCACTGAACTCGACCTCGTAGGCGGCGCCCTCCTTCAGAAGTTCAACCACCGTGCCCACCTGACCTCTTGAGAGATCGTGTTCAGGTATATCGACGGTCAGCGCCACTACGTCCAGCAGTTTGATTTGATTATTCATACGCAGTCTCCATTTTCACAGTGGATAGCACGTCGTCAATCGTGGTGTGTCCGAATCGTGCTCAATAATCCACCCACTCCGGATGATCGCCTGCTTCCCGCCCCATTCGAACAAGAAGTCCACCGTATAGCGTGAAAAACAACCAACCGAAACCATCGGTCTGGATCGCGACCGCTCAACAGATCATCGATAAGGTCAGTCGTTGTACAGGGACGGTTCCCAATCGATCGCCTGATCCAATACTATGCGCTCGAAGAGATTAATAAAGCCGCCACTGACAGCGAGCGACCGTCGGCGGCCGTGCGGCGTTTGAGCTGATTCGAGAACCAAGTTACGGCCGCTCGGGGTCAGTCGCAATGCGTTCGGTTGCTTCGTGAGGCATAAGTTTCTAGCTCTTACCATTGACGTGCTCTGGAACCTGCTGTAAAAGCAGCACGTCTTTCCCAATTCATCTGCCGGTTACTTTCCGGCGCATCCTTGAAAGGAGAACTCGCATGAAACGCCTCATGATAGTGGCGATGCTGGTCACCGCATCTTCTTTTGTTTTCAGTCAAACGACGCGCAATAGCGCAAACCAAAAGGGCAACGATGAACAAGCTGTACGGCAGTTGCTTGACGAGATTTCCGCCGCCCTGACGCGCAACGACATTGCCGCGCTCGACCGCATCTATGCCGATGATTACACCTTGGTTAACGAGTCCGGAGTTCTTGGGACCAAAGCGCCACGTCTCGCAGCGATAAAGTCTGGAGAACTGAAGTATGAATCTGTTGGCTTCGATGAGGTGAACGTTCGTATGTATGGAAATACGGCCGTGGCAACTTATCGCGTGACGAGCAAAGGTCAGTCCAAAGGGCAAGACATTGGCGGTCAATTCCGAGCCACGTCAACGTATGTGAAGATGAAAGGGCGCTGGCAATTAGTCGCCGCGCAAGTTACACGCATCATCGGACAGTAACGCTGTGGAAGCGTCAGCGGGAACACGCGCGTCAATCATGATTGGCGAAAAGGCCGCCGAGATGGTCGCTGTCGACCACGGTGTGGAGCTAACGGAGTTCGTGCGCGAGCATCCTGCCAGTGCGCGTCTGATTCCGTGTAGATGAGGTATTCAGTTCCCAATTTGCGGACTAACGACGAGCGAAGCCGAGTAAGCGAATATCTTAAAGTTCTGTGAGTGCTAAGTGCGCGGCACGATCGTCCCAACTGCTAGACCGCTGTCGGGAGATTGTCTTTCATGTGACCCATCACGAGCTACGTGGTGCCACGGACGTTCAGTGGAGATTAACAACTGCAAGATTCATACGCGCTAGCCGTTAGGAGAGACAAATGCCAATCACCGCCTTCAACAGTTTCACCGATGGCCTCGATTCGAATCGAAGGAGCCGCGAACACTTCATTACTAACATTGACCTGGAAGATGACCGTCTCTGGGTGCCTTACGCGGATGGTGTCTGGTTCCAGCCTTGCTGCTTTAACGTTACGTCTGGCGGATTCAGTGTAATTCTGAAAGGTCTCCCCGGCGCAATGCTGGGGAGCCATTACCACGTCGGTACCGTTCATGGCTATACGATGCGTGGTCACTGGCGATACCTGGAGCATGACTGGATTGCAAAGCCCGGAACTTACATCTACGAACCCGCCGGTGAGGCTCACACGCTGGTGATCACCAAGGACTCACCAGAGCCAGCGATAATCCTTTTTATAGTCGAGGGCGGCCTCATCTATCTGGACAAAGCGGCGAATGGTGGCTTTGCTGCCTACGAGGATGGATTCACCGCCCTCGAGTTGACTCGGAAGTACTATCGCGAGGCCGGTCTCGATGTGCGCCAGCTGGACCTGCTCGTGCGCTGACTGAAGACGCTTCGGACAGGCGACCGGAAGCAGCGTTCTAACAAGGGTATGCTATCAGTTAGCCTGATAGCGCTTGCTGCATTCATTTCCGATTACGGCTTGGCGGCGCGAGTCTCCCGTACCTCGGCCGCGAGCCTCCTGTGTTCCCCTAAGTACGGGCAGGAGTCCTATCATGAAACGCATTCTGACAACCACTCTGCTGATTCTATCCGTGACCACCCTCGCCTTCGGCCAGTGCAGCGAAGCAGACAAACAGAAGCTGATGGCCTTCGACAAGGCCTGGGGGGAGGCCGGCCGGCGCGGCGACAAAGCCTTCCTGCAAAACATCTACGCCGACGACTACATAAACACGAGCCTCGCCGGTACACTGACTAAGGCACAGGCCATTGAAAATGCCGTCCGTGATGCCGACCGGCGCAGGGCTAACCCGCACAACGCCGACAGTGTTTCTCACGATAATTACGTCATCACTTGCACGCCGAACACCGCGACCATCACACACCGGAACGCCATTAGCGCGAAGGTGGACGGCAAAGAGCAGACCTTCTACACGCGCAGCGCCCACTTTCTTGAGAAGCGGGGCGGGGAGTGGAAGGTGGTGAGCGACGCCGGCGGGCCGCTCAACGACGCCGGACAGTTGCTCTACATGGAGATGGAGTGGAGCGACGCCGACAAGAAGGGCGACTTGGCCTGGTTCGAGCGGAATTTGGCGGCCGACTACTCCGGCGTCAGTAGCCTCACGGGGAAGCTCAACACGAAGGCGGAGGACATCGCGGACATCAGGAACAGGAAGGACGTGATTGAGTCCGCAGTGGTCTCAGACATGGACGTGCGGGTTGAGGGCAATACGGCACTCGTCACCGGCGTGTACCGCCTCCGGGGGCGCGACGAGAAGGGGCAGCCGATGGACCGCCGGATTCGCTACACCGACGTCTACGTCAAGCGCGACGGGCGCTGGCTGGTCCTCGCCTCGCAGGGTACGTCCATCCAGTAAAGGTGCCGAGTCAATCAAAAATGTTTCCAGGGGCTCCGCGCAAAGCCGCTTTGCCCCTGGCTACCTTCTGTAACGCCTGCGGCGTTCGTTGAACTTGCCCGTTGGCGTTGAGTACTAGGCTATCCCGGGACTAGAACGACTCAGTCTGGCATTCACATAAGGTGGATCTATTTTCATCTGTTGTGCTGTGCGGAACGGAACGCACATAGATGATTCCCACGGATAAGAAGTCATAAGAAACGGAGGTAAGAACTATGAGAATGAACTCTGCGGCAAGGGTGTCTGCGGCCTGTGCCATTGTCGTAGTCTTCACTGTCGGCGCCCAAGGCCAGCAAAAGCCTTGTTTGACGGCTTCGAAGTTTGGGCCCGACGATCAGATCGGCAATCTTAACTATGTGACGCCGGCAAAGACGCTTGCGGCAACAAAGCTAGTTACAAAAGGCAAAGCATATCGCCTCGGCATCGAAACGAACAAGGACACGCCTGCGTATGGCACGCGCACATTCGCGATCACGGTCCTCCAGCCGGGCCAGGCCGGCGGAACCACGCTCGGCCCCACGAAAACGACGTATAACGACGACATCATCACGGGCTGGGTGGGCGTAGGTTCGCAGATTGACGGCTTCGGCCACGCCGGCATCGACAATCTTTATTTCAATTGCAACAAGGCTGCTGACTTCACAATGCCCGACGGCCTGAAGAAGCTCGGCATCGAGAATGTGCCCGCAGTTGCAACGCGTGGCGTGCTGCTCGACATGGCCGATTACTTCGGTACCGACATTGTGAAAGAAGGAACGGCGTTCAACCGAGCGGAGATCGAAGGCGCGATGAAGCGCCAGGGCATCAGATCTATCGACAAGGGCGACGTTGTACTGTTCTACACCGGCTGGCAAAAGCTGCTCGGCAAGGACAACAAGCGTTTCATCTCGGTCAACCCGGGGCTCGGCCGTGAAGGAGCAAGGTTTCTGGTTTCGCTGGAAGTGGCGATGGTCGGATCGGACACGTCGAATTTTGAGGTGATCCCATTCGAAAAGGACGCCGGCCTCTACGAGGTCCACCAGATCCTGCTGGCGCTCAACGGCATTCATATACTTGAGAATATGAATACCGAAGAGATGGCAAAGGACCAAGCTTGGGAATTCCTGTTCACGCTCGGCCCAGCTCGGATCACGGGCGGTGTGCAGGCGATCATAAACCCGATTGCGATTAAGTAATACCGTTGCTCGCCGAAAAAACACCGGCTGCTGGATCGACATAAGGCCGCGCCACCTCGCGCTCTACGATGACCAGAAGGTCTACGTCGAAGCTCTGATCCAGTTCATCCTTGATGTGGAGAGCGGAAAGTTTTAGATCCATCAGGAATTGAACCAGCAAAGCACGAAAGGAAAAAACACGTGAGCAATTTCAATGCAGTCCAGGGCGTTTATGAATCATTCGCTAAGGGCGACATTCCGGCAGTTCTGGGATTTTTACGCGCCGATATTGACTGGACGGAAGCCGAGGGCTTTCTCTACGGAGGAACCTACATTAGGCCTAATGCCGGCTGGAAGGCGTTTTTATGAGGTTGGGCACAGAGTGGGAGGGTTTCGCTGCCATACCCGATGAATTCATTGATGCCGGAGATACGGTAGTCGTGTTGGGCACGTACAGCGGAAGATACAGATCCACCGGCAAAAGCTTTCAAGCAAACTTCGCACATGTCTGGAAGATACGAACTGGGAAAGCCACTTTGTAAGACTGCTGAAACATCGACACGTATAAGAGCATCGAACCAGCAAGTGTCAAGAAGAGTGGGCGCGGTAATGCAGAAGAGTAAGGCATGGGGAGTATCCTCAAAGCTGCGGTCTTTTTAACTTCCTAATCTGATCGATTAAGTCTTCCAACTTTATGCCACGGAGTTCGGCTCGCAATTCGTTTGATGAGGCAAGCGCGTCAAGGCTGTGGTCGTCGTTGACCATCACCACACCCGAAATGCCACCGGCCAAAACGTACGCTTTGTAATTCGGACTCCAAAACAGGAAGAAGACGTACTGTTTTCCCGGATTCATCGCCTCGAAACCTCTTACCTTCACGGATGCGCGGTGACCGTTCACAAAAACCGCGCCGCCTTTCGCGCAATTTTCAGAGGTGTTGTTAGCTGTGCCGGGGCCGGACCCGATGATCGCCCCGGTTGAGCCGACACAAGGCGCGCCGGATAGAACGCGTCCGCGGTAGGAAAAGAATGCAAGAAAAGCGGAAATAGATTTGTTTTACCATCCGACGATTTGATAGTTTCGATCACAGGCATGTGGCTCTCAAAAGTTTTACTCTTCCCATGTTCGGTTGAGGTTACCCCCGATCTCAACTCTTCTCCCAGGGGTTAAAAACCGCCACCCCGGCAGCGGCAACACTCCCGGTGTCGCGAGTCACAAATGTTAGATTGTGGTGCAAAGCTGTGGCGGCCAATAGACCGTCGATGACAGGAAGCACTATTCCGCTCTTTACCGCCTGGGCCGTCAGGAGTCCCCAACGATCGGCTACCCTATCGTCGATGGACAAGATCCGCCCGTAAAAACGGGACCGCAGATCGGTCTCCAGCCAGGCCTCAAGGGTTGCCCGTCGCCTAGCGTGAGGTAGCGTTACCACCCCCCACCGAATCTCGCCAAGTGTCAGAACGCTTAGGTGAAGCAGCGTTTCATCAGTCGCTTCGATCCATGTTGTTACGCTTGGCTCCGGCCTCGGCTTGACCAGTTCCGAGATCACATTGGTGTCCAGCAGGAATCCGCTCACAGTTTGATTTCACGACCAGGATCTTTTGAGCGACGAAGGTCCAGCTTGAGGCCGGCGAGTGGAGATTCGGCGAAGAACTGTACCAGACTCTGCGGCTGTTGCGCTCGTTTTGTGAGTCGCTCAAATTGCTCTGCCGGCAAAACCACGACCTGCTCTTTTCCCTGGCGCGTGACTACCTGTGGGCCCTCACTGCGCGCTCGGCGAAATAATTCGCTGAAACGCGCTTTGGCCGCTTGCAACTGCCATGCTCCTGATGGTGACTTATCGACCGGCTCGGCTTTCTTGGATCTTCTCATGGTGGTTAACCTCAGCAACTGACTAGTCTGACTAGCTGTAGTGTAACTCGGACGGTCGTCAATGCCAAGCTCTAGTTCAGAAGAGGTTCAGAACGTGGAAGGGGGGCGAAAGGCTCGTGCCGATCGTCCTAGCGACGTTCTCGCTCCTTGCGGGTTTGCCGGGACCGCAATTATCAGCGTCGAATGATGAAGCGAAGCGGTCTTAGCAGGACAGGCATCGTGGCCTGTCTGTTGATAACAAACAAAAACCGTCTCTCCTACTAATCCGTCAGGCTTGGAGTGTCATAATCCCACTTAGCCGGATCGCGCTCAATATATACAAATTTCCACGCGAAAAGGGACGCCGGATTCGGGTATAACCCTTTGACGTACGGCTTCTTAACCCAGTTAACCGAAGGAGTCTCGATCGGGATAACGGGTTGGGCGTCCAACATGTATTTCTCAGCTTTAGCCAACAACTCGAAACGCTTGTTTCTGTCGAGTGTATGATTAGCTTCTTCTAGCAGGTTTACGTATTTCTGATCCCACCAGCCGCTGCCATTGTCCCCGCTGGGCGTCAAAAAGAGATTGAGAAAGGTAGTCGGGTCCATGTAATCAGCGCCCCAAATACCGAGCGCAAAACCCTTATACTCTAGCTTGGAGCGGGCGTTCATATAGGTCCTGAACTCCATGTTGCTCAACATAACGGTGATCCCAAGGTTCTGCTTCCACTGCGCCTGCATAAACTCTGCCAGAGCTTTGTTTGACGAGTGAGTAGCGAAAGCAAACATTACCTCTTCAGCGGGAAATTTTTCGCATTCATAGGTTCCATCAGATTTTCGGGTCACCGGATAACCCGCTTCCGCTAGTAACTTTCTGGCTTGTTCGGGGTCGAATCCATCGCCTTTTGGTTGAGGGTAGCCCACGAAAATTGCTTCCGGAGTGAATGCGAAAAGTGGTTTCGTGATCCGCTTGGACTTCGAATAAGTAATTTTATCTATTGACATATTGAACGCCCTGCGAACACGAAGGTCGTTCATTGGCGGCTGGGTTACATTGATCAGGATGTATGTGATCGCGGCCTCCGCGGCGTCCATGTAGTCCTTTTTCGGGCGAATAACGTCCAGCCACGCGTTAGGCACGGAATGATTTACGACGGCGTCGGCCTCACCCACTTTGTAGAGATTCATGCTCGTCGGATGATCAGTCGACACATAAAAATGGATCTCATCAAGACGGACGTTCCCGGAGTCCCAGTACATTGGATCTCGCTCGACCACTACCTCATTGTAGGGTCTCCACGATTTTAACTTAAACGGACCGCAAGTAACGATATGTGAAGGGTCAGTCCATTGCGCGCCGTACTTTTCAATTATCTTGCGCGGGACCAGGCGAAAGAGCTGATGCGCCGCCACTCCAGTGAAATAGGGCGCAGGCTGAGAAAGAGAGATACGAACGGTGTAATCGTCGACTGCTTCAACGCCGATGTCTTCACCCTTTACTTTGACAAATTCTTTGCCTGCGATTGCGGCCTGCAACTTGGGATTGCTTGCTAATAACTTGTTGCGAGCCTCTTCATTGCTGGGCAGTGCAAGTCTGGCAGGCGAATGCATGAACTGGTGAAAAGGCGTGTCTGGACCAGGCTTTGGCTTCTCATCGGGGTCTGGGTGTGGTTCTTGAGTCCCAAACTCGTACTCCGATCCAGGGGTGCTGATGGGCTTCTGACTAAGGGACTCAGCCACTGGTTGTGCGCTATCTGCAAAATCGTTTTCTAAGAGGAACTGACTACTTTGAGGGTCGCGCACGAAAACTGATCTGGAATTGAACGCCTGAGCGTACTTGATATAGTAGGCAAGGCCTGCCGTGCGAGACAGCTTTTCCGGTGAAATAGCTCTCCTAATACTATAAACGAAATCGTGAGCGTCGATAGGGTCGCCATTAGACCAACGGGCATTCTTACGGAGGTGAAAGATAAACTCCGAGGAGTCGTTGTTCACATCCCAGCGCTCGGCGATCGCAGGAATTGCATTAAGTGATTTGGGATCGTATTCGACAAGACCTTCGTAAAGCGCCATATAGATGCGCGCCTCTGGCTGGCCCGAGCTGATGGCTGGATCCAGCGACTCCGGTTCACCGCCGTTCACATAACGAAGAATATTGCGTTCCGGTGGAGTCGTCCTGCCAAAGAATTCTTCATTTGTGGCCAGCACTCCGCATGCGACTGCGGTGAACACGAACGTTGCCAGCACAATCCCCGCCATCGCTTGTTTCCAATAGATCGCGTTCATCTGGAATTCCTTGTGCGGGCGCGTTGACGTTCCTGACATGGGCCAAGAGCCAGCAGGTTTGCGCAGTTCTGACATCGGGAGGATTTGCTTGCGCAGGCGATCCGGAGCCGGCTCTCTGAATCGTCTTTTGTTGTAAATTGGCGAAGACATACGCCTTTGGCCGCCGAGCGCTACTGCCGTGGCAGACCGACGGCAGCCGCCAGGTCGACGCGGCGCGGTACGGGCGAGTTGATGACTTTCGACGTGGCGACGATGCGCTCGACGACTTGTGCCGCACTCATCCCCTGATTCTTCGTCAGCACTAACGCGGCTTCACCCGCGACCAGCGGAGCTGCCATTGACGTGCCGCTCCAGACGCCATAGCCCCCACCGGGCACGCTGCTCAAGATGCGCTCGCCCGGCGCGAGTACTCTTACCCACGGGCCACGCGTTGAATTCAAAGCTAAGGTGTCGAGCTCGTCGCTCGCGCCGACCGCTAACGATCCGGCGACGCCTTCGGCAGCCGGATAAATCCGCGTGAAGTTGCCGGTGTTGCCTGCCGCGGCAATCACAACTGCACCGCCCTGCCGGAAGGCGAGACACCCGTCGCCAGTGGCACGACTGTCCTCGTCGTCGTCCTCGTCGCCGTCCTCGTCGTCGTCCTCGTCGCCGTCCTCGTCCTCGTCCTTGCCACAACACGTTACGGCAGCGACGATTTCGGCCAGCAAGTCCGTGCGCCGGTTCGTGCCGAGGCTTAGGTTGATGATGTGTGCGCCGTCGTCTGTAAGCGGGTTGCCGTCAGGATTAACCGCGTAAGCTAGCGCTTCTGCCAGCACCCAGATGTTTCCCATGCCGTTTGGATCGAGCACGCGCACGGGAATAATCTTCGCATCGGGCGCAGCTAACGCGACGAGTCCGGCTACGTGGGTGCCGTGTCCGAAAGACAGGTTTTGTCCGTGCACGCCGACCTCACTCGGGTCGGAATCGAAATCAACAAAATCAAAACCGCTCAGCAATTTTCCTGCCAGTGCCGGGTGCGTTGCATCCACACCCGTGTCGAGCACGGCTATGCGAACGCCGCCCCCACGCGTGACGTCGAGCGCCTCCGGCAACCGAATTAGCGACTGGAACGGTTGCGCGGCGTACGCTTCGGCACTGCCGCCGATGCTCCATGAGTTTCCAATGCTCCATGAGTTTCCAATGCTCCATGAGTTTCCTTGTCCCTCAGGTGTGTGCGCGACGAAATTAGGCTCAGCATAAACGACCCGGTTCCTGCTGTCGGCGACCAACTCACTCGCGCGTTGCGGCGGGGCGGCGCCGTCAAGGATGCGAAGACGGAAAATCGGCCGCGAACCGAACCGGTCGAGCGGCGTCGGATCAAGCCCAAAGTCGGCGGCGACTGCGGGCAAGTCAGAAGCTTGAACAAGTTTGACTACAACTTCACCAGCCACATACTCGTCCGACGCTTGTTGCTGCGCGCGAACAACCGGCACAAACCCGCTGTAAAACACTAGCAGCAGCGCAAAAAACCTATTCAGAAAGCTGGATAATTTCAAGTGTGTTCGAAGCATCTGTTTCCTCCTGGCACTGTTGAAAGCGCTTCGCCGCAATACCTTTTTATGGCTCTAATAACAGAGCGGCCCGTGAAGGCGAAAATACAATTCACAGAAAATTACACACATCGGCTTCTCCTCGGTGGCAACCGCGGGGGCGAGATATGAGACTGTGTCAAAACTCCATTGCGGAACCGGGAGCGGTAGCGACCGGATGTGAACACTCAAGTGGCAACATGGTTCATTATGTAATTCATCCTCAAGCGTAGGTTGAGTTTATGATCCGGTCGCTACCACCACCCCAGCGGGGATGCCCCGCTGGGGACCCCGGACCGCTACCGGTTCTGTATTAAGTGCCCTCGTTCAAGCCAAAGGGTTCGCAGATCAACCTCTATTCGGACTTTTGACACAGTCTCTTATTGCCCCCCTCGTTTCTTCCTAGCTGTTCGACTCATGTCTTCCTAGCTGTTCGACTCATGGCGGGGACGTTTCAAGAAGGCTCTCAGGGTATCGAACATCGCCTTGAATTCCGATGACTTAGCGAAGAAGAAATCCGCTCCTGCGTCCATGCATTTTTCTCTGTATTCAGCATAGGTGTAGTTGGTGAACACCAAAACGATAGGTGAAGGATCGCCTTGCTTGATTGCGCGCAGCGCATCTATCCCGTTGCCGTTGTGCAACATGATGTCCATTATCACCACTTCGGGACTAAGCCTGCGGACGAAATCAACGGCTAACTGTGCCTCACGAGTCTGCCCTACGATCTCGATGCCCTCGATCTCGGAGAGAGTGGCGCTTAGTCTTTCGCGCACCAGCGATGAGTCATCCGCAATAAAGACTCTCATTGAAGTGGGGGAATTCGGCCTACGATAGAGTTTTACAACCCGGGAAAGAAGCGGCAAAAGGTCTGATTATCGTGTAGGGAATCGGCTGGCCGGTTGGTCAGGATTTTCCTGACAAGGATCAAAGATGGGACGGAAAAAGTGGAAAACCAAAGAACCAGGCAGATACTTGGAGCGATGTGTTGGGATGTGGAGAGTTTGCTTCCACGCACGCCTCTCATTCCAACAAGCCATGCTGCATAACGTAGCGAACCAGCTCGGTGTTCTTCCTCATGCTCATCTTTTCCATGATGCGTGTGCGGTACGTGCTGATGGTTTTCTCGCTCAGTGAGAGTTCGTCTGCGATCTGCTTGAGCGTCATGCCCGACGCGATCATGCACATCACATGGTGCTCGCGGTTGGAGAGGCTCTCGTGAGGGTTCTGCCCGGCGCTCGTCTCCAGGTTCGAGACCAACTTCTCGGTGATGGATTCGCTGATGTACTTTCCGCCGGCGTGTACCTTCCTGATGGCCGCGATCAATTCTTTGGAGGCGCTCCGCTTCGTCAGATAACCGGCGGCTCCGGCTTTGAGGACGCGCACGGCATACTCATCTTCAGAATGTGTGCTCAAGATCAGCACGGGCAGATGCGGATACTGGCGCTTGATGTCTTTGAGCGCGTCGAGGCCGCTCCTGCCGGGCATGGAGATGTCCAGCACAACCACGCTGTAATCCTGCTGTCGCAGGAGGCTGAGCATCTCCTGCGCGCTGCCCGCCTCGCCGCGCACTTCCATGTCGGGCGTCTCGGCCACAACCTGCGCCAGCCCTTTGCGCACAATCTCGTGATCATCTGCGATAAGAATTCTTATCATGGCGTTGTCAGGGGGAAATTACCCGCGCGTCCCGCTCGCTGTGGGATTGGGGTGCGGTATCCGGGCCGTCACTCTGGTGCCTTTTCCGCGAACACCCCTGATCTCAACCTCGCCCCCGAGAATCAGCGCACGCTCACGCATGCCCACGACGCCCAGCGAGAGCGTGTTGGCGAGCACCTCTTCAGTCACACCCTTTCCGTTGTCTTCTACCTGGAGAATCAACTGCCCCTCGTTCTTCTCCAGCACAATACTGACGCTCGATGCTTCGGCGTGACGGGCGACGTTGGTCAGGGCCTCCTGGAAGATACGAAACACGGCGGCGGAATAGGTTGAATCGAGATCGGTCCCATCCAGGTTTATGACAAGGTCGCACTTGATTCCCGTGCGGCTCTGAAACTCTTGCGTCTGCCATTCAACCGCTGCCATCAGCCCGAAATCATCAAGCAGCCCCGTCCTTAATTCTGTCGCAATGCGGCGCACCGTGTCCACCGTCGTGTCGGCGAGTTGTAAGAGAGACCGAACTTTGGCGACGAGCGAGGGCGAGGGGGTTGCGCCGTTCGCTGCGGACAATTTCTCTTCCAGCCAGGAGAGGTCAATGATCATGCCCGTCAGCAACTGGCCCAGCTCGTCGTGAATCTCTCGCGCGAGCCGCGTCCTTTCCTCTTCGCGCACGGACTGCAGATGCGCCGAGAGAGCGCGTAACTGCTCACGCGAGTTACGCAGTTGCCCCTCAGCCCGCTCGCGCTCAGCGATCTCTCGCCGTAAATCGCCGACCGTCTCTTGCAGTTTCCCCGCGCTCGCCTCCAACAGCGCTTTGGAGACGGTCGTGGCCTTCAACTGAATCACCATCTGATTGAATTGCTCGGCCAGCTCGGCCAGCTCGTCCCGGCCAGTTGGTACAATGCGATAATGCAGATCACCGCGACTAATCGCCTCGGTTCCCCTCATGAGTTGCCTGACCGGCTCGATAACGCTCCGAATCAGAAAGAATGCGACGGCAATCGCCGAGAGGAAGAACAAGGGCATCAGGATGCGAGCCCTGCTGACTACTGAGACCATCTCACGGTCGGCCTCCTGTGCCGGCACGGAAAGGTCTCTGAGGGCCAGGCTCTGAATCTCTTCATCGAGCAGGTCATCAATCTGCGTTTGTAATTCCGTGAACCTCCTGCGGTCTTCTTGCATGCGTTCCTCAATGGTCAGAATCCCTTGCACCCCTGCGATCGTCTCGTTGAAGATGTTTTCGAGGTCTCCTGTCGACTGTCTTTCCTTTACACTCAGTTGTGGGTTGTTTTTAAAGCGCCTTAAAGTCTCGCGAAACTCTCTTTCATTGGTCCAGATCAGCTCTTTGTGTTCTGCCTTGTGAGTTCGCTGGTAGGTTGCCAGCCAGATGCCTATCTCGGCGATGTCGGCTTCCAGGTCCAACGATTGCTCAACCTTCCTCGACCCGCCCGAACGCTGGCGGTTGATGTTAGCTTGGATTCTCCTGTCAAGAATGTTGTCCATCCGCTCAAAATTCTGACCCACGACGGCAAATATCGCCTCCTCGTCATCCTTGTTGGCCATCATCGTTTCACCGAGCGCCTTAAAATCTTTGTAGAGAGCCTCCGCCCTGTCCGCCAATTCCCGGTGTCTTGGGGTTTTCGCCAATCGGACATACTCGGCGTGGAATCTCTCAAAGTCGGATTGATCCTTCTGCACTTGCTGCCGGTCGCGCGGGTTGTGGCTATCGAGATATTTGAGCACGCCCATCCCCAGACCGAGCACGTTGATTTCCATCTCGTACGCGGCGGCGGCGGTCGGTTCCTCGATAACGGCAAGTTCATGCACGTTCTTTTGTAGCGTGCTGAGGCCGTCATAGACGATAAACATCGAGACCATGGCGATGAGGACAATGATCGAAATGCCGAGGACGATCTTCTTAGTAACTGTGAGGCGCATACCAGAAATGCTCCTTTTACCAGCGCCCTACAAGCACGAATGGCGACCAAAAGAAGGGGTGCGGGTGCAGCCGAAGGAGCTGACACTGAGCATATCGGAGCGCCGCGGCGGGTGCATCACCCGCCAGCAGCCGCTCATAGAAATCGGACATCATGTGAACGGTCGACTTATCATCGACGGTCCAGAGGCTCAACACCAGCGATGGCGAGCCCGCCGAGAGAAAGCCGCGCGCGAGTCCGAGCAATTCCTCACCCGGCGCGACCGCGCTAACGCCCGTTTCGCACGCGCTCAGCACCACCAGATCACAGCTCAGATTCAAGTTGTACGCATCGCGCACCGTCAACCATCCGTCGGCAAGTTGCAAGGATGAGAAAAGCGGGTTGTCGGGGCGGAATTGACCGTGACAGGCGAGGTGCAGGAAGTCAGCCGAGGGCGCCTCTTCACGAAGCGCGGCGAGGGTCGCACGCTCATCAAGCAGCGTCACCGCTTCAGGGAAAAGCGCCGCGAGCGAATCTATTTCTTCACGCACGTGTGGTGTCCGAGCGTCGGGGAAGCCGAGCAGAAGCGCTTGTTGCAATGAGCGTCGGGGCCGCCCAAGACAGTGAAGCAGAACGCCGGCGCTCGGCGCGTAGGAGACTTCCCGTCGTTCAATGACGTAGCCTTCTGCGTCGCAGAGCGCGTGAAACGGAACGTAGTGCAGGGCGTGATGAGGCACGACGACCAGGCGCTTCACACCTATTAACCCTTCAATCGGTCGGAGCAGCAAGTTGTAGAGGTTGCGGAGGTGGTGCCGCGTGCGCGCAGTAAGCGCATCGATGTGAGCGAGCATAGCTTTGGCGCTGTAGCGCAGGGCGTCGAGTTGAAAGTGCAGTTGCTCGAGCGCGAGTGTCACCTGTTCTTCCGTTCCCAAATCTCTAACGAGTTCGACGCTTTCGGCGGTGACGACGAACGCGAGCAACTCGCCGTCTAGACTTGTGTACTCTACGAGCGCCGTCTCCGCTCCCAGGTCCCGTTGTAGTCGGGCGACGTCAAGTGGCTCGAAATCTGTGAATACTCCGCCACCGCGTAATCGAAGCTGACGCATGATTTCAAGAGTTGCAGTTTCGCGCTCGCGCACGGCATCATGCAGCGTCCTCATTGTAGCGGCCCGGTTATGGGGTACCCCCCGGTCGCCATCAGCCGGGCGATTGATCTGACTATAAAACCAATTCAACTCTTCGCGCAGGTCATCGAGCTTAGCAAACAGTTCGGCTTCAAATGGATCGGGCGGCACAGCACGAACTTGGACCGCGCTGCCCATCACGTCCAGCAACGACCGTGAACGCGCTCGCTCCACATACACAAGCGCTTCAGTTACGCGTGCCTGGTGCGGGTCTGCGAGGCACAAGCGGACGAGTTCGGCGTAAGGTGTTAGCTTGTCGCCGACGAACGCCGTCCGGAAGTCCTCCGCGGGCAAAGGCGCGCGCAGTTCTTCGATTAAAGCGATGGCATGCTGGAACGATTGCTCAGCCTGCTCGCGCTCGCCGGCGGCTTCCGCGAGCAGCCCCAACGACGTGTGGCAACGGAGAGTGATTTGCGGCGTTGCTTGCAGTTCGGCATCGTGCAAGGTCGTTTCCAACAAATCTTGCGCTTCATCTGATTGGTTCATAGCGCGCGCCGCTTCGGCACGCAGCCAACGCGCTAGAAGCGAGCGTCCCCACATGCCGGCCGCTTCCAGCGGCGCTTCGGCCTCGGCTGCTGCCTGCATGCACGCGGAATAATCGCCTTCGAGATAATGAAGCTGTGCGTTTCCGAGCGTGACTACGCTCGCGCCTATTGCGTTGCCTTCGATCTGGTAAAGCTCGCGCGCCTTAGCCAGCAGTTTCGAGGCTTCGTCGAATTTGTTCAGTGCGAGACAAGCACGACCGTGATATGCGAGAGCCCGCGCTTGTTCGGCACGCATTCCCAATTCGGCGAAAGTCGGTATGACGCGCGCGTATATCGCGGCCGCTTCGGGCGCGAGATTCAGCTCTAGATAGGCGTCAGCCATCTCCTGCTCGGCGATGGCCGATTGGTGTGGCATGTTGAGCGCGGCGTAGCGCCGGCGAGACCGCTCCAGGTAATCAAGCGCGCGGTCGTAGCGGCCTTGAAACAGGGCGAGGTAGCCGAGGTTGGATTCGATTTCGGCTTGGGTGACGTGAAGTCCAGCAGCTTCGGCGCGCGGCAGCGCTTGTTGGTACAGTTGTTCCGCGGCGCGGAACTTGTGTTGGAACGAAAGGGCGTTAGCGAGCGAATTGTCAATCTGCGCCAGCTTTCTTTCGTCGTGAACCTCAACAAAGCGTTCACGCGCGGCGCGCAGAAACTCTTCCGCTTTGTCGTAGCGGTCACGGCGTTGAAAAATGTTGCCGAGATTGTGTTCTATGCGCCCAGCAGCCAGCGTGTCGTCATGGGCGACCAAAACTTCACGAGCGTGTAAGCCGCATTGCAGCGCCTCATCGTAGCGACCGAGCATCGCCAGCGCATAGAGTTTGCTGACTTGCGTCTCTGCCGCCCTATGCGGTTGATTGAGACGAGTGAATTGTGCTTCGGCGTCGTCAAGATACTCGAGCGCTCGTTTCATCTGGCCGTTCACCAGCGCCGCAATTCCGGCAGTCCACGCGGCGAGCGCGCTTGATTCGGGTTCGCGTATGATACTGGCAAGCTTCGTCAGGGCAACTGACGCCGCAGTTGCACGCACAGGGTCGCTCTCCCAGGCGTCGAAGCAGATAGCTTTGAGTTCACGCGCCAGACATACGTCGAGCAAGGCGGCGTGTCGGGCCAGCAATGTCGCTCGCTCCGCGTCGTCGCACGTCACCAAACGCTTCGCGAGGTCCGCTGTGTTCACGTGTCGCTTGCGCCGTGTGCGCCGGGTTAACCAAGTTCTAGATCGGGAATCTCAATCTCCCTACCTCCCAGGCGTAAGCGGAGCGTATATATGCCCGCCGACACCACCGGCAAGGTGAACTCGCATGATTCATTTAACTGCCCTCGGCGAACGTCGATTGCTCCGCGCAACTCTGCCTCTGCTCCTGAGCACTCGCCGAACACCTGCCCGGACACAATCCATCCTTCACCGCTCTCCTTGATGCGGATATCGACGTCGTTCTCTTCGGCCTTAAACAACAACCGTCTCGTCGGAGCAGGTTGACCGGAGCGTACGCCGAAAGCCGGCGATCGTTGCTCGCTGTCGAAACTTAGCGCGGCGAGGATGCGCCGCACACCGGATAGCGCCCCTGGACCAGCAGCGCGTTTGCGAAACAGGTGCACTGCGCTCGCGAGGAGGTACCCGGGCGCTTCTTCGGACGCATCGGTACTCATCAACTCGATGGTCTGCTCTATGCGAGCCACTTGCGCGGCACAACGCGAACAGCCAGACAAGTGTGCCTCGAATTTTGTGCGCCCTTCAGCCGTAAGCCGACCTTCAGCGAGATCAACTAGCGTCGTGAAAGGAATGTGGGGGGAGACTACATTCATAACTTAAAACTCCGATTGAGGTTTAGTATCTCACGGCCTAACAGAGCGGCCTTATTAAGGGAAAATACATCACATGCTCAGTCTTTCAGCAGGCGCAGCAATTTCTGCAGGCAGCGTGCTCGCGTGGGACCGATGTTCCCTTCTGACACCCCGAGGACAGATGCGATCTCAGCGTAAGACATGGGGTCAGAGCGGTAGAACAACATTGTCACGAGCTTGCGGCAACGCTCATCGAGCTTCCCCACCGCCGCGCGTATTTTATGCTGCACCTCCAACCGCAGCAGTAGCTCATCGGGCAGCGGTCCATCGCTGGTTATCTCATGCCTTTTTGAATGTTCGTCGTCTGTCTGCCCGGTAAGATTGCGCAAAAACTTATCGCGGCCCAATAAATTCAAGGTCTCACGCCGAGCCGTCGTGACCAGCCACGCATGAATTCGCGCGGGTTGCTCGATGCGATGAAGATTCTCCACTAGTTTGGTAAACACCTGCTGAAACACCTCGGCGGACAAGTCTTCATCGAGACCGGCGCGACGGGGAATGGCGTATATTAGCCGCTGGTAGCGCATAATTAGCGCCTCCCAGGCGGCCTCGTTACCGTCGCGGCAAGCCAGCACCAGTGCCTCATCGCTCTCATCCATGCGCGCTCCTCGTAACTTTGGGTTAGCCGCCAGAATAAGTGTGCCCCCTTTCTTTGTCCAGACGTGATTGAATTTGTGAACCATTCCTGGCCCCACCCCGAGCGATCCAATAACCAGAGCGTCTGAGCCAATGTTTTCGTATCTTTCGTGAGCTTCGGGCCCGCACGTCAATCCACGGCCCGAAAAAATCCGGCAATAGGGTTGTATTTCCAAGCTTGATGCTCCCTCTGTTATTCAGAACGCTAAGAACCAGGTGTTTGTCCATCTGACCAAGGGGACGGGGTTGAATGTTTATGAACAGAAATCTTATGACGAGCGATGTTACGACAAGCGGCGCTGAACAAACGACCGACGCGCGGGTTATCGTCACAGACGAAGTGCGTGCGACCCTTAAGTGCGGCCACGCGACGCGCCTTGTGCTGCCGGAACAGTATAGTTACGCGACACTCTCTCCGAGCGACCGCCCACAGGTTGGCGACATCATCCTCGCGCGAATTGCGAAATTGGGCCGGCACACTAAGATTGACGATTGCGACGGGCGGCGGGTCACACTCTTCGAGGGTGATTTGCTCACCGCCGTGTACGGCAACCGTTACGCAACGGATCAATACGAGGGGCGCGTGCCGCAAACCGTCAAGCCGTGCCACATCTTGAGCCAAGCCGCCGTCTGCGGCGAAATGAAATCGAAACACGCTTCGATGCCCACGCCGACTGAGCTCGAAGTCGTCGGCTTCATGCACGACGCGCAAGAGCGCCGGATGAACCTGCGCGACTTCGGACTCCCGCTGCGCCGCAAAGTCATCCCGCCGATAAAGAGCGATTCAATGGCGAAACGTTCCGCCGTCATTGTCGTTGTCGGCTCTTCGATGAACAGCGGTAAGACGATGACGACCGCAAGCGTCGTGCGCGGTTTGACGCTCGGCGGCTATCGCGTCGCGGCGGGAAAGATCACCGGCACGGCGTGTGGCAATGATACGTGGGCGTACAAAGACAACGGCGCTATCCATACGCTCGACTTTTCTGATTGTGGTTTTCCCAGCACGTACCTCTGCGACGACGAAGAAGTGATGGGAATCTACCGCACGCTGCGCCATCAATTGACGAAAGAGAAGCCGGACTTCATCGTCATGGAGATCGCGGACAGCATCATTCAGCGTGAAACAAGACGCCTCCTCGAGCGGCAAGAGTTCAAAGAGAGCATCGATCATCTGTTGTTCGCCGCCGGCGATAGCCTCGCGGCAGAATCCGGCTTGCGATGGCTTAACTGGCGCGGCTACAAACCCGGCGCTCTCTCCGGGCTGGTCTCGGCGAGTCCGCTTGCCAAAGCCGAAGCGGAGGAATTAACCGGGACGTACTGCTACACGCGTGAGGAAATCATCGCCGGAAAATTGAACGAGTTACTAAAGCCAGTGTCAGAGCCGAACCGCGAAACGCACCCTGGCGTCTCGGCCTCGAAAACGCAAAGCCTGCCAACCGAACCTCTTGAGTGGCGGTAAACTTTTTCGTCCCCGACTTTCGGTTACACCGGCAAGGGCGTTTGAGAGACGGGACAACCGACGGCGTAACACGATTTGGTCATGAACGAGGCAACATCAATCACCCCGCAACCACTTGCCGCAACCGAGAAAGTCGCGCGGTCGCCGATTGGTATCGAACGACGCTCCACCTCGCAGCGCAACGATCAGAGCAAGACCAAGACGCTTGCTAACGCACAACCTGAGCGGCGCAGCCACCGGAGAGAGTTGGAAGTCTTGTGGGGCTTCATGCGCCCGCAACTTCCGCTAACGCTGCAAGCCGTTGGCTGCGGGGCGCTGCGGGTTGGAACGCGCCTGCTGCCTTCGCTCGTCGCGCTGCTCATCTTCGACTACGTTTTGACTCGACAATCGCTGACGCTCGCCGGGTTCACGTTCTCGCCAAGCACCTTGCTTGTGCTGGCGGGCGGCATTGTCGTCTTCTCGCTCGGCTTGGATATGCCGCTCGTTTATTTACAGCGGCTCTTGTCGGAACGGGCCGGCCAGCAGACGATCTACCAAATGCGGCGGGCGAGTTTCGAGAAGCTGCAACGATTGCCCGCGTCGTTTTTTCAAGTGCGGAGCGGCGGCAAGATGATCATGCGCTTCATTGGCGACATGAGCGCGGTTCTCTGGCTCGCCGGGCGCGGACTCGTGGATTCGCTGATCGACGCAGCGACGCTCGCAGTCGTGTTGACGGTATTCTTCTGGCTCAATCCGTTGCTTGCAGCGGCAAGTCTGCTGGGCGTCCCGCTGTTTCTTTACGCCCTCCGGCTGGAAACGCACCCGTTGCGTGAAGAGGCACGGAGCGTGCGTAAACTGCGAAGCGCGCTCGCTGGAAACTTGCAGGAACAATTTCTCAATGCGACGACCATGCGCCGGCTCGCCGACCGCGACAAAACGCTCGCTGATTTTGACGGAACCAATGTCAATCTGCGCGATGGGCTCATCGGTCTCGCCCGGCGCGGCGGCAAGTTGGAGAGCTTCGCGACCGTCGCCTCCACTTCGATGAGCGCGATCATTTTATTGTTCGGCGCATGGCTCTTTATGCACGGGGGCGGCACGACCGGCGTCCTGGCCGCATTCTTTTTCTTAAGCGCGCGCGTCCTACCCATCTTCCGGCGTCTGGCGCGCTTCAATCAACGCTACACTCGCGCCCTCGTCGGGCTGGAGCGCGTCGTTGTGCTGCTCGACACCGAAGAGACTGCTTCTCAAGCAACAGATGTCTTGCAACCGACCCGCACGCCGCTTGAGATACCCGAAGGCTTGATCGAAGCGCGCGAGGTCTCGTTCCAGCACACGGAAAAGCGCGGACTCGTTTTCGAGAATCTGTCGCTTCAATGTTTACCTGGTCAACTGACCGCGATTATCGGCGCAGGCGGGAGCGGTAAATCGACACTCGCCGGCTTGCTCGCTGGACACTTGAAGCCGGAACGGGGAGGAGTCTTTGTCGATGGGCAGAACGTATCCGAGTGTGAACCTATGTCGCTCGGACACGCGCTCATGCTCATCGAAGAAGACGCGGCACTGTTCGCCGATTCGCTGTTCAACAACATCTGCTACGGTTGGGATTGGCGGGCGGAAGGTCTGAATAACTCGCGGCGCAATCAACGTATCCGCGAAGCCGCGCAGATCGTCGGGCTGGACGGCTTTATCGAGAGTCTGCCGAAACGCCTCAAGACGAAGGCCGGCCAGCGCGGGATGCGCCTTTCGGGCCAACAACGCATGGGCATCGCCTTGATGCGCGCGCTCGTGCGCCGCCCCGCCCTCGTCGTCATCGACGGCGCGGAAGAGATCGTTAATCAAGAGATGATCGAACGCCTGCGCGGACTGTTGAATGAGTCCGACCCGGCGAAACGCTTCTTGAAGGGAATCGTAATTCTCGGTTCCGATCCACTCTTGGGACTCGCCGCCGACCGCGTCGCCGTGATCGAAGGCGGGCGCATCGTCGAGTGCGATACGGTCACGGCGTTGCATGAGCAAGCGGATTCGGCGTTTCAGCGCCTTATTTCGTGGCGTCTCAGTCGGTTTGCGACGTTGCCGAAATTGGAAGAAGCCCCCCACTCACTTTTCAAACCCCTGAACCCGTTCTAGCGATTTGTTGCCGAGAGATAAACGGCAGATGGAACAGCCAAACTCTTTATCGACTACTGCATTGCCTTTGCCAATCGTCGCCGAAGTCTTCGAGAGTGTAACGCAGCAAGTGCCGCTCGGTGCGGTTTACGCTTCGTTGTCGAACGACGCGAACGACGACCGCGCGCCCATGCCTGTGTTGCTGTCGCTGCCTGACCTCGAATTGTGTGCGGCGCAGCTCGACGGGCGATACGTGAAGGTCGAGAGTGCAGGCGTGGTGCGATTGCCAAGTGGTGATTTGATCGAGATACCGGCGGCTCAACCGGATCAGGTGGGCAACTTCGTTTTTATGCCGCGACGCGGAGGAGTGAGTCCCGCCCGCAACGAGCGCAAGCAGGGACTTCTCTGGCAACGATTGATCGAAGCTGCGCAGTTCGGTCAAGTCAACGCTTACTATCACGCGGCTCGAATGGCGCGCTACATCAACGAACTGCTTGTCGAACTCGACGCGCCGCCGCTACCCAAACTGCGCCTCCTGACGAGCGCACATTCCGGCTACGATCCGCTCACTGGCGAGTTTCGACGCGAGCGTGTGCTGGCCGGAGGCCACTACCGAATGCGAGCGCGCCGCTACGATCCCACGGAGGACAGAGAGCTTGACACGAGCGGCGAGATTCATCTCGGCCCCGGTCGCTATTTCCTGAAGCGCGGAGAACCGCTCGCCGCCGGAGCGTCGCGGACGCGGCGCTTGGGCGGGCGACGCTATCTGCATCAGGCTTCGCATAATCCGTCGATCATCTATCACGAGTACGCGCATCATGTCGTTCGCCACACGGCGGATTTTCGTTGCAACGATCAACGCCGATTGATGAAGCAAAGTAATGCTAAGTGTTGGCTCGATGAAGGCATGTGCGATTATCTGACGGCGTCGATGCTCAATCGCGCAGACATCTTCAGGTGGCACCGCGCGGGATTGCCGCCGAGGCATCCACGTTACCGCAACCTTGAGCCGGGGCGCAGCCTGGCAGACTTTGACGCCGCGCCCGCCGCCGATCCGCACTACAACGGCACCATCTGGGCGACCCTGCTCTGGCAACTGCGCCACCGACTGACGTGCGAAGGGCGGGCCACGGAGCGAGAGTTTGACCGCATCGTGCTACGAACTTTGCTCTTGATCGGGAAAACCGGACGGCCTAACCCGGCAAACTGTCGAGTGATCCGCCGCGCGAACCTACGCGGGCGCGCTGCGCTGACAACTGCCGCGCGCTGCTTGCTGCAGGCCCTACAAATGCACGGCGTGGCTTTAAAGGGCGGCGAGCGCTTCGACGCGCTTTGTTAAGGATGTGTCCGACGGGTGTTAACGGGCCACTAAATGAAAGCCAAGAAGG
Source organism: Acidobacteriota bacterium (assembly GCA_030859905.1). Classification (GTDB taxonomy): domain Bacteria; phylum Acidobacteriota; class Blastocatellia; order Pyrinomonadales; family Pyrinomonadaceae; genus PSRF01. The sequence goes on from JALZJF010000001.1 coordinate 24,076, forward strand.
AAGGTCAGTCATGTCTGATGATCTGTTGGTTCACGAAGAAGATGAAAACAGAGATCGACGCGCGAGCGCGTTGCCGCATTCGGAGCGCACATTTCGGCGCACCAAAATCTTCGTCATCACTTTCAGCGTGTTGATGATTCTTGCAGTGTTGTCGCCGATTGTCGAGAATTTCCGTGCTCGACCCACTGACGGCTTTCCCCTCTCGCATTATCCGATGTTTAGCGCACGACGTGACGAAACGGCGACGGTGTATCACTTGGCCGGTTTCGACGAGACGGGCAATCGTCAATTGATTCGCTACAGCTACGCCGGCACGGGCGGGTTGAATCAAGTGCGGCGGCAGATTCGCCGGCGCGTGCAGCGCGACGAAGCGCAAAAATTGTGCGAGCAAGTCGCTGCACGAATCGTGAGGCGCGACCGGAAGCAACTCGCGCAGGTGACGAGCGTGCAGGTCATGGAAGGCACATATAACTTGAACGACTACTTCAACGGCAAGCAAACGCCCGTCGAGGAAAAAGTCCACGCCGTCTGCCGCGTCGAAAGAAAAACGCAAAAGCCGGAAGACGCGGACACGGACAACGAAGATAAAGAAGGAGGCGGGGAAGATGAAGCTAGTTCAGGGTCTTGAGAAATTCTTGCTGAAAGACGCGCCGCCGACACGCCTCGCATTGCTGAGAATTCTGATCGGCGCTTTCTCGCTGTGGTATTTGTCGTCGCGCATCTCGCTGTTCGCAAGCGTCGCCGGGACGGACGCCTCGCTTTACGAGCCGGTCGGCGCAGCCCATTTGTTTGACGTGCCGATGCCCGTCGAGTGGTTTCAATTGCTCGTCATCGCCTTGCTCGCGGCCAACGTCGCGTTCATTCTGGGCTGGCGTTTTCGCGTCACGGGGCCGGTATTCGGGTTGTTGCTGTTCTTCGTGTTGAGCTACCGCAACTCTTGGTCGATGATTTTTCACAGCGACAACGTGCTGGTGTTTCACGCGCTGATTCTGGGTTTTTCTCCGGCGGCGGACGCGCTGTCGCTTGACGCGCACAAACAATTGCTCGCCTGCGAAGAAGCCAACTCCAGTCCGTGGTGGAAGCTGAACAGCGAGCGCCATTGGCAGTACGGCTGGGCAATTCGTTTGCTGTGTACGGTGACGGTGATCACGTATTTTCTCTCCGGCGTCGCTAAAATCTTCGGCCCGCTCGGACTCGAATGGATGACCGGTGAAGCGTTGCGCGGGCAAGTTGCGGTTGACGGTTTGCGTAAAGAACTGCTCGGCGACGGCGCAGAACCGCTCGCCTACACGCTCTACAATCATCTGTGGCTCTTTACGTTAATCGGCGTCGGCTCGATGGTGATCGAAGCCGGCGCGCCCGTTGCGCTCGCGAATAAACACGTGGGACGCTTGTGGTCGCTGGCGGCGATCATGATGCACTGGGGCATCTTCTTCGTGATGGGCATCACGTTTCGCTATCAACTGGTGGGCTTCATTTTCCTCTCGTTCTTCCCACTCGAACGGATGTTAGTGTGGCTCGACCCACGCTTCATCAGCGAACGCTTGGCGGCGCGCCCGAAGAACGCTCGTCCCCCGCTCAAAGTCAAAGTCGCACCGCAACACAATCAGACATGAGACGGCAAGACTGATCTAAATCAAAGCTGATGAAATGGGGGACAGAAGAAATCCCACGAGGACCCAAAGACGCTTATTCTTTGCGTACCCTGCGTCTTTGCGTGAAACTGGTTCTGGCCTAGTATGCCAGTCCCTTGTGGTTCGATCTGGCAGGAACGTTGGGATGGGCAACGGCGGGCATCGCTTGCCCGTTCAACGAGAATTGAGTTTGACGGCTACTTGGATTTACGCAGAGCCATGCGGGCTGCGTTGTAGCCGCACATGCCGTGTACGCCGCCGCCGGGTGGGGTGGAAGATGAGCAAAGGTAGAGATTTTCGACGGGCGTGGCGTAAGGAGCGCCGAAGCGCAAGACGGGGCGCGCGAAGGCTTGCCAGATGTCTTGCACGCCGCCGTTGATGTCGCCGCCGATGAGGTTGGCGTTACGCCTTTCGAGATCGGCGGGCGTCGTCACAGAGCGCGTGAGGATGCGTTCGCGAAAGCCTGGCGCGAAGCGTTCGATTTGCTTTTCGATGCGTTCCGCCATGTCGAAAGTCGAGCCCTGCGGCACATGGCAGTAAGCCCAGACGGTATGTTTGCCTTCAGGCGCGCGCGAGGCATCGAACAAGCTCTGCTGCGCGAGCAACACGAACGGGCGTTCGCTATGCGCGCCACTCCACGCGGCACGCTCCGACGCGGCGATCTCCTCGAACGTGCCGCCGAGATGCACCGTCCCCGCCAGGGCGCACTCCTTCGCTTTCCACGGAATTGTTCCATCAAGGGCGTAATCAACTTTAAACGCCGCCATGCCGTACCGGTAACGCTGTAACTGACGACGATAGCCTGCGGGCAATCGCTCGCCCGCGATGCGAAGCAGTTGGCGCGGAGTGATGTCGCACATCACCAGCCGCGCGGATGAAATCTCGGCGAATGAATCAACGCGGGCGTTCGTCTGAATTTCGCCGCCAAGCGAGCGCAAGTAAGCAGCGAGCGCGTCCGCGATTTGCTGCGAGCCGCCGCGCACGACGGGCCAACCGACGGCATGGCCCGACAGGCCGAGCAGCAAGCCAAACCCGGCGGTCACGGCATGTTCCAGCGGCAGAAACGAGTGCGCGGAGTTTCCGGCGAACAGCGCGCGGGCGCGATAGTCTGTGAAATAACTGGAGACGAAACTCTGCGCCGAACGAATCGCTTTCAATCCGAACCGCGCGAGCTTGAACGGATGACGTGGAAAGCTGAATGGCGACAGCACGCCTTCGAGCAAGTCGTTCCAATCGGCGGCCAGCGGCCCCATCAAATTCTGGTAAGCCTCTGCGTCACGACCGAGCGTGACAGCGGTCTGGGCGATTGAACGATGCAGCAGCGCGGCTGTGCCGTCATCGAACGGATGCGCGAGACACACCGGCGGGTGAATGAACTCTAAGCCGTGCGCGGCAAGCGGCAGGTCGCGGAAAAATGGTGAACTCGCCGCGAGCGGATGCACGGCAGAACATAAATCATGCAGGAATCCGGGCAGCGTTAATTCGCCGGAGCGCGTGCCGCCTCCGATGGTGTCATTCGCTTCGCGCACTAACACACTGCGTCCAGCGCGTGCCAGCGTCACCGCTGCGGCTAAACCGTTCGGCCCCGCGCCTATAACCACGGCATCGGAAATTTTCTCGTCAACCATTGCTCAGCGCATTTCCTTGCGCCAGCGATATGTCGCGGCAAAGCCTACGCGGTGTTCGTTGAAGTTGCGGTCGGAATCGTTCGACAAGCGTTGCTCGAAATTGTAACCGAATTCTATGCCGAAATGCCGGGTGAGGGGACGTTCGTAAAGCGCGCCGAACTCCCAACGGTTGTCGTGTTGCGGCACGTGCACGCCGTCCACAGTGATGCGGCGTGCGTAAGTCTGGGAACGATAGACGGCTTCGAGCGTCAGCCCATCGCGGCGCTGGCGACGCCGGAGGAGCGGCGTGCGGAATTCAAAGTCGAATGACCAGCGCGTGAAACGGTTGCGGCTGCTCTCGGCGTTCTGGCGGTCGTAGCGAAGGTCCGCTTCCCAGCGGCGATTGCGCGGCAGGCGTTGGAGGAAACTGCCGCCGACGTAGGGGTTGGTAGCGTTGCGGCCTTCGTCGCGGGGATAACGCAACACGCGAAACGCTCCGAAGCCGCGCAGATAGCGCCGGCTCGCGAGACGATATTCGACGCCCTGCAAGGCGAGATATTGATCGGCGATGCGTCGATCTTCCGTCACGCCGCTCAGGGCGAACGCGCCGATTGACTCGATGTTCCAACGCCGGCTGAGTTGCCGCTCATATGACGCTTCGGCTTTATGGCTGACGCGATCCCAACGCTGCGTATTGGTGAAAGAGTAAGCTCGCAAGTTGTATTCAAAACCGAGTCTCGATTTCTCCGAACGGAGTTGATAGCGCACATCGAAGCCGGGCGCGAAACCGTAGGAAGCGACTTCTTCACCGTCCTCATCGCGGTTGATGTTGCTGCTAAAGATGTTGCCGAGGCGAGCTGCAAAAAGCAATCGATGCCTGCGCCCGCCTTCACGCTCACTCTCGCGGCGTTGATTCGTCGGCACGCCATCGCGTCTTGGCAGTTGCGTCGTTTGCTTTTTCAGCGGCGCGAGGGCGGCGACTTCCGGCAACGCGGCAGCGGCAACTTTCGGCGGCGTGTTTGCCGGCGGGAGCGCGGCAGGCGACGGTGCGTCGTCGCACAAAACTTCGAGGCTTTGCTGAAAACCTTTGACTTGCGGCGCGGCGGTGACAGGGAACGAGAGAATGAGTGGCAAGCCGCGCTGCTCAAAACGCGCGTCGAACTGGTGTGGCAGTCGCGCCAATGCGGTCGCGCGCGCGTCCGGTACTTCTAAAAATATGCGCCCGCCGTGACGGTAAGTTTTCGCATCAAGAATCGGCGCGTCGAAGACGAGCGTAAAACGCCTGCGCGTTACGAGGCGGACGGCGACGAGCAAGCGCACGCCTTTCGCCGAAGCTACCGGACTGCGGCTGTTACCTGAAACAGCGGGAATGATTTGCGCTGCACTCGCCACAGGCCAAGCTGCCATCAGCACAACACACGCAACCCGACAGACACAAAGAATTTCATAGATTAACCTTCGCACGAACTTGCGAGTCCGATGCGCTTTTAATTTTTTTCCCATTGGTAACCCAATAGCTTATGGGAAGCGTGGCTCAAAAAAAGTGTCCGAACTATTTGTTAAAACAGCCCAAAGTTTTCGTTTCATCCAAACCAACCATACAGGTTCGCAGAACGACCTCGCTAGATTGGGATAGGCTCTTTAGGAAATTCGTTGGACCTCAATCACAACCGGACGTCGAGGGTCCGGACACAATCCACCCCGAACCCTCTTCTGCTAATAACAGATGAGAAAGAAGCTCTGAAAATACGTAAATATTCTTATCGGTTGGATGCGGCAATTGCCGTCTGCTTTAGCCCAACTGGAGATGAGAATTCGCAATGA